>CADCTN010000242.1 GCA_902805535.1 uncultured Blastococcus sp. | reverse complement strand
CGGCGGGGGCGGCCGGCCGCCGCGTCTCCAGGCGCCCGCCCGGCGGAGCCCTGCCCGTGGTGGCGCCAGCGTCGACCCGCGGCTGCCGCGGGTCACCTTCCTCGCCCGGGACGGCGCCGGCTGGCGGTCGCTGTGCCGGCTGACCAGCGCCACCCACCTGCGCGGCACCCGGGGGGAGCCGGTGAGCTCGCTGGCCACGGCCGCCGAGCACGCGAACGGGCTGATCGCGCTGCTCGGACCGGACTCGGCGGTCGGCCGGGCGCTGCTCACCGGCCGGGCCGACCATGCCGTAGCCCACCTGGATGCCTGGCGGGCCGCTTACGGCCCGGGCCGGCTGGTGCTCGAGCTGGTCCACCACCGTGGCCGGGGTGACCGGGTGCGGGCGCAGACCATGCTCCGGTTCGCCGCCGAGCAGGGCGTGCCGGTGGTGCTCAGCAATGCCGTCCGGTACGTCGACGCGCTGGACGCACCGACCGCCGACGTGCTGGACGCCGCCCGGCGGCTGGTCCCGCTCGACGTGCGCCACGTCGACCGGCGCACCGCGGAGGGCTACCTGAAGTCGGGCAAGGAGATGGCCGCGGTCGCCGAGGACCTCGTCGGCCCCGACCGGGACGCCGCGCTGCGCCTGCTGGAGGGCACGGCCCGGCTGGCCGAGCAGTGCGTCGTCGACGTCCGCGACGACCTCGGCATCGGCAGCGTCCGCTATCCCGAGCTCGACGTCGTCACCACGCCCGCCGAACGGGGGATGGGTCCCTCGCAGGTGCTGCGGGCCCGGTGCGAGGCGGGGATGGGCCGGCGCGGCCTGGCGCCGTCGGAGCAGGTGCGGCAGCGGCTCGACGACGAGCTGGCCGTGATCGACCAGCTGGGTTACCCGTCCTACTTCCTGACCGTCGCCGACGTGGTCGACCTCATCAAGAGCTTGAGGGTTCGGGCAGCGGCGCGCGGCTCGGGCGCCGGCAGCCTGGTCACCTACCTGCTCGGCATCTCCGACGTCGATCCGCTGCGGTACGGGCTGCTGATGGAGCGGTTCCTCTCCCCGCTGCGCCACCAGCTGCCCGACATCGACATCGACGTGGAGTCCGCCCGGCGCATGGAGGTCTACGACGCGGTCATCGACCGCTTCGGCGCCGACCGGGTCAGCTGCATCTCGATGATGGACACCTACCGGGTGCGGCACGCCATCCGCGACGTCGGGGCGGCGCTCGGGCTGCCGCCGGCGGAGATCGACGCCGTCGCCAAGGCCTTTCCGCACATCCGGGCCAACCAGGTGCACGCCGCGCTCAAGGACCTGCCGGAGCTGCGCGCCAGCCGGCTGGGCTCCAGGCGGTCGGGTGGCTCGGGCGACCTCGACCTGATGTTCGACCTGGTCGCCCGGCTCGACGGCCTGCCCCGGCACATCGCGCTGCACCCGTGCGGCGTGCTGCTCTCCGACGCCACGCTGCTCGACCGCACGCCGGTGGAGAGCAGCTACCTCGGGTATCCGATGAGCCAGTTCGACAAGGACGACGTCGAGGAGCTCGGGCTGCTCAAGCTCGACCTGCTGGGCATCCGGATGCAATCGGCCATCGCGCACGCCCTCTCCGAAGTGCAACGGGTGGACCACGAGCAGGTCGACATCGACGCGATCCCCAGGGACGACCCGACGACCTTCGAGCTGATCCGCAGCACCCGCACGCTCGGGATGTTCCAGATCGAGTCACCGGGTCAGCGGGAGCTGGTCGGCAAGTTCGGCCCGCGGACGTTCGAGGACATCATCATCGACATCTCGCTGTTCCGGCCGGGACCGGTGAAGAGCGACATGGTGACGCCGTTCCTCATGGCGCGGAACGGGTGGCGCGAGGCGATCTATCCGCACCCCGACCTCGAGTTCGCCCTCGCCGAGACCGCCGGGGTGGTGGTGTTCCACGAGCAGGTGCTGCAGGTGGTCGCGCGGATGACCGGCTGCACGCTGGCCGAGGCGGACGAGGTCCGCCGGGCGCTGGGCGAGAAGGACGCCCATCCGGAGGTGCGGGCCTGGTTCGTGCCCCGGGCCCTGGACGCCGGCTATCCGGTGCAGATCGCCGAGCAGGTCTGGACGGTGCTGGCGGCGTTCGGGTCGTTCGGGTTCTGCAAGGCCCACGCGGCGGCGTTCGCGCTGCCCACCTACCAGTCGGCCTGGCTGAAGACCCACCACCCGGCGGCCTTCCTCGCCGGGGTGCTCACCCACGACCCCGGGATGTACCCGAAGCGGCTGATCCTCGACGACGCCCGCAACTTCGGGATCCGCGTGCTCGGACTGGACGTCAACGTCTCGACCGGCACCTACCGGGTCGAGCGGATCACGACCGACCCTGAGGGTGAGGTGGAGGTCGAGACCTGGCCCCGGCCGGAGTGGATGCCGGGCAGGATGCGCGATCCGTCCGGCTACGGGATCCGGCTGGCACTGGCCGACGTGAAGGGAATCTCCGACGACGAGGTCGGGCGGATCGTGGCGGGCCGGCCCTACCGCTCGCTGAGCGACTTCTGGTCCCGCGCGTCGGTGTCCCGCCCCGTGGTGGAGCGGCTGGTGCTGGCCGGGGGGTTCGACTCCCTCTACGGCTTCGGCATCCGCGACCGCGAGGCCGGCCGGCCGACCTCCCGCCGCAACCAGGTGACCCGCCGGGACCTGCTGCTGCAGATCGGCGACCTGGACCGGTGGAGCCGCAGCGGCGCGCGGGCGGGCTCCATCGGGCAGCTGAGCCTGGACCTGATGGATCTGGGGCCGGCGGAGGAGGCCGGGCTGGAACGGTCAGGGCCGGAACGGTCAGGGGAGGAGGCGGGCCCCGGCTGGGCGGAGGGCAGCGGCCTGCCGGAGTTCACCGACGCCGAGCTGGTGCGGGCCGAGCTCGAGGTGCTGGGGCTGGATGCCAGCCGGCACGTCGTCGACTTCTACCGGCCGTTCCTGTCCGCGATCGGTGCGGTGCTGGCCGGTGAGCTGCTCGGCTGCCGCAGCGGCGCGGAGGTGCTGGTCGCCGGGGTGAAGGTCGCGACCCAGACGCCGCCGATCCGTTCCGGTCGCCGGGTGGTGTTCGTGACCCTGGACGACGGCACCGGCTGCACCGACTCGACCTTCTTCGAGGACGCGCAGGGTCCCTACGCCGCCACGGTGTTCCACTCCTGGCTGCTGGTCATCCGGGGGGTGCTGCGGCGCACCGGCCCGCGCGGGGTCTCGCTGCGGGCGACCGGGGCGTGGGAGCTGCCGGCGCTGCACGAGGCGTGGGAGGCCGACGGGCTGGACGGCGTGCGCGACCTGATGGCCGCTGGGCGGGAGGGGGAGGACGACGCGTTCACCGAGCAGGCGATCGCCGGGGCGGCGGCCTCGCACGGGCAGCGGCCGGTGGTCGTGCGACCGGTGCTGGTGCACCCGACCGGCTTCCGGATGTCGCCCTACGCCGACATCAAGCCGGCCGGCGAGGACGCCGCCACGGCCGCTCGCCGTGCGGCGTCCGGACCGCCCCGCAAGCTCTGGCACTCCAGCCCGGGCAGCTCCGGCCACTGACGAGAAGTCTCCTCCCCACCACTTGCGTGCCCCAGGGCTCAGCCGTCGCCGTCCTCGCCGTCGGTGGCGTCCTCGACCTCCTGCTCGGCGTCCTCGACCCCTTCCTCGACGTTCTGCTCGACGCCGTCGTCGACGACGTCAGATCCGCAGGCGACCGTCGTGAGGGATGCGGCAGTGATGGCGAACGCCGCGGCGGTCGCGCGCAGCGGACGGGAGAGGGAGTACCTGGCCATGACGACTCCTCGGTCGGGACGTGCTGACCAGGCAGGGGTGCCCGCGGGCCCCCGGTCGGCAAACGGCCACCGCCGTGACCAGCAGAAAGTGTCGTACCCCGGCCCTAACGTCGCTCGTGTGTTCGCAGGCGGTGGCTTCGGTGTCGGGCTGACGGTCAACCAGCTCGACCTGCCCCCGTGGCCGCCGGAGACCCTCCCGGCCGGCGTGGAGGCGCATCCGACGCGCCTCGGCGAGCTGATGCCGGTCGATGCGCGCAGCGATGCCGAGCTGGCCCACGAGATGCGGCGGGCGAACGTGGCCGACAGCAGGTTGTGGGCCTACCGGGTGGAGATGATCGCCGCGCTGGCGAAGCGGCGCGGCGACGACCGCGACCGCGCTCCGGAGCAGTCGGGCTCGGCCGGCACGGGGTGGGCGCGCCTCGGCGCCGTGCCGGCCGGCCTCTCCGAGTTCTTCGCCGACGAGCTGGCGCTCGTCCTCGACTGTTCCCGCGCCGCAGCCGCGGAACTGGCAACTGTGGCCCTCACGCTGGCGCACCGGCTGCCCGAGACGTGGGCGGCGCTGGCGGACGGCGAGCTGAGCTGGGCCCGCGCCCGAGCCATCGCCCGGGAGGTCGACCGGCACGGACCGGAGCTCGATCCGCACCTCCTCGCCACCGTGGAGGCCGTGGTCCTGCCGCAGGCGCCGGAGCTGTCGGTCCACCGGTTGCAGGCGCTCGTGCGTGCCGAGATCGTCCGCCGGGACGCCCACGCCGCGGATCGGCGCCGGGAGCAGGCACAGGCGTCCGCCGACGTGCTGCTCCGGCGATCGGCGAACGAGGGCATGGCGGAGGTGGTGACCGTCCTGCCGCAGCCCGTGGCCGCCGCCGTGTACCGGGCGGTGGACGCCCATGCCCGGCAGGCGAAGGTCGACGGCGACCCGCGGCCGATCGGCCGGATCCGCGCCGAGGTCTCGGCCGCCCTGACGCTTCGACCGTGGGACGAGACCCGGCCGCCGGTCACCGCCGAGCTGTGGGTGATCGCGCCGCTGAACTCCCTCCTGCCCGACCCGTCGGTCCTCGGGGAAGGCGGCTCGCCGCCGGGCATCGCCCTGGTCGACGACGAGCCGATCACCGCCGGCCACCTGCGGGCACTGCTCACCGCGCTGGACGCCGTCTGTCCCGGCGGCCTCCAGTCGCCCACCGGGGGGGCTCGCTGCACCTCGATCTGCTCGGCGGGGGCGGCGCGCTGCTCGTCACGCTCACCCGTCGGGAGCTCGAGCAGGCGGTGCGCCGTGGCTGCCCCGCCCACGCCGACGGGAACTGCCGCTGCGCCGTGGTGGAACGGCCGCCGCCGATCGACGGCTACGTCCCCACCGCGGCCCAGCGCCGGTGGACCAGGGCCCGGGACCGGCAGTGCCGGCACCCCGGCTGCCCGAACAGGTCCGGGTGGGCGGACGTCGACCACGTCGAGGCGTACGCCGACGGAGGGCGGACCGACTGCGCCAACCTCTGTTGCCTGTGCCGTCGGCACCACCGGCTCAAGACCCATGCCCCGGGCTGGAGCTTCCACCTCGACGCCGACGGTGCCCTGTGGGTGACCACCCCGAGCGGCGTCACCCGCGTCAGCCGACCACCGGGTCTGGAGCTCCTGGAACCTTTCGAGCTGGGCGCCCCCGTCCTCGACGCCGACGTCGTCGAGCCGGCGCCGTTCTGATGCACGCGCACCTGCCGATGACTCACGGCGCGCGCCGGGGTCTACCCATCAGCCGGCGAGGGAGCCGGACGTGAGAGAGGACAGCCATGCCCCAGCAGATCCCGTGCCTCTGGTTCGACGGACAGGCGGAGGACGCCGCGAAGCTCTACACCTCGATCTTCCCCCACTCGAGCATGGGCGCGATCGCCCGCTACGGGCCGGACATGCCGCCGCCGATGAAGGAGGGCGACGTCCTCACTGTCGACTTCACCCTCGACGGGCAGCCCTACACCGCGCTCAACGGCGGCCCGCAGTTCCCGTTCACCGAGGCCATCTCCTTCCAGATCATGTGCAAGGACCAGGAGGAGGCCGACCACTACTGGAACCGGCTGACCGAGGGCGGCGAGGAGAGCATGTGCGGCTGGCTCAAGGACAGGTTCGGCGTCTCCTGGCAGGTCACCCCCACGGAGCTGATGCAGCTGCTCAACGACCCCGACCAGGGCCGGGCCCAGCGGGCGACCCAGGC
Source organism: uncultured Blastococcus sp. (assembly GCA_902805535.1). Classification (GTDB taxonomy): domain Bacteria; phylum Actinomycetota; class Actinomycetes; order Mycobacteriales; family Geodermatophilaceae; genus Blastococcus_B. Next base: position 4,435 of record CADCTN010000242.1, on the reverse strand, counting down.
GATGCTGCAGATGCGCCGGATCGACATCGCCGAGATCCGGCGGGCCGCCGACGGTCCCGCTGCCTGACCCGTCGCGGCGGGTGGGTGGCCGCGCCCGCCACTAGGCTTCGCCGGGTGCCGACGCCCCCCGCCTCACCCCACGAGCAGCTGCCCGCCCGGACCGCTGCGCTGTGGGCAGCCCTGGATCGGCTGGTCGGCGCGGGCCCCCCGCTGCGGGTGCTGGACGTCGGCGGCGGCAGCGGCATGTTCGCCGTCCCGTTGGCCCGGCTCGGCCACTCCGTCACCGTCGTCGACCCCAGCGCCGACGCCCTGGCCACCCTGCGGCGCCGCGCTGACACCGCCGGGGTGGGCGACCGCGTGCACGGGCTCCAGGGCGACGGCGACCTGCTGCACGCCGTACTCCCCGCCGGTGGCGACGACCGCGCGGACGACCCCGCACACGACCCCACCTTCGATCTGGCCCTCTGCCACTACGTGCTCGAGGTCGTCGACGACCCGGCCGTGACCCTCCGCGAGATCGCCCGCGCCCTGCGGCCGGGTGGTCAGGTGAGCGTCGCGACGGTCAACCGTGCCGGCGCCGTCCTCGCCCGGGCGGTGGCCGGGCACCCCGTCGAGGCGCTCGCCCTCCTCGAGGACCGCGACCCCGCCCCCGGCCGGGCCAGGCCCGCGCGGCGCCGCTTCACGCCCGAGGAGCTGCTGGGCCTCGTCGCCGGCGCCGACCTCCGCCCCGGCCCGTGGCGCGGGATCTCCGTCGTCGCCGATCTGCTCGAGGCGACGTCCGGCGCCGACCCTGAGGCCGTCCGGGCGCTCGAGGCCGCCCTCGCCGAGACCTCCCCCTTCCGCGACATCGCCACCGGGCTGCACGTCCTGGCCGCCCGTCCGTGACCCTGCTCCCGCCGGACCTCGCGGTGCCCCGCTACGGCACCGCGTCGCTCGCCGACGTGCTGCCCGGCGCGGCCGCCGCACTCGGCGTGACCCTCGGCCGCGGCGACCTGCCGGCTGATCCACTCGGCCTCACCGAGGCCCTCGGGGGTGCCCGCCGGGTCGCCGTCCTCCTCGTCGACGGTCTCGGCGCCGACCTGGTCCGCGCGCACGCCGACATCGCCCCCACCCTCGCCGCGCTGGCCAGTCCGGCCGGGGACCTGTCGGCGCCGTGCCCCAGCACCACCCCGGTCAGCCTGGCGACCCTGGGCACCGGGCTGCCGCCGGGCAGCCACGGCATCCTCGGCTTCGTCACCGACGTCCCGGGCGAGGACCGGGCGCTCAACCACGTCCAGTGGCGCGACGACCCCGACCCCGACGAGTGGCAGGCGCGGCGCACCGTCTTCGAGCGGGCCGAGGCGGCCGGCGTCCCCGCGACCGTCGTCGGTCCCCTCGCCTACGCCGGGTCCGGGCTCACCCGCGCCGTCTACCGGGGCGCCGCCTATCCCGGGGCGGTCGGCCACGGCGACCTCTGCGCCCAGGTCCTGCACGCCCTGGCCGCGACACCTCGGGCCCTCGTCTACGGCTACGTCGCCGAGCTCGACCTCACCGGCCACGTGCGCGGGGTCGACTCGGCGAGCTGGCGGGCCCAGCTGGCGCTGATCGACCGGCTCGTCGAGGAGCTCGCCGCCGGCCTGCCCGAGGACGCCGCGCTACTGGTCACCGCCGACCACGGCATGCTCGACGTCCCCGACGGCACCCGCTTCGACCTCGACGAGGAGCCCGCCCTCCTCGACGACGTCCGGCTGCTCGCCGGCGAGCCGCGCGCCCGCTACGTCCACGCCGTGCCCGGCGCCGAGGCCGACCTGCTCGACCGGTGGCGGGAGGTGCTCGGACCGAGGGCCTGGGTCGGCAGCCGTGCGGAGGCCGTCGCCACGGGGGTCTTCGGCCCGGTGGACGAGCGGGTCGCGGCCCGCATCGGCGACGTCGTCGCCCTCGCGCGCGGCACCTGGGCGCTCGTCACGCCGCGGCTCGAGCCCGGGCCCAGCAGCCTGGTCGGCTACCACGGCTCGCTCACCGCGACGGAGCTCGCCATCCCGCTGCTGACCCTGCGAGGCCGATCACTCGGCTGAGGTCAGCCCGCGAACGCCACGTCCCAGATGCGCCAGTGGGCGGGGTGCGTGGCGCGGCAGGTGAGCAGGGCCGTGGCAGCCGAGGGCCGGCTCTCCACATCGGTGACGACGTCGCCGTCGGGACCGGCCAGGGTCACCACCCACCGCTCGGTCTCCGCGCCCGGCGGCGTCCGCTGCGCCACCGCGACCACCGGCAGGTCGTCGATGCCGAGCAGCCCCAGCGCCTCGCGGGCGAAGTGCTGTGCCGCCTGGCCGGGCGGCGGGACGCCGGCGCGGCCGCGCAGCCACGGCAGCACCACCTGCCCGGCGGTGTGGGCGGCCACGAGCTCGGCACCGTCACCGGGCACCTGGCCGTAGTAGAAGCCGTGCGGCAGCACCAGCACGTTGGCGGCGAACCGGTCGCCACCGAGGTGGCTGCACTCCCAGACGTCGGCGGGGCCGGGGGCCGGCAGCGCGCGCGCCAGCGGGCGCCCGCGCAGCGCGCAGCAGGCGTCGTGCCCGCCATGGGTGCACACCAGGTAGGTGGGGCCCGAGGCCGGCTCGCCGACCGAGCCGTCCCACGGCGCGGTGAGCAGGTCCTCGTCGCTGTCGCGCACCGACCACCACAGCCCCTCGCGCCCGGGCCGGCTGTCCACGTAGGCCCACCGCCGCCCCGAGTCGGCCAGCCGGTCACCCGGACGGCGGATCAGCAGCAGCCGCACCCCCTCGGCCCGTGAGCGGCGCGCCAGCGGGCCCGCGGCGGCGGCGTCGAAGCGGGACTCCGTCAGCGCCTCGCGTCCCCACGGGCCCGGCTGCTCGATGAGCAGCCAGCGCTGGACCGGCGCGGCGGTGGCGACGGGGGAGTCGCCGCGGGCCAGCGACTGGACCGAGCAGCGGCCGTCGTCGATGCGCCCGGCCGGCCGGGCGGGCACGTCCGTGCGGCAGAGGTCGTCGGGGTCGCCCGTCACGCCGGGCCGGCGTCGGGCACGGTGGCCACGCCCTCGGTGACCAGCCGGCGCGCGAGGGTGGTCCGGTCGGCGGGCTCCAGACCGGGCAGGTCCCCGACCTTGAGCTCCCCGACGTCCAGCAGCGCGGTCAGCGCGGGCCGCACGTCGGCCGGGAAGGAGTGCGAGCGCCGCCCGGCGACCAGCGTGATCCTGTCCTCGCCGCCGTCGCGCAGGGTGCAGCGCAGCCGGCGGCGCAGCCGGAGCACCGTGTCGGGGCCCAGTGCGGCAGCCGCGGCGGACTGGGCGAGCGGGGCCATCGGCTCGGGACGCACCTGCGCCCAGGTGCCGGCGCGCACGCGGTCGGCCACCTCGGTGGGGTCGATCCGGCCCAGCCACTCCTGCAGGCCGGCGATCACGGCGGTCAGGTCGCCGCGGATCGAGTCGGGGTCGGCGAGGTCGACGCCCAGCGGCAGGGAGCCGCGCAGCCGCGGGTCCTCGGCGGCGAGGGTGCGAACCAGGTCCAGCGCGGACTCGGCGGCCGCCCAGCGCGTCACGGAGTGGACGCCGACCGTCAGGTGGGCGCTGATCTCGCCGAGCGCCTCGGCGGAGTGCAGGTACCCGCGGGGCAGGTAGAGGGCGTCACCAGGCTGCAGCACCGCATCGATCACGGGCTCGCGCTCGGCCGCGGCGGCCACCTCGGCGGCGCGGTCGTTCCAGGCCTGGGTGCGCAGCGGATCGCGGAGCACCGGCTCGTGGATCGTCCAGTGCTTCTGGCCGGCGACCTGCAGCACGAAGACGTCGTGCACGTCGTAGTGCGGGCTGAACCCGCGCGAGGACGGCGGGGTGATGTAGGCGTTGACCTGCGTGGGGTGGCCCAGGTCGGCGGCCAGCTGGTCGGCGAACTCGATCAGCGGCGGCCAGAGCCGGTGCAGCCCCTGCAGCACGACGGTGGCGCCGTCGGCGAAGAGGCGCAGCACGGCCTCGGAGGAGACCTGGTCGGCGATCTCCGCGCCGGCGCCCCCGGACGTGGTGTAGCGCTTGGCGTCGACGACGGCGCCGTCCTTGGCGATCCGCAGGAAGGGCGTGCGCAGTCCCCGCCGGCCGAGCAGCTCGTCGACGGCGGCCAGGTCGAGCAGGTCCGTGAAGGAGCTGCGGGCGGCCCCATCCCCGGGGTGCCCGGCGTGCCGGGCGCGGGTCAGCAGCGGCCGGCGGGACCAGTACTGCTCGGCGAAGACCGCGGGGTCCAGGCCGGTGCACCGCCGCAGGGCCGGGCGGAGCTCATGCTCCACCCGGCCCTGCGTGGTCGGGCTCTCGGTCAGGCCGAACCGTCCGCGCCGCCGTCGGCACCACCATCGGCGCCACCGTCGGCGCCACCATCGGCACCGCCATCGGATCCGCCGTCGGCACCACCATCGGCGCCACCGTCGGCACCGCCGTCGGATCCGCCGTCAGCAA
>CADCTN010000241.1 GCA_902805535.1 uncultured Blastococcus sp. | reverse complement strand
CTTCTTCCAGACGTTGCCGATCGTGTCCTGCAGCATGAACCGGCCCACGCGGGTGCCGGCGTCGACGGCGGTGAGGATGAACAGCGCCTCGAACATGATCGCGAAGTGGTACCAGAACGCCTGGCCACCGCCGCCGAACGCCTGGCTGAACACCTGGGCCAGGCCGACCGCCAGCGCCGGGGCGCCGCCGGTCCGGGAGATCAGGCTGTCCTCCTGGACCGCGGCGGACGCCGCGGCGAGGTCGGCCGCCGAGGTGTCGAAGCCCAGCCCCTGCACGAAGGCCGCGGCCGACTCGACGGTGCCGCCGGTGGCTCCCGCCGGGCTGTTCATCGCGAAGTACAGACCCTGGTCGATGACGCAGGCCGCGATCAGCGCGCTGATGGCGACGAAGGACTCCATCAGCATGCCGCCGTAGCCGATGAGCCGGACCTGGCTCTCCTTGGCCAGCATCTTCGGCGTCGTCCCGGAGGAGATGAGCGCGTGGAACCCGGAGAGGGCACCGCAGGCGATGGTGATGAACACGAACGGGAACAGGGAGCCGGCGAAGACCGGGCCGGTGCCCTCCCGGGCGAAGTCGGTGACCGCGTCGGCCTGGAGCACCGGGCGGGCGATGATCAGGCTGACCGCGAGCAGCGCGATCACGCCGATCTTCATGAAGGTCGACAGGTAGTCGCGCGGGGTGAGCAGCAGCCAGACCGGCAGCACCGAGGCGACGAAGCCGTAGACGACCAGCGCCAGGACCAGCCACTCCTTGGAGAGGGTCAGCGTCTCGCCGAGGCTGCTGTCCTCGATCCAGCCACCGGAGACGATCGCCAGCAGCAGCAGGGCGACGCCGATGCCGGTCGCCTCGAGCACCCGCCCTGGTCGCAGCCGGCGCAGGTACACGCCCATGAAGAGCGCGATCGGGATGGTCAACCCGATGGACCACACGCCCCACGGGGACTCGGCCAGCGCGTTGACCACGATCAGCGCGAGCACCGCCAGGATGATGATCATGATGGCGAAGACGGCGATCAGCGCGGCGATGCCGCCGACGATGCCGATCTCCTCGCGGATCATCTGGCCGAGGCTCTTCCCGTTGCGGCGCATCGAGAAGAACATGACCGTCAGGTCCTGGACGGCGCCGGCGAAGATGACGCCGACGACGATCCAGATGGTGCCCGGCAGGTAGCCCATCTGCGCCGCGAGCACGGGGCCGACCAGTGGTCCGGCGCCGGCGATGGCGGCGAAGTGGTGGCCGAAGAGCACCCGGCGGTCGGTGACGTCGAAGTCGACGCCGTTCTCCAGCCGTTCGGCCGGGGTGGCCCGCCGGTCGTCGGCGCGCAGCACCCGGTAGGTGATGAAGCGTGAGTAGAACCGGTAGGCGATCGCGTAGGAGCACAAGGCGGCGAACAGCAGCCACAGCGCCGAGATCGTCTCGCCGCGGGCGATGGCCAGCACACCCCAGCAGATGGCCCCGACGACCGCGACCGCCGACCAGATGGCCACCGTCTTCATCGATCGGCCGCCTCCGGTAGCCGGACCGGCCGATGCGCCCCCGCCGGGGTCGTCTGTGGTGATGGTTCCGGACATCTGTGACCCCTCGAGCTCTCGCGGGGCGCCCTGTCGGCGCCTGCCGGTTGGCAGCATAAGGAGCCCTCCGCCGTCCGGTGCCGGGTGCACGGTCACGTTCTGGGCACGGTCCTCGGCATCGGCCCGACGAGTCCCGCAGGTGTGCCTACGGTGACGACCGCAACAGGCCGCCGGGCGCAGCTCGGCGCCACCACCCCGCCGGAGGCGGATGCCGGATCGCAGCCCCAGTGGGCCCGGACACGGTCAGGCCGTGGCCGGCGCGGTCGCACGACAACTGGAGAGACATGCGCGTCAAGCTCAACACCGTCGCCGCTGCCACCGCAGCGGTCTTCGTCCTCGCATCCTGCGGCTCAGGCGGTGGGGACGGCGACCAGGCAGCGTCGGGCGACCGCGCCGGGGAGGGCACCGGGGACGACTGCACGATCGAGGCCGAGGTGCCCATCGGAGCGGTCCTCAGCCTGACGGGAGCCGCGGCCAGCTACGGCGAGTCGCAGCAGAAGGGGCTGGAGCTGGCCGCCGCTGAGCTGGCCGAGAAGGGGGGCATCACCTACGCCCTCACGATCGAGGACGACCAGACCGACCCGCGCCAGGGCATCACGCTCTTCGACCAGTTCGTGTCGCAGGACGTGAGCCTGATCATCGGGCCGACGCTGTCCAACGCCGCGGTGCAGTCCGACCCGATCGCCCAGGAGGCCGGGGTGCCGGTGCTCGGCATCTCGAACACCGCCGCCGGGATCACCGACATCGGGGACTACATCTTCCGCGACTCCCTGACCGAGCAGGCGGTCATCCCGCAGACCATCGCCAAGGCCACCGAGGAGTACGGCCTGGAGAACGTCGTCGTCATGTACGCCAACGACGACGCGTTCACCGAGTCCGGCTACGAGGCCTTCGCCGCCGCGCTCGAGGACGAGGGCGTCGACGTCGCCGAGGAGATCACCTTCTCCAAGGCCGACACCGACTTCCGTGCGCTGCTGACCCAGGCCCAGGAGGGCGAGCCCGACGCGATCGTCGTCTCCGCCCTGATCGAGGCCGCCATCCCGCTGGTCACGCAGGCCCGGGAGCTGGGCATCGACGTGCCCATCATCGGTGGCAACGGCTTCAACAACCCGCGGCTGATGGCCGACGCCGGCGAGGCGGCCGAGGGCGTCGTCGTGGGCGCCGCCTGGAACTCCTCCTCGGACAACCCGGAGAACCTGGCGTTCCTGGAGGCCTTCGAGGCCGAGTACGACGCCCAGCCCGACCAGTTCGCGGCGCAGGCCTACACCGGTCTCATGCTGGTCGACCAGGCGGTGCGGGCCGACTGCTCGGCCGACCGCGACAGCATCAAGAAGTCCCTCGGCGAGCTGGAGAACATCCCGACCGTGCTCGGTGCGTTCTCCATCGACGAGAACCGGGACGCCGTCCACCCCGCCGTCGTGCAGGTCGTCCAGGACGGGAAGTTCGCCGTCCTCGAGTGATCCGGCACCCCTGCCCGGCCGGAGTCCCGGCCGGGCAGGGACGCCGTCCTCCTCCACCCTCAGTTAGGACCGCTGTGCAGCAACTGCTCAACGGCATCTTCATCGGTTCGATCTACGCGCTGTTCGCCATCGGGTTCACCCTGGTCTTCGGCATCCTCGACCGGCTGAACCTTGCCCACCCCGCGGTCTTCGCCGCCTCCGCGTTCGTCGGCATCGAGCTGGTCGAGCGGGGCGGGCTGTCCCTGTGGGCCGCCCTGCCGATCGTCTTCGTCTTCGGCGCCGTCCTCGGGCTGCTCATCGAGCGGCTGGCCTTCCGCCCCCTCAAGGGCCGCGCCGACGCCCACTTCGCCGGGCTCATCTCCTCCATCGCCCTGGCCGGGATGGTCATCGCCCTCCTGCAGTGGCGGTACGGACCCGACACCCGGCGGTTCCCCGCCGGGTCCTTCCCCGACACCCGCTACGAGGTCGCCGGCGCGCAGGTGACGCTCGTGCAGGTGGTGATCCTGGGCGTCTCCCTCGCCCTCATGGTGGGGTTGACCTACATGGTCACGCGGACGCGGCTGGGCCGTGGCATGCGGGCGGTCGCGGAGAACCCCGACGCGGCGCGGGTGCTGGGCGTCAACGTCGACCGGATCACCGCCGTCACGTTCGCCATCTCGTCGGCGCTGGGCGCGGTCGCGGGCGTGCTGTTCGCCATCAACGTCAACACCGCGCAGCTCGGCATGGGCTCGGCCATCGAGCTCAAGGGGCTGGCGGTCATCATCGTCGGCGGCATGGGATCGCTGCCGGGGGCCTTGATCGGCGGCCTGGCCCTGGGCCTGGCGGAGGTCTTCGCGGTGCAGTACATCGGCTCGTCCTGGCGTGACGTGATCGCCTTCGGACTGCTGTTCCTCATCCTGCTCGTGCGACCGCAGGGCCTGCTCGGCGCCCGGAAGGTCCGGGAGGTCTGATGCTGCTCCAGTACGCGACCACGCTGACCTTCATCGCCCTCGGGGCGATCTTCGCCTACTCCTTCTACGCCGTCCTGATCGCCGGCCAGCTGAGCCTCGGGCAGGCCGGCTTCGCCTCCCTGGCGGCATTCGCCTCGGCCAGCCTGGCCCCCAGTGGGGAGGACGTCGGCGACGTGCCGGCGCTGCTGATCGCCGTCGCCATCGGCATGTCGGTGGGCGCCCTCGCCGCGGTCGTCCTGGGGCTGCCGACCATGCACCTGCGCGGCGTCTTCCTCGCCATCGCCACGCTCGGCTTCGCCGAGGCGGTGCGGGTCGTGCTGCTCAACCAGGAGTGGACCGGCGGTGCCCAGGGGCTCGCGGTGCCCCGCATCCTCACCGTCGGGATGGCCTGGGTGGCGCTCGCCGCCGTCGCGTACTGGTTCTGGCGGATGGGACGGTCCCGGTACGGCCGGGCCCTGGAGGCCATCCGCGAGGACGAGCTCGCCGCCCGGTCCATGGGCATCGACGTCGGGCGTCACCGGCTCGCCGCCTTCGTCACCGCCGGTGCCGTCGCCGGGCTGTACGGCGTCCTGTACGCGTACTACGTGCGGCTCATCGCACCCGGCGACTTCGACTTCGTCGCGGCCGTCGAGGGCCTGGTCACCGCCGTGGTCGGCGGTTCCACGATGTTCCTCGGCCCGCTGCTGGGCAGCGGGTTCCAGACCATGATCCCGGAGGTCCAGCGGGCGCTCGGCGTGGAGGCGGGCTGGATCCGCCCCTTCCTGGCCGGCCTGCTGCTGCTCGTGGTGATCCTCTTCCTGCCGGGGGGCCTGGCCAGCCTGATCCCGCGGCGCACCCACCTGCCGGCGGGGCACGACGGCGACGGCGTCGCGCACCTGGCCGCCCGTCGTCACCCGGCCGCGGGGGAGGTCGTGGCCACGCTGACCGGCCTGGGCAAGGAGTACGGCGGCGTCCACGCCGTCCGCGACATCGACCTGGAGGTGCGCAGCGGCGAGGTGGTCGGCCTCATCGGTCCCAACGGGGCGGGCAAGACCACCCTGGTCAACATGATCAGCGGGCTGGTGCCGCCCAGCTCCGGCAGCGCCACCGTGCTGGGGGTGACCATCGGGCGCACGCCGGTGCACAAGCTGGCGGCGGCCGGCCTGAGCCGCACCTTCCAGCACTCCAAGCTGTTCAACCGCCTGTCGGCCCTGGAGAACGTGTTGGTGGGCGCGCACCTGGTCAGCCGACCCACGTTCCTGCGGCGGCTGCTGTGGTTGCCCTCGGCCCGCCGTGACGAGCGGTCGGCCCTGGAGCACGCGGCCCGGTGCCTGCGCCGGGTCGGCCTGGGCGACCTGGCCGGCAACCGGGCGTCGTCGCTCTCCTACGGCGACCAGCGCCGGCTGGAGATCGCCCGCGCGCTGGCCTCGGACCCCTCCCTGCTCATCCTCGACGAGCCGGCCGCCGGCATGAACCACGTGGAGGCCGCGACGCTGTCGGCGCTGATCAGGTCCCTGGCCGCGGACGGGCTGACGATCCTGTTCATCGAGCACAACGTCGGCATGGTGCTGGAGACCTGCACCCGGGTGGTCGTGCTGAACTTCGGTCAGGTGATCGCCAGCGGCTCGCCGCAGGACGTCGCCGCCGATCCGGCCGTCATCGAGGCCTACCTCGGGACCGAGGACGACGAGCCGGTCACCGGCTCGATCGCCGAAGGGACCCTCGCGGACCCCACCGGGGGCCACACCGAGGGTGCTCCGGCCGGAGCGGTCATGAACGTGGACCCGACCGCGGTCGGCACGCTGGAACCACCCGACACGAACACGAGGAACGCGACGTGAGTGAGCCCATCCTCGACGTGGCGGACCTCCGGGTCGGCTACGGACGGGTCCAGGCCGTCCGCGGCGTCTCCTTCCAGGCCCAGCAGGGGTCCCTGGTGACGCTCGTCGGGGCCAACGGGGCCGGGAAGTCCTCGGTGATCAACGCCGTCTCGGGAATGCTGCGGCCGGGGGGCGGCCGGATCACCTTCGAGGGGCAGGACGTCACGCGGACCCCCGCGCACAAGCTGGTGGCGCGGGGGCTGGTGCAGGTGCCGGAGGGCCGGCAGATCCTGGCCACCCTGACGATCGAGGACAACCTGCAGATGGGGGCGTGGCACACGGGCGGGACGGCGCAGAAGTCCATCGCCGCGGTGTACGACCGCTTCCCGGTGCTGGCCGAGCGCCGCGCACTGCCCGCCGGCGCGCTCTCCGGCGGGGAGCAGCAGATGCTCGCCATCGCCCGGGCTCTGGTGGCCGAGCCGACGGTCATGCTCATGGACGAGCCGTCCATGGGCCTGGCGCCGAAGATCGTCGACGAGGTGTTCCGCGTCATCGAGGAGATCCGGGCATCGGGGACGACGGTGGTCCTGGTGGAGCAGAACGCCCGCCGCGCCCTGCGCGCCGCCGATCACGGCTACGTGCTGCAGACCGGCGAGGTCGTCCACTCCGGCCCGGCCGCGGACCTGCTCGCCGACGAGCGCATCGTCGAGGCCTACCTCGGCGTCGACGGCGGACGGTCCGGACGGCGGAGCGGGCCGGGCGCCCCCGGGGTTGTCTAGGGTCGTCGCCGTGCCCGACTGCCTGTTCTGCCGCATGGTCGCCGGTGAGATCCCCGCCGACGTCGTCCACGAGACCGACCGGGTGTTCGCCTTCCGCGACATCAACCCGCAGGCGCCCACGCACGTGCTGGTCATCCCCAAGGAGCACCACGCGACGGTGGGCGCCCTGGTCTCCGCCGACCCGGGGCTGCTCGCCGACGTGGTCGCCGGCGCGCACGCCGTCGCCGTCCAGGAGGGGCTGGTGACCGACGGCGGCGCCGAGCCCGGTTACCGGCTGGTCACCAACACCGGTCCGCAGGCCGGTCAGACGGTGCACCACCTGCACCTGCACGTGCTGGGTGGCCGGGGCCTCGGCTGGCCGCCCGGCTGACGCCTGTCGGCGCGGATCGGGCCAGGACCGGCCCCGCCCCCCGTGGACCGGTCCGCGCGGGTGGAGGCGGGGTTCCGGTGGCCCGGCGCGGGTAGACTCGACCGGTCCGTTCGTCTCCGTTCAGGAAGGCAGGGTCGAGGGTTCTTGCCCGACACCTCCCCAGGCGTCCCCGCGCCGGGTGCCCACACGTCCCGTGAGGCCTCCGCGCAGGCCGCCGCCACGGACGTCGCCCGCGCCGGCTCGCCTGATCCGTCCGGGGCGGCAACGCCGGTCCGGGCCACCATCACCGTCCCCGACTCCGTCTCCATGCTGTCCCTCCTCGGGTCCGCCGACGAGCTCCTCCGCCTGGTCGAGTCCGAGCTGGACGCCGACGTCCACGTGCGCGGCAACGAGATCGCCGTCACCGGGCAGCCGGCCGACAACGCCTTCGCCGTCCGCGTCTTCGACGAGCTCATCGCCCTGATCGGGACCGGCCAGCAGCTGCGCCCGGACTCGGTCCGCCGCGTCATCGCGATGCTGAGGAGCGGCGGGTCCGAGCGCCCCGCCGACGTGCTCAGCCTCGACATCATCAGCCGCCGCGGCCGGACGATCCGGCCCAAGACGCTGAACCAGAAGCGCTACGTCGACGCGATCGACGAGAACACCATCGTCTTCGGCATCGGCCCGGCCGGCACCGGCAAGACCTACCTGGCCATGGCCAAGGCCGTGCAGGCGCTGCAGACCAAGCAGGTCAACCGGATCATCCTGACCCGCCCGGCGGTCGAGGCCGGCGAGCGCCTGGGGTACCTGCCGGGGACGCTGAGCGAGAAGATCGACCCCTACCTGCGGCCGCTCTACGACGCGCTGCACGACATGGTCGACCCGGAGTCGATCCCGCGGCTCATGGCCTCCGGGACCATCGAGGTCGCCCCGCTGGCCTACATGCGGGGACGGGCTCAGCCCTACGACGCCAGGGTGCTCACCCCGAACGGCTTCATGCCCATGGGCACGCTGCGGGTCGGGGATCTCGTCATCGGGTCGGACGGCACGCCGACGCCGGTCCTCGGCGTGTACCCCCAGGGCCGCAAGCAGGTCTACCGAGTCACGACCCAGGACGGCGCCTCGACGCTGGCCTGCGGAGAGCACCTCTGGACGGTCAGGACGCCCGACGACCGCCGTCGGGGGACGAGCCGCACCCTCGAGACGCAGGAGATGATCGGCAGCCTGCGGTGGTCGCACGCCCACCGGTACGAGCTCCCGGTGGTCCAGCCGGTTCATCTGGAGCCGGACGAGGTGCTCCTGGAGCCGTACGCGCTGGGGCTCCTGCTGGGTGACGGCTGCCTCACCACGGACACCACCCCCTCCTTCGCGACAGCCGACCCCGAGCTCGCGGTGGTCTTGGAGGCCGCGCTCGACCGGATCGAGGTGCGCAACAAGGGCGGGTATGACTACGTCCTCCGCCACGTGGACGGCGGCCGGGGCGGTCTGCGGATCGCCAACCCGGTGACGGAGGTGCTCCGCGAACTCGGCCTGGCCGGCACGCGCTCGGGCACGAAGTTCGTGCCCGAGCCGTACCTGCACAACGCTGCGGACGTCCGCCTCGCAGTGCTCCAGGGCCTGCTCGACACCGACGGTGGCCCGGTCACGCAACGAGGCCGCACCTGCCGGGTGCAGTACTGCACGACGTCGCCCCGCCTCCGGGACGACGTCACCTTTCTCGTCCGCTCCCTGGGTGGGGTCGTCTACTCGCGCATTCGTCCCGCCGAGGGGCGACCGCCCGGCCGCGTGCTGGGCCGCGACGTCCCCCACCGCTCCGACGCCTACGTGCTGGACATCCGGCTGCCGCAAGGGGCCGAGCCGTTCCGGCTCGAGCGAAAGCGCCGGGCCTACGACGCCGCCGGTGGCGGGCGTCCGATGCGGTTCATCAGCGGCATCGAGCCCGTGGGGGAGCAGGAGACGATGTGCATCCAGGTCGCCGCTCAGGACTCCCTGTACGTGACCGACGACTTCATCGTCACGCACAACACGCTCAACGACGCGTTCGTCATCCTCGACGAGGCGCAGAACACGACCGCCGAGCAGATGAAGATGTTCCTCACCCGGCTCGGCTTCGGCTCCCAGATCGTCGTCACGGGCGACGTCACCCAGGTCGACCTGCCCGGGGGTGCGCAGAGCGGGCTCAAGATCGTGCGCGAGATCCTCGACGGTCTCGAGGACGTGCACTTCGCCCACCTGACCAGCACCGACGTCGTCCGCCACCGCCTCGTCGGCAACATCGTCGACGCCTACGAACGGTGGGACGCCACCCGGCAGCCCGCCGCGGCCCGGCCGGGCGCCGGCGCCCCGGTCCGGGCGTCCCGACCGCGCCGCCAGGGGAGTTGACCGGCGTGCCCGTCGAGGTGGCCAACGAGTCCGAGATCGCCGTGGACGAGGCGGAGCTGGCCGGCATCTGCCGGTTCGTGCTCGGCCAGATGCAGGTCAACCCCATGGCCGAGCTGTCGGTGCTCTGCGTCGACGTCGAGTACATGAGCAGCCTGCACGAGCGCTGGATGGGGGAGAAGGGGCCGACCGACGTCCTCGCCTTCCCGATGGACGAGCTCGACACCGCCCGTCCCGACGACCCCGAGCCCGGCCCCGCGCTGCTCGGGGACGTCGTCCTGTGCCCGGCCGTCGCCGTTCGCCAGGCCCGCGCCGCCGGGCACTCCATGGACGACGAGCTGATCCTGCTCGCCACCCACGGCGTCCTGCACCTGTTGGGCTATGACCACATGGAGCCGGACGAGGAGAAGGAGATGTTCTCCCTCCAGCAGGAGCTCATCGAGGGCTGGCGGGCCGCGCCCCGGCAGCCGGTCACCGGTGAGCCCGCGAACCGGGAGCCCGGGCCCCGATGACCTCCCGTGCGATCACCATGCTCGTGGTCGCGATCTGCCTCATCCCACCCGCCGGCCTCTTCGGGGCCATGGACGCCGCGCTCCAGCGAGTGTCCAAGGCCCGAGTCGAGGAGCTGCGCCGTGACGGCGTGAAGCGTGCGGCCTCCCTCGAGCAGGTCGTCCTCGAGCGCGCCCGCCACGTCGCGCTGCTCCTGCTGCTGCGCATCGTCTGCGAGATGGTGGCCGTGGCGCTGATCACCGTCGTGCTCTACGACGTGTGGGGCGGTGGCTGGCAGACCGTGCTGACGGCCGCCGGTGGCATGGCCGTGGTCAGCTACGTGCTCGTCGGCGTCGGTCCGCGCACGCTGGGCCGGCAGCACGCCTACGCCACCGCGCTGGCCACCGCCGATGTCGTGAAGCTGCTGGGCCGCGTCCTGGGGCCGGTCGCCACGCTGCTGATCCTGGTCGGCAACGCGCTCACGCCGGGCCGCGGCTTCCGCGACGGCCCGTTCTCCTCCGAGGTCGAGCTGCGGGAGCTGGTCGACCTCGCCGAGGAGCGCGGCGTCGTGGAGTCCGGCGAGCGCAAGATGATCCACTCGGTGTTCGAGCTGGGCGACACGATCGCCCGCGAGGTCATGGTGCCGCGGACCGACGTCGTCTACATCGAGCGGCAGAAGACGGTGCGCCAGGCCCTCGCCCTCGCCCTGCGCAGCGGGTTCAGCCGCATCCCGGTCATCGGCGAGAACGTCGACGACGTCGTGGGCGTCGTCTACCTCAAGGACCTCGTCCGCCGGTCGCAGAACAGCGGCGACCAGCGCGGACCCAAGGTCGAGGAGCTGATGCGGACGCCGACCTTCGTGCCGGAGTCCAAGCCGGTCGACGAGCTGCTGCGCGACATGCAGGCCCAGCGCATCCACATCGCGATCGTGGTCGACGAGTACGGCGGCTTCGCCGGCCTGCTCACCATCGAGGACATCCTCGAGGAGATCGTCGGTGAGATCGCCGACGAGCACGACGCCGTCCAGCGGCCGCCGGTCGAGGAGCTGCCCGACGGGTCGATGCGGGTCACCGCGCGGCTGCCGGTCGACGACCTCGCCGAGCTCTTCGGCGTCGAGCTGCCCGAGGACGACGACGTCGAGACCGTCGGCGGTCTGCTGGCCCGCGCGCTGGGCCGGGTGCCCATCGAGGGTTCCGCGGCAGAGATCGGCGGCCTGCGGCTGATGGCCGAGAGCACCGGGGGACGGCGCAACCGCATCGACACCATGCTGGTCTGCCGGGTCACGGAGCCGGCCGAGCACGAGGCCGCCGAGCCGCGCGGTTCGTCGGGCAAGGGGGCCACCCGCTACGAGGAGCCCGCCCCGGTGGAAGGCTGAAGAAGGACCCTCCTTCCCCCCACCGCTCGCGAGCTCGCGGCGGGCCCCTGAAGAAGGGCCGTTCCTACCGGAAAGGCAAGATGGTCCGGTGTCGGAACTCCAGCCCGAGGACGCCAAGCTCGTCACCCTCGCCCGCTCCGCCCGCGGCCGCACCGGGGCCCGTGAAGGCGCCGCCGTCCGGGACACCGACGGCCGCACCTACCTGGCGGCCACGGTGACGCTCCCGTCGCTGAGCCTCTCGGCGCTGCAGGCCGCGGTGGCCGCCGCCGTCTCCAGCGGGGTCGAGGGCCTGGAGGCCGCGGCCGTCGTCTCGGCGGCCGAGGAGGTGGAGGCCGACGGGCTGGCCGCCGTCCACGACCTCACGCCGTCGGCGCCGGTGCACCTGGCCGGCCCCGACGGAGCCCTGCGCGCCACCGTCTGACGCCCGCGGCGGTCCGGCGCGGTGGGGCCGGTTCCGCTACAGCCGGCGTCCGAGGGCGGCGGCGAAGGCCTCGGGGTCGCGCACCCAGCGGGTGAGCGCCCCCTCCGTCGCGCCGTCCACGGTGCCATGGCGGACGGAGACCCGGGTGCGACCCGGGAGCCAGCCGCCGCGGCGGGCGGCAGAGGGCCAGCCCTCCGGCGGGTGCCCGAGGCGCACCTCCCCGACCAGGACCAGCGGGATCACCCCGGACGGCGGGGTGCGGGTCGCGCCGACGTCCAGGGACATGCCGTGCGACGACACGGTGAACCGGCCGACGTTGCACAGCAGCACCAGCAGGCCCAGCCCCAGCGCCAGGGGCGCCTCGTCCAGCAGTGCGTCCTGTCCGCCGCCCCAGGCGAAGACGGCCAGCCAGACGGCGACGACGGCGATGGTGAACAGCAGCGGCACCGGTCGCGGCAGGTCGTACTGCCAGTACCGCAGCGGCTCGGGGACCGACGTGGCCCGGCTCTTGGGTCCCCGGCCGGCGAAGAACCCGTACGCGCGGATCTGCGCCAGGTGACGGTCTCGTTCCCTGGCCGCCCGCATGGGGGAGCCCTGCTGTCGCGCCATGGCTGCGATCATCCCAGTGCGCCGGGGCCGGAGGCGTCGGACGTCGGTGGGAGACTGGAGCCGTGAGCACCCCGGACCAGCCGTCGCACCGCAGCGGCTTCGCAGCCCTCGTGGGCCGCCCCAACGCCGGGAAGACCACGCTGACCAACGCGCTGGTCGGCGAGAAGGTCGGCATCGTCAGCAACCGCCCGCAGACGACGCGGCACGCCATCCGCGGGGTGGTGCACAAGCCGGGCGGTCAGATCGTCCTCGTCGACACCCCCGGCCTGCACAAGCCGAAGAGCCTGCTGGGCCAGCGGCTCAACGACGTCGTCCGGGACACCCTCTCCGACGTCGACGTGATCGTCTTCTGCATCCCGGCCGACCAGCCCGTGGGCACCGGCGACAAGTTCATCGCCCGGCAGCTGCGCGAGCTGAAGGCCCCGATCGTCGTCGTCGTCACCAAGACCGACCTGGCCTCCAAGAAGCAGATCGCCGAGCAGCTGGTCGCCGCCAGCCAGCTGGTCGAGGCCGTGGAGCTGGTGCCGCTCAGCGCCGTGAGCGGCGACCAGGTCGAGCTGCTGGAGAACCTGCTGATCGGTCTGCTCCCGGAGGGCCCGTCGTTCTACCCGGAGGAGCAGACCACCGACGAGGACGTCCAGCGGCAGATCGCCGAGCTGGTCCGCGAGGCCGCGCTGGAGAAGGTGCGGCAGGAGGTGCCGCACTCGCTGGCGGTCAGCGTCGAGGAGATCATCCGCCGTCCGGACCCGAAGAAGGCCGGCAGCGAGCTCGTGGAGGTGCACGCCCTGCTGCACGTCGAGCGCAACAGCCAGAAGCCGATGCTGCTGGGCAAGGGTGGTCAGATCATCAAGGCCATCGGCAGCGAGGCGCGGGCCGGGATGGAGACGCTGCTCGGTGCCCGCGTGCACCTGGAGCTGCACGTGACGGTGCTCGGTGAGTGGCAGGACGACCCGAAGAAGCTGAACAGGCTGGGCTATTGAGCACCACGCCGAAGTCGCTCTACCGGGACGAGGGCATCGTCCTGCGCACCCAGAAGCTCGGCGAGGCCGACCGCATCGTCACGGTGCTCACCCGCCGGCACGGGAAGGTGCGGGCGGTCGCCAAGGGCGTGCGGCGCACCAAGAGCAAGTTCGGCTCCCGGCTGGAGCCGTTCAGCCACGTCGACCTGCAGTTCTACACGGGGCGCAACCTCGACATCGTCAACCAGGCGGAGTCCATCCGCTCCTACGGCAACGACGTCGTCGACGACTACCCCTGCTACACCGCCGGCACCGCCGTGCTGGAGACCGCCGACCGGCTGACGTCGGAGGAGAAGGAGCCCTCGCTCCGGCTGTTCCTCCTGGTCGTCGGGGCGCTGCGGGCGCTGGCCGATCGCACCCACCCGGCCGGGCTGGTGCTCGACGCCTTCCTGCTGCGCGCCATGTCGGTGGCCGGCTGGGAGCCCGCCCTCACCGACTGCGCCCGCTGTGCCGAGCCCGGTCCGCACCGGCACTTCTCGGTCCCGGCCGGTGGCACCGTCTGCCCCGCCTGCCGCCCGACCGGCTCTGCCATGCCCAACCCGGTGACCGTCGAGCTGCTGGACGCGCTGCTCAGCGGCGAGTGGGAGCGCGCCGAAGCCAGCCAGGGCAACAGCCGGCGGGAGGCGAGCGGCCTGGTCGCGGCCCTGCTCCAGTGGCACCTCGAACGCGGTCTGCGGTCGCTGCCGCTGGTCGACCGCTCCGAGTCGGCGGCTCCCCGCCGGGCGGCGAGCCCGGCGTGAAACGCGAGGTGAAGGCGCCCAACCCGCACCCGTCGGGAGCGCGCCCGCCGCAGATGCCGGCGGACAAGGTCCCCCGGCACGTGGCGATCGTCATGGACGGCAACGGCCGCTGGGCCAAGCAGCGCGGCCTGCCCCGGACGGCGGGGCACGAGGCCGGGGAGTCCTCGCTGTTCGACTGCGTCGAGGGCGCCATCGAGCTGGGTGTCACCGCGATCAGCGCCTACGCCTTCTCCACGGAGAACTGGCGGCGCAGCCCCGACGAGGTCCGGTTCCTGATGGGCTTCAACCGCGACGTCATCCGGCGACGCCGCGACGAGATGCACGAGCTCGGGGTGCGGGTGCGCTGGGCGGGACGTCGTCCGCGGCTGTGGCGGAGCGTGATCAGGGAGCTCGAGGTGGCCGAGGAGCTGACCCGCGACAACGACGTCCTCACCCTGACCATGTGCGTGAACTACGGCGGGCGGGCGGAGATCGCCGACGCGGCGGCGGCCATCGGGCGCGAGGTGGCGGCCGGGCGGCTGAACCCCGACCGGATCGACGAGTCGACGATCGCCCGGTACCTCGACGAGCCGGACATGCCCGACGTCGACCTGTTCGTGCGCAGCTCGGGGGAGAACCGCACGAGCAACTTCCTGCTGTGGCAGTCGGCCTATGCGGAGCTGGTCTTCCTCGACACCCTCTGGCCCGACTTCGACCGCCGGCACCTGTGGGCGGCGTGCGAGGAGTACGCCTCCCGGCAGCGCCGGTTCGGCAGCGCCTGAACGAGCGCCTTCCGGGGCCGTATCCCGGTGCGGGCGGGGGCGCTCCTTGCTGAGGGTGCCGCCATCCGGGCGAGCACCGCCCACGCGCCGTCCGAGAAGGTGCACGAGAGCCATGACCCAGCCTCCCGGTCCGTACGGCCCCCCTCAGCCGGCCCCGCCGCGGATGAGCCTGCTGCCGTGGCTGATCGTCGGCGGTGCGCTGCTGCTGTCCGGGGCCGGCATCGCACTGGTCCTCCTGCTGCGGGGTGGCGAGGGGTCCGGGAACAGCGCCGCCACGAGCACGTCGTCGTCGCCGGCGGCCACCTCGACCTCGGCGCGCCCCACCGGGGAGCAGTCGCTGGGCGACCTCCCGGGCGGCGCGCAGGTCGCCGAGCCGACCGTCACCGCGGGCAACGCCTTCGTCGGCTCCGACGAGGTGGCCCTGGCCTTCGTCGACGCCCTGGCCGACGGCGACTGGCAGACCGCCTACGACCTCTCCTGCGTCGAGGTGCAGGACGCCTCGACGGCGGCGGCGGCCGACAGCGGTGACCCGGCGTACGAGCTGGGCCGGTACTTCTACGAGCAGGTGCTCGGCGGCGTCGGCTTCAGCGGCGGCTCGTTCGACGGCAGCCAGCACGACGAGACCACCGGCACCGACATCGGTGCCTTCACGCTCGACCTCGACGACGGTGAGACCTTCACCCTGCTGGTGTACGTGCAGGCCGACCTGACGGTGTGCGACTTCCGCTGAGCCGGCCGCGGCGGACGTGCCCTCCGCCGGCACCACCGGGCATGGCAACGTCTGCGACCGCACCGCAGGACGGACGACAGGAGGACGGCGTGTTCGCAGTGACGCGGTTCCGGGCAGCAGGGGAGGACGGCGAAGCGCTGGCGGCCGCGGTGGAGCCGCTGCTCACGGCGCTCTCGGCCCGCCCCGGCTACCGGCACGGGGAACTGGGCCGGTCGGCGGACGACCCGGGACTCTGGGCGCTGGTGACGAGCTGGGACGGCGTCGGCTCCTACCGCCGGGCGCTCTCGGCCGCCGAGGTGAAGATCGCGGGAGCGCCGGTCTGGGTTCACGCGATGGACGAACCGGGCGCCTACCTGACCGACTGACCTCCTGGCCCTACGCTCGGGCCTCGTGGTCAGCCGGACGATGAGCGCGCGCAGCGCCCGCAAGCGCAAGCGGCGGATGCAGCGCGTCGAGCACGACCTCAGCGCCCAGCAGTGGACGGCGCTGACGGCGGCCTGGGGCGGGTGCGCCTACTGCGGCGCGACCGGCACACCGCTGCAGCGCGACTGCGTCCTGCCGATCTCCCGCGGGGGGCGCTACACCCTGGACAACATCGCGCCGGCCTGCCGGTCCTGCAACGCCAGCAAGTGCAACGACGAGGTCACCGGCTGGCTGCGCCGCAAGCGCCTGGACGAACGGGCCTTCCTGATCCGCCACGCGCAGATCCGGGCCGCGGTTGCGGCCGGTCTCACAGCGGGGTCACCGCACGCCGGGGCGTGAGCCGGTGCCCCGCGGGGCAGGGAGGCGCCATGACCGATGCAGATCCCCGGGACGCCCGGCCCCGGCCGGCCGCAGATCCCACCATGCGGGTCGCCCGGCCACCGGTACCCGGTCGGGCGATCCGCGCAGACCTGGCCGCCGGGTACCTGACCACCCCGCCCGTCCGCGAGGACGACCCGACGGTCGACCTGGCCGCCGGGGTCCGCCGGCCGCCGCAGCGCACGCTGGAGTTCGGCAACCCGGCACCCGTGCGGGTGTCCGTGGGGCCGCGCCCCCGACCGCGGCGCCGGTTCCGCACCTGGCCGTGGATCGCGGCCGTCGTCGTCGCGCTGCTGGTCCTGGGGGTGCTCCTGCTGGTGCTGATGATGCGCGGGGCCAGCTTCGCCGACGCCGAGCTCCTCGGCCGGGCGGCAGCCGTGGTCCCGCTCAGGCCGCCCGCCGGCTGAGCCGGCTCACCAGATCGGCTGCGGCGCCGGGGTCACGAGCAGCCGGTAGCTGATGTCGGCGGTGAACCCGTAGCCGTCGGTGCCCACCGCACGCAGGTGGTGCTCGCCGGCGGGCAGCGCCGGCACCCGCTTCCACAGCCCCCAGACGGTGACCGGTACCGGCTTGCGGCGTCCGGTGACGCCGTTGAGGCGGGCTCCGGCGACGGTGAAGGGCACGGGGGTGGAGATCTCGTCGGGTTCCACGGAGACCTCGTCGACGACGAGGGAGCCGGTCGGCCCCTCGAGGACGTTCGGCGGGCCGGCCGCTGGCCACTCCCAGAAGCAGAAGGCCGGCAGGAAGAGGTCGCGGCCCACCGGGACCACGCACTGCCGCTGCATCCTCTTGCCCGACGTGCCGGCGAGGAACCAGACGTCCTCGGGCTGGTTGTGGGCCGCGTGCTCGCCGGTCTCGTCCTCGACCGGGTTCTTCACCGGTCCGGCGGCGGCGACCCACTGCACCCATCGGGCAGCGAGCCCCTCGGGGGACTGCGGGTGGTAGGGCAGCGGCGGCGCCTGGTCGGCCGGGCTCTTGCGCGTCAGGAACGGCATGGGAACGCACGCTAGGTCACACCGCGCCGGATCCTGTGGTGGGCGTGGGCATGTCGAGGCGGGCACGGCCGCCCGGCGAGCGGCAACTACCGTGGACAGGTCAACCGCCGACCGCCAGCCGGATGGAGCCCCGCGCCGTGAGCGAGAGCACCGCCAAGCACGACCCCGCCCGCCTCGACAAGGTCGTGAACCTCTGCAAGCGCCGGGGCTTCGTCTTCCCGTCGGGAGAGATCTACGGCGGCACCCGTTCGGCCTGGGACTACGGCCCACTCGGTGTCGAGCTCAAGGACAACATCAAGAAGCAGTGGTGGCGCACCGTCGTGCAGAGCCGGGACGACATCGTCGGCCTGGACTCGTCGGTGATCCTGCCGCGCCAGATCTGGGAGGCGTCGGGCCACGTCGGCGTCTTCACCGACCCGCTGACGGAGTGCCAGAACTGCCACAAGCGATTCCGGGCCGACCACCTGGAAGAGGCGTTCGAGGAGAAGAAGGGCCGGGCGCCGGAGAACGGCCTGGCCGACCTCACCTGCCCGAACTGCGGCACCAAGGGCGCGTGGACCGAGCCGCGCGACTTCAACATGATGCTCAAGACCTACCTGGGCCCGGTCGAGGACGAGTCCGGCCTGCACTACCTGCGCCCGGAGACCGCGCAGGGCATCTTCGTGAACTTCGCCAGCGTCATGGGCGCGGCCCGCAAGAAGCCACCCTTCGGCATCGGGCAGATCGGGAAGTCCTTCCGCAACGAGATCACCCCCGGCAACTTCATCTTCCGGACGCGCGAGTTCGAGCAGATGGAGATGGAGTTCTTCGTCGAGCCCGGCACCGACGAGGAGTGGCACCAGTACTGG
Source organism: uncultured Blastococcus sp. (assembly GCA_902805535.1). Taxonomy (GTDB): domain Bacteria; phylum Actinomycetota; class Actinomycetes; order Mycobacteriales; family Geodermatophilaceae; genus Blastococcus_B. The sequence continues at coordinate 9,511 of CADCTN010000241.1, read as the reverse complement.
ATCGACCAGCGGACCGCCTGGTACACCGGCCTCGGCATCGACCCGGGCAACCTGCGGCACTTCGAGCACCCGAAGGAGAAGCTGTCGCACTACTCCAAGCGCACCGTCGACATCGAGTACCGCTTCGGCTTCCAGGGCTCGGAGTGGGGTGAGCTCGAGGGCATCGCCAACCGCACCGACTTCGACCTGTCGACGCACTCCGAGCACTCGGGCACCGACCTGTCCTACTTCGACCAGGGTTCGAACACCCGGTGGACGCCGTACGTCATCGAGCCCGCCGCCGGCCTGACCCGCTCGCTGATGGCCTTCCTCGTCGAGGCCTACGGCGAGGACGAGGCGCCCAACGCCAAGGGCGGCGTCGACGTCCGCACCGTGCTGCGCCTGGACCCGCGGCTGGCGCCGGTCAAGGCCGCCGTCCTGCCGCTGTCGCGCAACGCCGACCTCTCGCCGAAGGCGAAGGACCTGGCGGCCGCCCTGCGGAGGAACTGGAACGTCGACTTCGACGACGCCGGCGCCATCGGCCGCCGGTACCGCCGCCAGGACGAGATCGGCACGCCGTTCTGCCTGACCGTCGACTTCGACACCCTCGAGGACGACGCGGTGACCGTGCGGGAGCGGGACACGATGAGCCAGGAGCGGGTGGGCCTGGGGCAGGTCGAGGACTACCTCAAGGCGAAGCTCCCGGTCTGCTGACCCCGCGTCCCATCCCGTCGGACCTCTGCCGGAGGGGCGAGTGCGCAGTTGTGGTCGGCGACACGTCGGTGCGCGCCGGTACGGACGACGACAACTGCCCACTCGGTGGCGGAAGGGCGGCCACCTACCCTGGACGGCGTGACGACGGGGCTGCCTGCGCTGAAGCTGGGGACCCTCGTCGTCGATCCCGCCGTCGTGCTCGCGCCGATGGCCGGGATCACCGGCCCGGCGTTCCGGACGCTGTGCCGCGAGTTCGGGGCGGGCCTCTACGTCTGCGAGATGATCACCACGCGGGCGCTGGTGGAGCGCAACGCCAAGACGCTGCAGATGGTCCGGGCGACCGCGGACGAGAAGGACGCCTTCAGCGTCCAGCTCTACGGCGTCGACCCGGCCACGGTCGGCCGGGCGGTGCGGATGCTCGTCGACGAGGAGGTCGCGGGCACCCGCCCCGCGCACGTCGACCTGAACTTCGGCTGTCCCGTGCCCAAGGTGACGCGCAAGGGCGGCGGCTCGGCGCTGCCGTGGCGCCGGGTGCTCTTCCGCGACATCGTGCGCGCCGCGGTGCGGGCCGCCGGCGACGTGCCGGTCACCGTCAAGACGCGCATCGGCATCGACGCCGAGCACGTCACCTACCTCGACGCCGGCCGCATCGCGCAGGACGAGGGCGCCGCGGCCATCACGCTGCACGGCCGCACCGCCGACCAGCTCTACAGCGGCACCGCGGACTGGGCCCCGATCGCCCGGCTGGTGGAGGCGGTCGACATCCCGGTGCTCGGCAACGGTGACATCTGGGAGGCCGACGACGCGCTGCGCATGGTGGCGGCCACGGGGTGCGCCGGTGTGGTCGTCGGCCGCGGCTGCCTGGGCCGCCCGTGGCTGTTCGGCGACCTCGCCGCCGCGTTCTCCGGCCGCACCGAGCGCGCGCTGCCGACGCTGCGCCAGGTCGCGGCCGTCATGCAGCGGCACGCCGAGCTGCTGGCCGACGAGCAGGGCGAGCCGCACGGCTGCAGCGACTTCCGCAAGCACGTCGCCTGGTACCTCAAGGGGTTCTCCGTCGGCGGCGACGTCCGCCGGGCGCTGGCGATGGTGAGCAGCCTGGAGGAGCTGGCCTCCCTGCTCGCGGGGATCCCCGACCAGCCGTACCCGACCGACGTGCTCGGCGCGCCCCGCGGCCGCACCAGCCCGCCCCGGCCGGTCGCGCTGCCCGAGGGCTGGCTCGCCGACCGCGACGACCCGCGCCCGCCGGCGGGAGCGGAGCTCCTGGTGGGTGGCGGGTGAGCACCGGCCCCTACCTCTACGACGACGAGCCGGAGCCGCTGCACACCTCGACCCCGCGCACCCGCAACGGCCAGCTGATCGCCGTCCTGGTGGCCACGGCGCTGGTGGCCGTCGGCACGGTCGTCGGCCTGTTCCTGGTGCGGGGGTCGCCCGCGGAGCAGTCGGAGGAGGCGGTGCAGGTCTTCCTCGCCGCCCTCGCCGCCGACGACACCGAGACCGCCCACCAACTGCTCTGCGAGACCGAGAGCGCGCGCATCGACCAGGACGAGGTCGCCGGCGCCTACCTGGGGACGACGCCGGGCGAGGTCGTCGGCTCGACCGACGCCGGGATCGAGCAGGTCGTCGAGGTCCGCTGGGCGGACGCCGCGACCTCCCGGTTCGCCGTCATCAGCGAGGACGGCGCCCGCATCTGCGGGCTCGTCGAGGAGTGAGGTCCCGGTCACCCGACCGTGGTCTCGGCGCGCGCCCCGCGCGCAGGTAGGACACGATCCGGATCGGAGTCCGGCAGCGCGGCCGGTCGTCTCACCTCGAGATCCGACGGGGCTGTCCCCGTCCGCTGCCGTGCGTCACGATTCCGGGACGTCCGATCTCGAGCACGGAGGTGTCGACGGTGAGCACCGGCGCGGTCACGAAGTGGGTCTACGACTTCAGCGAGGGCAACAAGGACCAGAAGGACCTGCTCGGCGGCAAGGGCGCGAACCTGGCCGAGATGACCAACCTCGGGCTGCCGGTGCCGCCGGGCTTCACCATCACCACCGACGCCTGCCGCCACTACCTCGAGCACGGGGGCACGCCTGCGGAGCTCGCGGACCAGGTGACCGAGCACCTCACCGCGCTCGAGAAGGCGATGGGCAAGACCCTCGGTGACCCGGGCGACCCGCTGCTGGTGTCGGTGCGGTCCGGGGCGGCGGCCTCGATGCCCGGGATGATGGAGACCGTCCTCAACGTCGGCCTCAACGACGAGTCGGTGGACGGACTCGCGGAGCAGTCGGGCAGCGAGCGGTTCGCCTGGGACTCCTACCGCCGGCTGATCCAGATGTTCGGCAAGACCGTGCTCGGCATCGAGGGCGAGGCCTTCGACGACGCGCTCGACGCCGTCAAGGCCGAGCAGGGCACGGAGAACGACGTCGACCTGGACGCCGGGCACCTGCGCGACGTCGTCGACCGGTTCAAGGCGATCGTCGAGGAGCACACCGGCCGGGGCTTCCCGCAGGACCCGCGCGAGCAGATGGACATGGCGATCAACGCCGTCTTCGACTCGTGGAACTCCGACCGGGCGATCATCTACCGCCGCCGCGAGCGCATCCCTCCCGACGCCGGCACCGCGGTCAACGTCTGCTCGATGGTCTTCGGCAACCTCGGCATGGACTCCGGCACCGGCGTCGCCTTCACCCGCGACCCGGGCTCCGGCGCCCAGGGCGTCTACGGCGACTACCTGCAGAACGCGCAGGGCGAGGACGTCGTCGCCGGCATCCGGAACACCGTGCCCCTCGCGGACCTGCAGAGCATCGACGAGGACGCCTACGACGAGCTCATGGCGACCATGTCGCGGTTGGAGTCCCACTACCGCGACCTGTGCGACATCGAGTTCACCGTCGAGCGCAACAAGCTCTGGATGCTGCAGACCCGGGTGGGCAAGCGCACCGCGGGCGCGGCGTTCGTGATCGCCACCCAGCTGGTCGACGAGGGCCTCATCGACATGGACGAGGCCGTCCGCCGGGTCACCGGCGACCAGCTCGCCCAGTTGATGTTCCCCCGCTTCACCGACAGCGGGGACGCGCGCCAGCTCACCCAGGGCATGAGCGCCTCGCCGGGCGCGGCCGTCGGCAAGGCCGTGTTCTCCTCCGAGGAGGCCGTGCGCTGGGCCGACCGCGGCGAGCAGGTCGTGCTCGTCCGGCGGGAGACCAACCCCGACGACCTCTCCGGGATGATCGCCGCCCAGGGCGTGCTGACCAGCCGCGGCGGCAAGACCTCGCACGCCGCCGTCGTGGCCCGGGGGATGGGCAAGACCTGCGTGTGCGGCGCCGAGGAGCTGCAGGTCGACACCAAGGCGAAGAAGTTCACCGCCCCCGACGGCACCGTGGTCGAGGAGGGCGACGTCGTCTCCATCGACGGGTCCACCGGCCGGGTGTGGCTCGGCGAGGTGCCGGTCGAGCCGTCGTCCGTCGTCCGGTACTTCGAGGGCGAGATCGACCCGGACGCCGAGGACACCGACGAGCTGGTGCGCAGCGTGCACCGGATCCTCGGCCACGCCGACGGCGCCCGGCGGCTCGCCGTCCGGACCAACGCCGACACCCCCGAGGACTCCGCCCGCGCCCGGCGCTTCGGCGCGCAGGGCATCGGCCTGTGCCGCACCGAGCACATGTTCCTCGGCGACCGCCGCCAGCTGGTCGAGAAGCTGATCCTCGCCGACGGCGACACCGAGCGGCAGGACGCGCTGGACGCCCTGGCCCCGCTGCAGAAGCAGGACTTCCTGGAGATCTTCGAGGCGATGGACGGGCTGCCGGTGACCGTGCGGCTGCTCGACCCGCCGCTGCACGAGTTCCTGCCCGACTACACCGAGCTCTCCGTCCGCGTGGCGGTCGCCGAGGAGCGCGGGGAGCCCGACGAGGGCAGCCTGCGGCTGCTGGCCGCCGTCCAGAAGCTGCACGAGAGCAACCCGATGCTCGGACTGCGGGGGGTGCGGCTGGGCCTGGTGGTCAAGGGGCTGTTCGCCATGCAGGTGCGGGCGATCGCCGAGGCGGCCTGCGAGCGGAAGAAGGCGGGCGGGAACCCGCGGCCGGAGATCATGATCCCGCTGGTCGGCGCGGTGCAGGAGCTGGAGGCGATCCGCGAGGAGTCGTTGCGGGTGCTCGGCGAGGTCTTCGAGGCGCAGAACTGCGAGGTCGAGGGCCTGCTCGGCACGATGATCGAGGTGCCGCGGGCGGCGCTCACCGCCGACGAGATCGCCCAGTCGGCCGAGTTCTTCTCCTTCGGCACCAACGACCTGACCCAGATGACCTGGGGCTTCTCCCGCGACGACGTCGAGGCGGCGTTCTTCCACGCCTACCTGGACAAGGGCATCTTCGGCATCTCGCCGTTCGAGACCCTGGACCGGCCCGGCGTCGGCCGGCTGGTCGAGATCGCCGTCGAGAAGGGCCGCGCGGCACGACCGGATCTCAAGCTCGGCGTCTGCGGCGAGCACGGCGGCGACCCCGAGTCGGTGCACTTCTTCCACGAGGTGGGGCTGGACTACGTGTCCTGCTCGCCGTTCCGCGTGCCCGTCGCCCGGCTCGAGGCCGGTCGCGCCGCCCTCGGCGCGGACGGGACCGGCAGCTGATCCGAAGTTGATCATCGGCTTCGCGTCGCGGGACACGCCCGTCCTGGGCGTGTCCCGCAGCACCAGGGCGATGATCAACCGGGTCTGACGCCGCTGGCGCGGAACACCGTCCCCAGGCGCCCCTCGGCCGGTCACCCGGTCGTGGTAACCATGACGCGTGGGGGTGCGCGCCGGAAGTCTGCTGACCCGGCTGGTGCTCGCCGCCGTCCTGGCATCGGTGCTGCTGGTGCTCACCACCGCCGGCGCCATCTGGTGGACGGCGCGGCAGGACGCGCGGCCCGCCTCGGACGCGATCGTGGTGCTGGGCTCGGCGCAGTACGACGGCGTGCCGTCCTCCATCTTCGAGGCGCGGCTCGAGCACGCCCTGGCGCTCTTCGAGGCCGGGGTCGCGCCCGTGGTGGTCACCGTGGGCGGCAAGGCCGACGGCGACCGGATGTCGGAGGCCGAGGCCGGGGCGCAGTACCTCGCGGACGCCGGTGTCCCGGGCGACGCCCTGCTCCCGGTGCCCGAGGGCGCCGACACCCTGGGCAGCATGCGGTCGGTCGCGCGCGCCTTCGACGAGCGGAGCTGGTCCACCGCCGTGCTGGTCACCGACCCCTGGCACGCGATGCGCACCGAGCGGATGGCCGAGGACGCCGGCATCGAGGCCGACACCTCGCCGACCCGTCAGGGTCCGGCGGTCTACAGCCGTACCACGCAGGTCCGCTACATCCTCCGGGAGACCGCGGCCTACCTGCTCTACCGCGCCACCGGCGAGAGCGTCGCCGGCGCTCCCGGAATCGGCTGAGGGGGACTGTCATGGCCGGCAGAGGACGGATCCGCAACGCCGACATCGCGCTGCTCCGGGAGCGGGTGAAGATCGACGAGGTCGTCGGGGAGCACCTGCAGCTCAAGCGCGCCGGCGGCGGCAGCCTCAAGGGGCTGTGCCCGTTCCACGACGAGAAGTCCCCGTCCTTCCAGGTGACGCCCACTCTCGGGCTCTATCACTGCTTCGGTTGCGGCGAGGGCGGGGACGTCATCGGCTTCGTGCAGAAGACCGACCACCTGAGCTTCGTGGAGGCGGTCGAGCGGCTCGCCGGCCGGGCGGGCATCGATCTGCACTACGAGGACGACGGAGGCCGCCCCACCGGGGGCCCCGACCGGGCCGCGGTCGGGCAGCGGGCCCGCCTGGTCGCGGCCAACGCCGCGGCCGCCGCCTTCTACGCCGAGCAGCTGGGCACCGCCGAAGCGGCACCGGCCCGGCAGTTCCTCGCCGAACGCGGCTTCGACCGCCAGGCGGCGCTGGACTTCGACTGCGGCTTCGCCCCGGCCGGCTGGGACGCGGTGACCCGACACCTGCGCGGCAAGGGCTTCACGCAGGCCGAGCTGGTCACGGCGGGGCTGGCCAAGGAGTCCTCCCGCGGCAGCCTCATCGACCGCTTCCACCGGCGGCTGCTCTGGCCGATCCGCGACATCACCGGCGACGTCATCGGCTTCGGCGCGCGCAAGCTCATGGACGACGACCCGGGACCGAAGTACCTCAACACCCCTGAGACGCCGCTCTACAAGAAGAGCACCGTGCTCTACGGCGTCGAGCGCGCCAAGCGGGACATCGCCCGGTCCCACCAGGCCGTGGTGGTCGAGGGCTACACCGACGTGATGGCCTGCCACCTCGCCGGCGTCACCACCGCCGTCGCCTCCTGCGGCACCGCGTTCGGCGCCGAGCACATCGGCGTCCTGCGCCGCCTGCTCATGGACCAGGACGAGTTCCGCGGCGAGGTGGTCTACACCTTCGACGGCGACGCGGCCGGTCAGGCCGCTGCCATGAAGACGTTCAAGGAGGACCAGCGCTTCGTCGGGCAGACGTTCGTGGCGGTCGAGCCCGACGGCCGGGACCCGTGCGAGCTGCGCCAGGCGCACGGCGACGCCGCGGTGCGCGACCTCGTCGCCCGGCGGACGCCGCTGATCGAGTTCGTGCTGCAGACCCTGCTCAAGGAGTACCGGCTCGACACCGTCGAGGGCCGGGTGGCCGCGCTGGAGCGCACCGTGCCGCTGGTCGCGCAGATCAAGGACCACGCGCTGCGCCCGGCCTACGCGCGCCGCCTGGCGGGGATGATCGGCAACACCGACGAGGCGGAGGTCGCCGACCGCGTGCGGCGGCTGACCGGAGAACCGACGGGTCCCGGGCGACCCGGCCGGGCACGCATGCCCAAGCGGTCCCCGGACGACGCCGCGGTGGCGGTCGAGCGCGAGGCGGTCAAGTCCGCGTTGCAGGTGCCGCAGGTCGCCGGCCCCTCCTTCGACGCCGTGCCGTCGGCCGCCTACACCGACCCGGACTACGCCGCGGTGGCCGAGGCGGTGGCCGCCGCCGGGGGAGCGGCCGCCGCGACGGTGACCGGTCCCGCCTGGCTGGACCAGGTCGCGGTCCACTGCGACCGGGAGACCGCCCGCGCGCAGCTCACCGCGCTCGCCGTGGAGCCGCTGCGTTCCGTCGGCGAGGTCGACGCCGGCTACGTGCACGCGGTGCTGGCCCGGCTCCAGGAGATCGCCACCGTCCGGCGGGTGACCGCGCTCAAGGGCAAGCTGCAGCGGATGAACCCCGTCGAGGCGCCCGAGGAGTACACCCGGGTCTTCGGGCAGCTCGTCGCGCTGGAGCAGGAGGCCCGCTCGCTGCGGGAGCGGGCGATGGGCGGGCTGGCCTAGTGAGCGAGCTTGCGAGCTCACCGGAGAGCAGGGCAGCCGGGCTCACGGCAGCGACGAGCGCCAGCGAGGAGGCGCCGTGAGCCTCCTCGACGGCCTCCGGCGACGGTTCGCGCGGGCGCCGGAACCGGTGCGCGCCGCCGTCCAGGCGGCCGGCGACCCCGACGAGGACGTGCTCGCGTGGGGCACGCTGGTCCGCGACGAGGGCTGGCTCGTGGCCACCAGCCGGGGGCTGCGCGTGGTCGGTCCGGCGGGGGAGGAGTCCGCCGCGCTGCTGCCGTGGCACCGCGTCGGGCACGCGCGCTGGGCCGCCACCGCCGACGGCGGCAGTTTCACCGTCACGCCGCTGGAGGAGGTCGAACCGGGCGTGCAGGCCCGGATGCCGGCCCGGCGGCACGCCCTGGCCGATCCGGGGGAGCTCCCGACGGTGGTGCGGCGGCGGGTCGACGAGACGGTGGTGGACAGCCGCCGCCACCCGCTGCCCGGCCGGGGCAGCGTGCTGCTCGTGGCCCGGCGGCTACCCGGGCAGGCGGCGCGGGAGTGGACCGTCGTCTTCGACCAGGAAGCCGACCGCGCGGACCAGGGCGCCCGCGAGGAGGCGCGCCGCCGGCTGGCCGAGGTGCTGGACGCCGAACGCCCGGACTGAGCCCCCGTCAGCGGGGGGCGTCGGTGCCCATCCGGGTCTTCACCGACGACAGGACGTCGTCCGCGCGGGCCTGCGCGATACCGGCGACGCTCTGCAGGCGCGGGTCGTCCTTGGCCTGTGCCCAGGCGCGCCGGATCTGCTCGTACCGCTCCTTGCCGGCACGTGCGCCGAGCACGTAGCCGGCGCCGAAGCCGAGCAGGAAGGGGAGCTTCGCCACGGGGAGCCTCCAGGGGCAGGTCGGACAGTCGGCGGAACGCTACCCATGGCACGCATCGCGCGAACACGGGCCGAGGCAGCGCCGGACCCGTGCGGACCGTGGGGTAACCTCGTCCGGCGTGCGGGTCCGCCCCGCCCATCCCCCGTAGCTCAATTGGCAGAGCATGCGACTGTTAATCGCAGGGTTATTGGTTCGAGTCCAATCGGGGGAGCGCCACGAAGCCCCTGACCAGGCCCACGCCGGTCAGGGTTTTCTGTTGTTCCTGTCATGGGGTCTGAACCGCCCCGGGTTCAGTGGAGGTTGGGTTCTGCCGGTTGGTCTTTCGGTGAGGCCGGCGATCGAACGGTAGTGGATGTTTCCGCACTCGGCGGGCGGGATGTCGCCGCAGGCGCCGTGCAGGCAACAGTGTTGAACCAGTCGACGTACTCCAGCGTCGCGAGTTCGACGTCGCCGAGGCCGCGCCAGGGGCCGCGGCGGCGGATGAGTTCGGTCTTGTACAGGCCGATGAGGGACTCGGCGGCGGCGTTGTCGTAGCTGTCGCCCTTGCTGCCGACGCTGCGGAGGGCGCCGGCGGCGTCGAGCCGGTCGGTGTAGCGCACGGACAGGTACTGCACGCCGCGGTCGCTGTGGTGCACCAGGCCGCGGACTTCATGTCCGTCGCGCTGGCGTTGCCACAGGC
>CADCTN010000240.1:7119-10521 GCA_902805535.1 uncultured Blastococcus sp. | reverse complement strand
GGCGCCGCGACCGGCGGCGGAGCGGGGGCCGCGACCACCTCGCGCACCGGGGCCTCCCGCATCGGGGCCTCGCGCACCGGGGCCTCGCGCACCGGGACAGCGGCCTCCGGGCGGCCGGCGTGCTCGCCGGCGATGGACATCCGGCGCTCGAGTCGCTCCAGACGCTGGAGCGTCGCGGCCGCCGAGCCGTCGGTGGCGGGCAGGAGCATGCGGGCGCAGACCAGCTCGAGCAGCAGCCGCGGGGCGGTCGTTCCCCGCATCTCGGTCAGGCCATCGTGCACGGTGTCGGCCATCCGGGAGAGCGTCGCCGAACCCAGCGCCGAGGCCTGCTGGTTCATGAGGTCCAGCCGGTCGGGCGGGCAGTCGAGCAGGCCGCTGCCGCCGGCGTCAGGGACGGCGTCGAGGACGATCAGGTCGCGCAGCCGGTCGAGCAGATCGGTGGCGAAACGGCGGGGATCGTGCCCGGCCTCGACGACCCGGTCGACGGCGCGGAAGACCGCGGGCGCGTCGTGGGCGGCCAGCGCGTCGATCGTCTCGTCGAGCAGCGCGTCGTCGGTCACCCCGAGCAGCCCGACGGCGCTCCGATAGGTGACGCCTTCGGGCCCGGCGCCGGCCAGCAGCTGGTCGAGGATCGACAGGGAGTCGCGGACCGAGCCACCACCGGCCCGCACGACCAGGGGGAAGACCGTCGGCTCGACGGTCACGCCCTCGGCGTCGCACGTCTTCTCCAGCAGCACGCGCAGCGTCGTCGGCGGGACCAGCCGGAACGGGTAGTGGTGGGTACGCGAGCGGATCGTCGGGAGGACCTTCTCCGGCTCCGTCGTGGCGAAGACGAAGACGAGGAAGTCCGGCGGCTCCTCGACCACCTTGAGCAGGGCGTTGAAGCCCTGCGTGGTGACCATGTGCGCCTCGTCGACGATGTACACCTTGTAGCGGCTGCTCACCGGGGCGAAGAACGCGCGTTCCCGGAGGTCGCGGGCGTCGTCGACGCCACCGTGGCTGGCCGCGTCGATCTCCATGACGTCCAGCGAGCCGGGGCCGTCGGGCGCCAGCGCGACGCACGAGTCGCAGACGCCGCACGGGGTGGACGTCGGTCCCTGCTCGCAGTTGAGCGACCGGGCGAGGATCCGCGCCGAGGAGGTCTTGCCGCAGCCGCGCGGACCGCTGAAGAGGTAGGCGTGGTTGATCCGGCCGCCGTCCACCGCGTTCATCAGCGGGGTGGTGACGTGCTCCTGGCCGACCACCTCGGCGAAGGTCGCCGGGCGGTACTTGCGGTAGAGAGCCAGAGCCACGCCGCGAGGTTACGTGGCCGCACCGATGCTCCGACGAGCGTTTCTCATCCTCTCGGCTCAGCGGTCACTCCAGAGCGTTATGAGACCGATACATGCCGATATGGGGTGGGGAGGGGCGCTGGACGCGTCTTCCTACTGAGACCGACCAACGGAGGGGCCAGTGACCGACTACAGGGACGCGGAGTTCACCGACTTCGTCGCCGACCACGGGGGTCGACTGCTGAGCACCGCGTGCCTCGTCACCGGTGACGCGCACCTCGGCGAGGATCTGCTCCAGACCACGTTGGCGAAGGCTTACGGGTCCTGGGCCAAGGTGTGCGCCGCCGACCACCCGCCCGCCTACGTGCGCCGGATGATGATCAACGCGCACCTGGGCTGGGTGCGCCGGCTGACCAACACCGAGCGGGTCCTCGAGATTTTTCCGGACGTCGGCGGCGGCGATCCGCAGAGCGCCCACGCCGAGACCGACGAGATGCGCCAGGCGCTGCTCCGTCTGTCGCCACGCGTCCGCACCGCCATCGTCCTCCGCTACTTCGAGGATCTCACCGAGGCGGAGACCGCAGAAGTCATGGGCTGCTCGCGCAGCACCGTCAACAACCACGTCTCGAAGGGGCTGGCCGCGCTCCGTGGCCTGCTGGCTCCTGGCCGGGACGGCGACCTCACGACCGCGTCGAGGAGGAACCAGTGAACGATCACGAGACCACCGTCCTGGCCGAGCGGCTGAACCGCCTGGCCGACCACCAGACCCCCCAGCTCGACGTCGTCGGCCAGGTGCGCGCCGCCCGCGAGCGGCACCGCAGGCAGCGACTGGCCCGCATCGGGCTCGTCGGCGTCGCGGCCGCCACCGTGGCCATCGTCGTCGGGGTGACGACCGCGATCGGCACCGTCACCGCCTCCTCTGACGGGGAGGTCGCCCGGCCGACCACGAGCGCGCCGGCGACCACCACGACCGACGCTGCTCCGACCACCCCACCACCGGCCGCCGAACCGGTCGTCCCGTCGGGGGAGCCGACCGGCCTGCCCGCCGGGTGGGAGTGGCGCACCTTCCAGGGCGTCAAATTCGCGGTCCCGCCGGGTGCGCGGATCGCCGACGCGGTGGACGAGCACTCCGAGCCGAGCTTCATGGACGGGCCTTCGTTCACCTGGAACGGCCCGCCCTTGGGCGCTGACGAGTACTCCTACGTCGAGGTCACCGTCCGGGAGCCCTTCGAAGGCGGTCCTCCCCCCCGGGACGGTGACTTCTTCCGCCCGTCGATTCCCGGCGCCGATGAGGCGAACGGGTATGTCCAGACACGAGACGACGACCCCGGGACCGGCCGCCCGACAGTCGAGCGAACCGTCGCCGGTGTGCAGTTCATGGCCGGCGGCCGACTCGTCGGGATCAACGCCCAGTTCCCCGCCGGTCCCGCCGGTCAGCAGATGGGTCGCGCCCTGATCGCGTCGCTGTCGGTCACCTCACCGGACGGCGCCACGGAAACCCCCGGCCAGGAAGCGGCCGTGCCGGCAGGCTGGGAGCCCCGGTCGTTCCTCGGCGTCACTTTCGCCGTCCCGTCACGCGACACCAGCCGCTACCCCGAGTACGTGGACGAGATCGGACCGTCCGAGGGACCACAGCTCATCTGGTACGGCGCCGACCTGGGCGGCGACGTCACGGAAGCGGTGAACGTCCAGGTCGGCGACCGCTCGGGGGGAGCCCTCACCGGCTACGACGGCTGGGACCCGGTCGCGGTGCGGGGCGCGCAGGAGGCCTACATGGTGATCGACACCGGACATGTCAACGGGGTAGAGGTCACTGAGTTGTCTCTCACGGCCGTCGGCGGTGAGCGGTACGCCCACTTCGCCTGCCGGTTCCAGGTTGGCCCCGAAGGGGAGCAGATGGCGCGCGACCTCATCGCCACGATCACCGTGAACTGACGCCGGACTGGCCGAGATCCGCGCAGTGACCCCTGTCAGCCGCTGATGGGGGCCAGTGCGTGGATCTCGCCGCAGAAGAAAGGGACCCCCCGCGCACCCGCCAGAGCCCGCTTATCCTTGCTGCCTTCCGGCCCTGGGGAGGTTCACAGGATGACGCCACACGAGGGGTCTGGGACCCACTGTAGTGGAATGCGCG
>CADCTN010000240.1:0-7109 GCA_902805535.1 uncultured Blastococcus sp. | reverse complement strand
GCTCCCACTACCCTTCCCGCCCATGACACCCCGGCACGCGCTCGTCCTCCCCCCGCCCCGCTCCTGACCCGGAGCACCGCGGGCTGATCCCCTCGACGCAGGTCCGCACGGGCCTGCCGTCCCGTCGCGCCGTGCCTCCGGATCCGAGTCCCTGACCGGTACCGATCCCAGGAGCGTCATGTCCTCGCCCGTCCTGCCCGCGGCGCGCCGCGGCTTCCTGCTCGTCGTGCTCGCTGCCCTGTGCTGGGGCACCTCCGGCATCAGCGGCGCGATCGTCGCCGACCGCGCCGGCCTCGGCCCGCTCGACATCGCCTGGCACCGCATGGCGATCGGCGCCCTGGTGCTGCTCATCGGCTTCGCGGTGACCTCCCGCCGACGGACGGGCCCGGCGGTGCCGGTCACCCGCGGCACCAGCGCCCGGCTGGCCCTCGTAGCCGCCGGGCTCGCCGCCTACCAGCTGGCCTACTTCGCGGCCGTCGCCGCTGCCGGGGTCAGCATCGCCACGCTCGTCGCGCTCGGCCTCGCGCCGCTGCTCATCGCCGTCGGCGCCACCCTCCTCGGGCACGGCCGGCCCGACCGCGCCACCGTCGTCGCCTTGGTCGTCGCGCTGGTCGGGCTCGTCCTCCTGGTCGGCATCTCCGCCGAGGCCGACACGGGGACGACGGTGGTGATCGGCGCGCTGCTCGCCGTCGGCTCGGCCGTCGGCTACGCCGTCGTCACCCTGTCCGGCGCGGGCGTGCCGCACGGCATCCCGGTGACCCTCGTGGGGTTCGCCGGCGGCGCGCTGCTCCTGACGCCGGTCGCGCTGGCCACAGGCCTGACCTCCACCACCGACCCGGTCGCCCTCGGGGTGCTGCTCTACCTGGGCGTGGTGCCGAGCGCGCTCGCCTACGGGCTCTTCTTCACCGGGATCCGCAGCGTCCCAGGGGCGGTGGCCTCGATCGTGACGCTGCTCGAGCCGCTGACCGCGACCGCGCTGGCGACGGCGTTCCTGGGCGAACGGCTCTCCCCCGGCGCGCTGGCCGGTGGAGCGCTCGTGCTCGCCGCCGTCGCGGGGCTGTACCTGCGGAGGATGGGAGATTCGAACTCCCGAGGGGTTGCCCCCAACCCGCTTTCCAAGCGAGCGCCATAGGCCACTAGGCGAATCCTCCAGTGCACGGGCGATGCTACCGGGCGGCTCCCGGCGCACTGCGGCACGGTCGGCGGTCGGGATACCGGGAGACGGCCGAGCGCGACGGCGCGGCGTCGGTGCGGCATCCTCACCGCAGGTGGTTGATCGTCGGGCCACCGGGGAAGCCTCCGCGGCGCGGGATGACGACGGTCTGCACACGGGGCGAGGAGAGAGGAGGCAGGACATGAGCGAGACGGACGAGGTGCGGCCGGAAGTGGTCGAGGCCATCGTGGGCGTCCTCAAGGGCGACGACACCGCCGACCTGCCTGCGGGCGCCACTGCCGCGGAGAAGGCTGCGGCCAAGGACGCCTACCTCTCGGAATTCCTGGCCGAGCGCGGCAAGCGCGACCGCCAGTCGCAGGCCTGGGAGCTGCTGCTGACCCGCAGCTACGACGACCCGCCGACGTGGAAGCAGATCTTCGACGACCTGTCCCCCGAGGTGCACGCCCAGCTCGGCGACCTCTACGACGCCCTGCCGGCCGGCGCCCAGGAGGAGTACGCGCGCCGGTTCGGGACCCCGTCGACGGTCTGACCGCCCGCCGCGCCCGGCCACCGACCGTTCCATGACCCGACCCGTCACCACACCCGGCCGCCTCGTGGCGGGCCGCTACCGGCTGCAGTCCCAGCTCGGTGGCGGCGGCATGGGCACCGTCTGGCTGGCGCGGGACGAACTCCTCGGCCGCCCGGTGGCGATCAAGCAGGTGCTGACGGCGGTCGGCGTGAGCGAGGCGGAGGCCGACCAGCAGCGACAGCGGGCGCTGCGCGAGGGCCGCATCGCCGCCCGGCTGAGCCACCCCCACGCCATCTCCGTCTACGACGTGGCGCTCGAGTCCGGCCAGCCCTGGCTGGTCATGGAGTACCTCCCCTCCCGAAGCCTGGCCGAGGTCCTCACCGGGGACGGCGTCCTGCGGGCCGACCAGGTCGCCCAGATCGGCGCCCAGGTGGGCGATGCGCTGGCCGCCACCCACGCGGCGGGCATCGTGCACCGCGACGTGAAGCCGGCGAACATCCTCATCGGCGAGGGCGGCCGGGTCGACGGCCTGGTCAAGATCACCGACTTCGGCATCTCGCACGCCAGTGGCGACGTCACCCTCACGCAGACCGGGCAGATCACCGGCACGCCGGCGTTCCTGGCGCCGGAGGTCGCCCAGGGGCGGGAGATGAACGAGGCGAGCGACGTGTTCTCCCTCGGGGCGACCCTCTACACCTGCATCGAGGGCCAGCCGCCGTTCGGCATGGAGGACAACGCCCTCGCCATGCTGCACAAGGTGGCGGCCGGGCAGGTCGTGCCGCCACGTCGCGCCGGGCCCCTGACCGGTGCGCTCACCAGCATGCTCGCCGCCGACCCCGCCGACCGCCCGACGATGCCTCAGATCCGGGACGAGCTGGCGAGGCTGGCCGCCGGGCGGGGCGGCGACACCACGACCGTCCTGCTGGCCCGCACCGACATCCGGCCGGGCGAGGGCCGCAACCGGACGGCGGCGCTGCCCGCCGATCTCGGCTCGAACGGAGACCGATCGTCGGCCGGCGCCACTCCGCCTGCCGGGGGCGTCTCGCCACCGACGCTGACCTCCCCCGCCGGGCCGGCCGTCTCGGCGACCCCGTCGACTCCACCACCCGCCGCACCTGCGCGGGTGCCTGCCCAGCCCGCGGCCGTTCCGCCGCAGGACCGGGGTCGGCGACGAGGCCGCCTGCTCTGGCTGCTGGCCGGCCTCGTCGCGGTCGTCGTCGCCGGGCTCATCACCTGGTGGACCATCGCCCTGGACGGCGACGGGAACGACCCGTCGGACGCGGCTCCCGGAACGTCGGCCAGCACGGAGGCCACGTCCGAGCCGACGACCGAGCCCTCGTCCGCGCCGACGACGACCGCCGAGGAGCCGGCACCGGAGACCAGCGAACCGGTGCCCACGTCGGCGCCGGAGCCCGCCCCGGCCGACGACCCCGCCCAGGCGGTGACCGCGATCTTCGGGTCGATCCCCGGCGACCTGGAGGCTGCCTACGCGCAGACCAGCCCCGGTTTCCAGTCGAGGTTCTCCTTCGCGAACTTCTCAGGATTCTGGGACGACTTCTCCGACGTGCAGATCGGCAACGTGGTGGCCGAGAGCGGGACCACGGCCCTGGTCGACATCACCTACGTGCGGCCGGACGGCTCCAGCGAGACCGAGAGCCACCGGGTGTCGTTCGTGGCGGGCGACGACGGTCGCCTGCTGCTGGAGTCCGACCTCCCCGCCTGACCCGGCTCGTCACGTCACCGGGGCACGCGGGCGGCGAGCAGCACCTGGGGGTGCAGCCAACCGTCGGCGGGCAGTCGCAGCTCGGCGACCGGTTCCAGCCCGGCGTCCACGAGCAGCGCCGCCACCTGCTCCGGCTGCCAGAGATGCGTCGTCCACGACACCGGCACACCGCCGTACGCCTCCGTGCGCACGACGTCGCCGTCGCCCACGTGCGTGCCGAGCAGGAGCTGCCCGCCCGGTACGAGCGCACGTCTGAACGAGGCGAGCACGCCCGGCAACACGTCCCGAGGGAGGTTGAACAGCGACCACCACCCCAGGACGCCGCCGAGCGAGGCGTCCTCGAGGCGCAGCTCGGTCGCCGAAGCCACCCTGAAACGCAGCTGCGGGTGGAGCCGGCGGGCGTGGGCGACCATCCGCGGGGACAGGTCGACTCCGGACGCGTCCACGCCGAGACCGGCGAGGTGCCTCGTGACCGTGCCAGGACCGCAGCCGACGTCGAGCACGGGACCGAGGTCGCGGACGTCTTCGGCGAAGGCGGCCAGCGCCGCGCGCAGCCACGGCGTCGGGGCGAGGTCCCCCACCCCCGTCGCCACATAGGTGTCGGCCACCCGGTCGTAGGACTGCTGCACGAGGTCCAGATCGGCGGGCCGCGCGACGGCATCGGGCACGGTCGGACACGGTAGCGGCTGCCCATGACGCAGAAAGGCGGCGCCCGACCGAGTCCTGGACCCGGGCGGACGCCGCCGTTCAGCTGCGGTGGCGGTGGGATTTGAACCCACGGAGGGGGTTGCCCTCACACGCTTTCGAGGCGTGCTCCTTCGGCCGCTCGGACACGCCACCGCCGAAGAGACTACAGGCCCCGCTGAGCGCGGAAGAACGCCCGTAGCAACGTGGCGGACTCCTCGGCCCTGACGCCCGCGGTGACCTCCGGCCGGTGGTTGAGCCGGCGGTCGCGGACGACGTCCCACAGCGAGCCGGCGGCTCCCGCCTTGGGGTCGTCGGCCCCGTAGACCACCCGGTCCACGCGGGACAGCACGCTCGCGCCGGCGCACATCGTGCAGGGCTCGAGCGTGACGACGAGCGTGCAGCCGGTCAGCCGCCAGCCGTCCCCGCGCACCCGTGCCGCCGCGCGCAGCGCCAGCACCTCCGCGTGCGCGGTCGGGTCGCCCTGCTTCTCCCGCTCGTTGGCCGCCTCGGCGAGCACCGCGCCGTCCGGCCCCAGGACGACGGCGCCGATGGGGGTGTCGCCCCACTCCTGCGCGGCGGCCGCCAGCTCCAGGGCCCGCCCCATCGCGGCGTCGACGGCGGGACTCACCACGGTCGTTCTCCGACGCTTGTGCTCTGCCCGCCGTGGCGGGCAGAGCACAACTGTCCGGAACACGAGATGGCCGGTCGGCTCACGCCGCGCCGTCCAGCCGAAAGCCGACGAGCTCGGACAGCTCAGCGAGCGCGACCGCGGGGTCGACGACCTTGACGGTCGAGAAGCCCAGCGCCCGGGCGGGCTTGAGGTTGATCCCCAGGTCGTCGAGGTAGGCGCAGTCGCTCCCTTCGATCGGCCGGCCCACCGCCTCCGACAGCCGGCTCAACGCCCGCCGGTAGATCTCCGGCTCGGGCTTGCGGACGCCCTCGACCGACGACTCGACGATCGCGTCGAAGAGCCCGAGCAGGTCACCGAGCGGACCGGCTCGCTCCATCGGCGCCACGTTGTTGGACAACAGCGCCAACGGCAGTCCGGCCTCGCGCAGCCGGCGCACCGCTTCGACCATCGCCGGCCGCAGCTCACCGCGGAGCGCAGCGAGCACGCGGGCCGCCTCCACCCGGTGCCCGGCGGCCAGCGCCTCGGCCTCGAACGCGGCCGAGAAGCCGGCGACGTCCAGCTCGTTGCGCTCGAAGCGCGCCCAGGCGTTCGTGTCGGGGTCGGTGGAGTTCAGCCGCACGATGAGCCCAGCGGGCAGCCCGGCCTCCTGCTCGTAGGCCGTGAACGCCGTGAGCGGGCTCCCCGTGAGGACCCCACCCAGGTCGAAGACCACCGCCGAGACGGTCACGGCGCGACCGTCACGGCGAGCTCGTCGGCGAAACCAAGTCGCTGGGCGATCCGCTCGACCATCTCGTCGGCCCAGAGGTCGTCGGCGGTCACGATCGCCCGCAGCTCGTCGTGCGGCAGCCCGTCGTCGGCGAACACGTCCAGGTCACCACCCGGCCAGCCCGACTCGTCGTCGTCGAAGGCCCCGTCGGTGTCCACCCCGATGCCGTAGCGCTCGACCACCTCCGCCGCGAGCACCCACTCGAGCATCGTGGCGTCGGAGATCAGGGCACGGACCATCCCGCCCGGCCCGTGCCGGAGCACGACGAAGTAGAGCCGGGAGTCCACCACCACCACGAACGGCGGGGGCCAGTCCCCCGCACCTGGCTCGCCGAGCGCCCGTTCGAGCACCGGCAGCTCGTCACCCGCGTCCTCGGCGAGCAGCTCCACCCGCCACCGCTCCTGGGCCCGGCTCACCCGCACCGCGAAGCTGGTGCGCACCTCCGGGCTCATCGCTTGCGCAGCAGGGTCAGGCCGTCGGACACCGGCAGCAGCACGGTCTCCCACCGGGGGTCGGCGGCCAGCGCGGCATTCAGCCGCACGACCGCTCGGTCGTCGTCGTCCCGCGGGTCGAGCACCCGACCACTGCGGAGCGTGTTGTCCAGCAGGACCAGGCCGTTCGGCGTCATCCGGTCGCAGAGCTCCTCGACGTAGGCGGGGTACCCGGTCTTGTCGGCGTCGACGAAGGCCAGGTCGAAGGTCTCGGTGCGCGGGAGGCCCCGGAGGGTGAGCAACGCATCGCCCAGCCGGACCTCGATGCGCCCGGACACGCCGGCGCGCTCCCAGTAACGGCGGGCGACGGCGATCCACTCGGCGCTGCGCTCCAGGCACACCAGGCTCCCGTCGTCGGGCAGACCGCGCGCGATGCACAGCGCGGAGAACCCGGTGAAGGTCCCGATCTCGATGGCCCGGCGGGCACCCACGGCGCGGGTGAGCAGCTGCATGAAGGCACCCTGCTCCGGAGCGATCTGGTAGGTCGGCGACGCCTCTCCCCGCGCGGCCATCGCGGCGGTCTCGGCCAGCAGGTCGGCGACGACGTCGTCGACCTGCTCGGAACTCGCGCGCACGTGGTCGGCGAGCTCCTGCGTCAGGAGGAAGGACCGAGGGGTCATGGCGCGTGCGGTCCGCGGATCGAGGGCGTCATAGCCTCTGATCATGGCCGATGCAGCAGGACCTGGTGCCGCACCGGCCCCCGCTTTCCCCGTTCCGACGATGCCCGCACCACCCGTCGGGGTCGTCGGGCTGGGGCAGCTCGGCGGCTCGCTGGCCGCCGCACTGGTCGCGGCCGGCCGGCCGGTGCAGGGGTGGGACGTCGATCCCGCCGCCCGGGACGCCGCCGCGGCTCGCGGCGTCGAGATCACCCGCGAGCTGTCCGGGGTGGTCGTCCTCGCCGTCCCCCTGCCGGTCATGACCACGGCGCTGGACGGCCTGACCGTCGACCCCGGCGCCACCGTCACCGACCTCGGCTCGGTCAAGCGCCCGGTGCTGGAGAGCGTCGGCGCCGGCGTCGGCACCAGGTTCGTCGGCGGGCACCCGATGTGCGGCACCGAGCGGTCGGGGCACCCGGCGGTCGACCCGGGCCTGTTCTCCGGCGCGCGGTGTGCGCTCTGCCTGGAGCCGG
>CADCTN010000239.1 GCA_902805535.1 uncultured Blastococcus sp. | reverse complement strand
TGGGGACTGAGCCGCGGGCGCGGCGCCCGGGGGGCGACGGGTGCACCGGGCGGCGGGGGAGCGGCGGAAGGGGGAACGATCGACGCCGGTCCGGCCGGAGCTGCCGGCCGAGGCGGGGCTCCCGGTGCGGCGGCGCGCAGGGTGGCCAGCAGGGCGGCGCGGTCGCGCGCCAGGTCACTGAGCGTCGTCCCGATCCGGGCGACCAGCAGGGCGGCCTGGGCGGCGGCGGGCAGTCCGCAGGACGGACAGGGTCCGGAGCCGACGTCCCCGACCGGCCGGCCGCACACCGGGCAGTTCGGCACCCAGGGCGCCCCGTGCGGATTCATGACCGCATCCTGGCGTTCCCCGACCGGTTCGCGGGCCCGATGTCCACAGCAACACGCCTTCGGGTGGCGATGCCGCCCATGTCACCCTCGAAGCGTTCGTGGTATTCGCCGGGGAGCGCCTACCCTGGGATCAGTGATCACGACGACCGGCCTGGAGCTGCGTGCCGGCGCCCGCATCCTCATCAGCGAGGCCACCCTCCGGGTGCAACCCGGCGACCGGATCGGCCTCGTCGGCCGCAACGGCGCCGGGAAGACCACCACGCTCACCACCCTCGCCGGCGAGCGCGTCGCGCACGCGGGCAAGGTCGACGTCGTGGGGGAGATCGGCTACCTGCCGCAGGACCCGCGCAGCGGCGACCTGGACATCACCGCCAGCGACCGGGTCCTCTCCGGCCGCGGCCTCGACGTCCTGCGCGCCCAGCTGGTCAAGGCGCAGGTCGCGATGGCCGAGCCCGCCGACGATGCCGAGCGGGACAAGGCGGTGCGCCGCTACGGCCGGCTGGAGGACCAGTTCGCCGCGATGGGCGGGTACGCCGCCGAGAGCGACGCCGCCCGCATCTGCACCAACCTGGGTCTGCCCGACCGTGTTCTCGCGCAGCCGCTGCGCACCCTGTCCGGCGGGCAGCGCCGTCGCGTCGAGCTGGCCCGCATCCTGTTCTCCGACGCCGAGACGCTGCTGCTCGACGAGCCGACCAACCACCTGGACGGCGACTCGATCACCTGGCTCAAGGGCTTCCTGTCCGGCCACAAGGGCGGACTGATCGTCATCAGCCACGACGTCGAGCTGCTCGAGGCCGTCGTCAACAAGGTGTGGCACCTCGACGCCAACCGCGCCACCGTCGACATCTACAACCTCGGCTGGAAGCGGTACCTCGGCCAGCGCGAGACCGACGAGCGCCGCCGCAAGCAGGAGCGCGCCAACACCGAGCGGAAGATCGACACGCTCAACGCGCAGGCGGACAAGATGCGCGCCAAGGCCACCAAGGCCAAGGCCGCCAAGAGCATGGACAAGCGGGCCGAGCGGCTGGCCGCAGGCCTGGCCGACGTCCGCGTGCACGACAAGGTGGCCAAGCTGCGCTTCCCGACCCCCGTCGCCTGCGGACGCACGCCCCTCACCGCCGAGGGCCTGTCGAAGAGCTACGGCTCGCTGGAGATCTTCACCGACGTCGACCTCGCGGTGGACAAGGGGGCCCGCGTCGTCGTCCTCGGGCTCAACGGCGCCGGGAAGACGACGCTGCTGCGCATGCTGGCCGGCACCGAGAGCCCGGACACCGGTGAGGTGAAGGCCGGCCACGGGCTGCGGATCGGCTACTACGCCCAGGAGCACGAGACCATCGACATGGACCGCACCCTCCTGGAGGTCATGCGGTCCGCGGCGCCCGACAGCACCGACACCGAGCTCCGCCGGATCCTGGGCGCCTTCCTCTTCTCCGGCGAGACCGTCGACCAGCGCGCCGGCACCCTCTCCGGCGGTGAGCGGACCCGGCTGGCCATGGCCACGCTGGTCGTCTCCGGCGCCAACGTGCTGCTGCTCGACGAGCCGACCAACAACCTGGACCCCGCCAGCCGCGAGCAGGTGCTCGAGGCGCTGCGCACCTACGCCGGCGCGATCGTCCTGGTGACCCACGACGAGGGCGCCGTGCGGGCGCTGAACCCCGACAAGGTGATCCTGCTGCCCGACGGCACCGAGGACGCCTGGAGCGAGGACCTGGCCGACCTGGTCGAGCTGGCCTGACCCCTGCCGACTGCTGCGATCTCGTGGTCATCAGCGTCTGATCGCCACGAGTTCGCAGAGCTCGACCGCGGACCCGGCGGTTCGCGGTATGCCCGTTCGCGTGGCCGACACGGAAGGCCTGGGTGATCATGGGTCGCAGGGATGCCGTGGTCAGCAGGACGGCGGCACCCAGTGGACGGACTGCCATCACCGGGGACCGGTAACGGCCGGTCGTGCCCGGTGCTGACATGGGCCGGTGGCGGACACGGAGGGGAGTCATGGCCGACTCGAGCACTGCGGACCTGGGCAAGGGCAAGCGCATCACCGGAGGGGACCGGTCCTCGCTGGCCGACGACCTGCGCCAGCGCTACGACGGCGGCGAGAGCATCCGCTCCCTGGCCACCTCGACGAACCGTTCCTACGGGTTCGTCCACCGCCTCCTCTCGGAGTCCGGGGCGACACTGCGCAGCCGCGGTGGGGCCAACCGGAATAGTAAGAAGGCGTGACCTCCCCAGACCTCGAGAACAACGGCTGGGTCCGCACGAGCCGGGACGGCGCAGTCCTCACCGTCACCCTCGACCGGGCCGACCAGCTCAACGCCCAGACCCCCGCGACGTGGATGGCGCTGGCCGACATCGGCGCATCCCTCGACGACGACGTGCGCGTCGTCGTGCTGCGGGGTGAGGGGCGCTCGTTCTCCGCGGGGCTGGACCGCAGCCTGTTCAGCGCCGACCCCGCCACCAGCGGCGGGCTGGGCGAGCTCGGCCGGATGCCCGCGCAGCAGGCCCAGGAACGGATCCGCGAGTACCAGTCGGGCTTCCGCTGGCTGCGCTCCCCGGGCATCGTCTCGGTGGCCGCGGTGCAGGGGCATGCGATCGGGGCGGGTGCTCAGCTGGCGCTCGCCTGCGACCTGCGCGTCCTGACCGACGACGCGTCACTGCGGCTGCCCGAGGCGACGCTGGGCCTGGTCCCCGACCTGACCGGTACGAGCACGCTGATGGAGCTGGTCGGCTACTCGCGGGCCATGGAGATCTGCCTGACCGGCCGGGCCGTGCGGGCCGCCGAGGCGTCCGCCCTGGGCCTGGCCAACGTCGTGGTCGGCGCCGCTGACCTCGACGCCACGGTCGCGGACCTGGTGGCCGCGCTGATCGCCCCGCCCGTCGAGGCCGGCCGCGCCACGGCGGCGCTGGTCCGGTCCGCGGTCCGCAACGACTTCGCCGCCCAGGACGCCGCGGAGCGCGCCGCGCAGGTACAGCGACTGCAGTCGCTGGTCTCCGGCTCCTGAACCGGACTTCCTGTCAGAGGTCGCTGAGAGACTCCACCTCGGAACAGCCCGGCCGACCTCGGTGTTGGCCGGGCTGACGAAAGGTGGCGGTGTGGACGTGAGCAGTCCGATGACGTCGATGGCGGCGATGAGGTCCTACCGGCGCGATTCCTCGGTGACCGCCCGGGAGCTGCCGAAGGGCACGGTCCGCCGGATCCTCGGCATCGCGCAGCCCTACCGCCGGGAGCTGACGTTCTTCCTCGCACTGGTCGTGGGGTCCTCGCTGATCGGCGTGATCACCCCGCTGCTGGCCGGCGACATCGTCAACCGGATCGCCTCCCTCGAGGGCACGACCGGCGGCATCGTCCGTATCGCGCTGCTCATCGCCGGGCTCGCGGTGGTGGACGCCGCGATCTCCCTGGGCACCCGCTGGTACTCCGCCCGGATCGGCGAGGGGGTCATCTACGACCTGCGCAGCCGGGTCTTCGGGCACGTCCAGCGGATGCCGGTCGCGTTCTTCACCCGCACCCAGACCGGCGCGCTGGTCAGCCGGCTCAACAACGACGTCATCGGCGCCCAGCAGGCGTTCACCTCGACGCTCTCCGGCGTCGTCTCCAACGTCATCGGCCTGGTCCTCACCGCCGGCGTGATGCTCACGCTGTCCTGGCAGATCACGCTGCTGTCGCTGGTGCTCGTCCCGCTCTTCGTCCTCCCGGCGCGGCGCATCGGCCGGCGGCTGCAGGACATCACCCGGGAGTCCTACGGGCTCAACGCATCGATGAACGCGACGATGACCGAGCGGTTCAACGTCGCCGGCGCGCTGCTGGTCAAGCTGTTCGGCCGGCCCGAGACCGAGACGGAGTCCTTCCGGGCCCGGGCCGCCCGCGTCCGCGACATCGGCGTCCTGTCGGCGATGTACGGCCGGTTCTTCTTCACCGCCCTCACGCTGGTCGCCGCGCTGGCGACGGCGCTGGTCTACGGCCTGGGCGGCTGGCTGGCGTTCACCGGCTCGCTCAGCCCCGGTGACGTCGTCGCCCTGGCGCTGCTGCTCTCCCGGCTGTACGGGCCGCTCACCGCCCTGGCCAACGTCCGGGTCGACGTCATGAGCGCCATGGTGAGCTTCGACCGCGTCTTCGAGGTGCTCGACCTGGCGCCGATGATCGCCGAGGCGCCCGACGCCGTCCGGGTCCCGGCCGACGACCGGTCCATCGAGTTCGACGCCGTCTCCTTCAGTTATCCCGCCGCCACCGACGTGTCACTACCGTCGCTGGAAGAAGTGTCGCTCCCCGAGCACGGCGGGCCGGTCGACGTCCTGCACGACGTCTCCTTCCGCGTCGAGCCCGGTCACCTGGTCGCGCTCGTCGGGCACTCCGGGGCCGGGAAGTCGACCATCGCCAATCTGGTGCCACGCCTCTACGACGTCACCGGCGGATCGGTGCGGGTAGGGGGCATCGACGTCCGAACCGCGACGCTGGAGTCGCTGCGTGACGCGATCGGCGTGGTCAGCCAGGACGCGCACCTGTTCCACGACTCCATCCGGGCCAACCTGCTCTACGCCCGCCCGGACGCCACCGAGCAGGAGCTGTGGTCGGCCCTGGAGGGTGCCCGGATCGCGGCTCTCGTCCGGTCGCTGCCGGAGGGCCTGGAGACCGTCGTGGGCGACCGCGGCTACCGCATGTCCGGCGGGGAGAAGCAGCGGCTGGCGATCGCCCGCGTGCTGCTCAAGGCGCCGGGGATCGTGATCCTCGACGAGGCGACCGCGCACCTGGACAGCGAGAGCGAGGTCGCCGTCCAGCACGCCCTGGACGCCGCCCTCAGCGGGCGCACCTCGCTGGTCATTGCGCACCGGCTCTCCACGATCCGCGGCGCGGATCAGATCCTGGTCATCGACAACGGTCGGGTGGCCGAGTCGGGCACCCACGAGCAGCTGCTGGCGGCCGGTGGGCGCTACGCCGACCTGTACCGGACCCAGTTCGCCGACGCGGACCGCCCGCCGGTCGAGGTCGCGTGAGCCGGGGCGCTCGGTGCCGGCTCCGTCCGTGTCCTCGCAGCGCGCACTCGTCCGGGCACGGACCGTCGTCGGCGCTCGGTCGGACACCTACCGGGCTCCGTTGCGCCCCGCTCATGGACGGCGAGCGTCGAACGGTCGTGCGTGCCGGAGCACTACCGTCACTCCTGTCCCAGTACGCGTAGAGGAGTTCGAACGAGCGTGACCGCAGCCCACCCGCACGACGCCCAGATCCGAGCGCTGTACCACCAGTTCCTCGACGGGTGGAACCGGCGCAGCGGTGCGTCCGTGGCGGCCGGCTTCGCCGACGACGGCGACATCATCGGGTTCGACGGCACCCACCACCGGGGCCGGCTGTCGATCGCCGCCGACCTGCGGGCGGTCTTCGGCAGCCACCAGACCCAGTCCTACGTCGGGATCGTGCGCTCCGTCCGGCCGATCGCTCCGGGCGTGGCCGTGCTGCTCGCGCACGCCGGGATGATCCCGCCCGGCGAAAGCGACCTCGACCCAGAGCTTCACACCGTGCACACCCTGGTCGCGGTGGACGAGGGCGGTGGCCGCTGGCGGATCTCCCTCTTCCAGTCGACCCCGGCGGCGTTTCACGGCTTCCCCGACGAGCGCGAGGCGCTCACCGACGAACTGCGCGGGCTGCTCGCTCCCCGGTGAGCGTCCTCGTGGCGGCCCGGGAGCTGCTCGCCGGTCCGCTCCCGGTCCTGCTGGACGTCCGCTGGGCGCTCGGCGACCCCCGCGGTCGCGAGCAGTACCGGGCGGCACACCTCCCCGGCGCGGTCTTCGTCGATCTGGAGACCGAACTCGCCGCTCCGCCGTCCGCCGCAGCAGGACGCCACCCGCTGCCGTCGTTACAGCGGCTGCAAGAAGCCGCCCGGCGGTGGGGGATCGGCCAGGGCGACGCCGTCGTCGTCTACGACGCGACCGGCGGCCTCGCGGCCGCACGGGCGTGGTGGCTGCTCCGCTGGGGCGGGGTGGCCGAGGTCCGGCTGCTCGACGGTGGCCTGGACGCGTGGCGCCGCGCCGGCGGACCACTCGAGGCGGGGGACGTCGTGCCGGCGCCCGGGAACGTGACGCTGACCGGCGGCGGGATGCCGGTGCTGTCGATCGACGAGGCCGCCGTCCTGCCCTCGACCGGCGTGCTCCTCGACGCCCGAGCCGGAGAGCGGTACCGCGGCGAGGTGGAGCCGATCGATCCGCGGGCCGGCCACGTGCCCGGGGCGGTGAGCGCGCCGACGACCGGCAACCTCGCGGCGGACGGCACGTTCCTCCCGGCGGCCTCGCTGCGCGAGCGGTTCGCCGCGCTCGGCATCGGGGACGGCGACACCGTGGGCGTGTACTGCGGCTCCGGGGTCACCGCCGCGCACGAGGTGGCCGCGCTGGCGTCGATGGGCATCGAGGCGGCGCTGTGGCCGGGGTCGTGGTCGCAGTGGTCCGCAGATCACGATCGTCCCGCCGCGACGGGCGCCCGGCCGGACTGACGTCGGGCCGGCCGCCCCGTCGCCGCTCACTCGGGAGGTTCGACCAGCGCCCGCAGCACGGGCTCCATGAGCCGCTCGATGTCCTCCCGCGACGCCTCGGCGACGACCGGGACCTCGAACAGGTAGCGCGTCATGCTCAACCCGACCAGGCAGGCGGCCATCAACGCCGCCCTCAGCTCGGCGTCGTCGCCGCCGATGGTCCGGGCGACCCCGGCCGTGACCGAGCACATCACGTCGTCGCGCACGATCCGGCCGGCCTCCGGGTGGGTGAGGCAGCTGCGCGCCAGGGCCACCGTGGCCTCTCGCATGCCCGGCATCTCGAACTTCTCGAACAGGTCGTGCAGGGCCGCCGACGCCAGGCGGTCGCGCGAGGCCCCGACGATCGAGGCGGTGTGGTCCACCCCGCTGGTGGCGGCGGCGGCGAAGAGGCGTTCCTTGCTGCCGTAGTGCTGCATGACCAGGGCGGGGTCGACGCCTGCCCTGGCCGCCACCTCGCGGATCGTGGCGCGCTCGAAACCGGCCTCGGCGAACAGCGCACGGGCGGCTTCGAGGATCGCCGCCTCGGTGCGGCGACGTCGCTCGTCGCGGGGGATGGCGTCGGACGGCGCGTCGGGCACAAGTTCACTCTACAGGCGTTGACTGGCCCCGCACTTCCGCTCTACGGTCGTTGAGTCAATCGACCAAGGAGTTGCACCGTGACCACCACCGCCCCCGGGCCCCCCGGCCCGCTCACCCACTCGGACGGACGCACCGTCCACAAGGGCCTGGCCCTCGCCGTGCTCGCCATCAGCCAGCTCATGGTCGTGCTCGACATCTCGATCGTGAACGTCGCGCTGCCCGACATCGCCCGTGACCTCCAGGTCGGCAGCCAGAACGACCTCTCCTGGATCGTCACGGGCTACACGCTGACCTTCGGCGGCTTCCTGCTGCTCGGTGGCAAGCTCGCCGACCGGCTCGGCCGCCGCAGGATCTTCCTCGTCGGCGCCGTCCTGTTCGCCGTCGCCTCCCTGCTGGGTGGTTTCGCCGGCAACCTCGGCCTGCTCATCGTCGCCCGCCTCGTGCAGGGCCTCGGCGGCGCACTCATGGCGCCCGCGGCGCTGTCCCTGCTCACCGTTGTGTTCGCCGAGGGGCAGGAGCGCAACCGGGCGCTGGGCATCTGGGCGGCCATCTCGGCCGGCGGGGCCGCCATCGGCCTCATCCTCGGCGGGTTCCTGACCGAGTACGCCAGCTGGCGCTGGGTGCTGTTCGTCAACGTCCCGGTCGCCCTGCTCGCCGTCGTCGGCGCGCTGCGGTTCGTGCCGGAGAGCCGCGACGTCCGGGCCCGCGGGTTCGACGTCCCCGGCGCGCTCCTGGTCACCGGCGGCCTCGTGGCCCTGGTCTACGCCCTGGTCGAGGGCAACGGGCTGGGCTGGACCTCGGCCCGGACGCTCGGGATGCTGGCCCTCGCCGTGATCCTGCTGGCGGCCTTCGTGGTCGTGCAGCGCCGGTCCGCCGACCCGCTCGTCGACTTCCGGCTGTTCCGTTCCCGGACCCTGCTCGGGGCCGACATCGGCGCGCTGTTCATCGGCGCCGGGATCTTCGCGGTCTTCTTCTTCCTGATCCTGTGGATGCAGCAGGTCAACGACTACTCACCCATCCGGTCGGGCTTCGCCTTCCTGCCGATGACGGTCTTCATCGTCGTCGGGGCCGCGATCGCCTCCCAGCTCCTGGGCCGCACCGGTCCCCGGCCGTTGCTCATCGTCGGGCCCGCGCTGTCCGCCGCGGGCATGCTCCTGCTGGCCCTGCGACTGGATCCCACCTCGTCGTACCTGACGATGGTGCTGCCGTCGCTGGTCCTCATTGCCCTCGGCATGGGCCTGACCTTCGTGGCGCTGACCAGCGCCGCGGTCGCCGGAGTGCCGGAGGAGGACGCCGGAGTGGCCAGCGCGCTGCTCAACGCCGGCCAGCAGGTCGGCGGCGCGCTGGGCCTGGCCATCCTCACCGCGGTCAGCACCGCCCGCACCGAGGCGATCGCGCCGGGACCTCCCGGAACACCCGGCTTCGTCGAGGCACTCGTCGAGGGGTGGGGCGTCGGGTTCGTCGTCGCGGCGGGCTTCCTGGCCGTGGCCGGGATCATCGGCGGAACGCTGGTCCGCGTGTCGAAGGCCGAGGCCGCCGAGGCGCTCAGGTCCGGAGCCGCCGCCGGCTGACGACCAGCTGGATCGGGCGTCGCCTCACCGGCGGGGGCCGTGGTCGCCACCACGGCTCCCGCCGGCCGCGTCGTAGCGGTCCAGCAGCACGGCCGCGATGCGGTCGTCGGGCAGCAGCGGAGCGGTGACCACGTCGGCGCCGGCCGCCGCCAGCTTGTCGTGGAAGTGCCCCGGCGCGAGCAGGTAGGAGGCGACGACGACCCGTTCGGCGCCACTCCCGCGGGCAGCGGTGACGGCGTCGGGCACAGGCGGCTGCGCGGCCGAGCCGTAGCCGGTGGTCACCGGCCCGGCCCACGAGGACTGGAGCAGGTCGGCGGTGTCCTCGACGTCGGCGACCGCTCGCGGGTCGCTGGAGCCGGCCGCGGCGAGGACGACGGCGGTCAGCGGATCGCGGGGGTCGGCGCCGGCCTGCAGCAGCCGGTCGTGCAGCACCGCGACCAGCCGCGGGTCGGGGCCCAGCGGCCGGGCGGCGACGGTCCCCTCGGCCGCGGCGACGGCTTGGGCGATGTCCACGTGCACGTGGTAGCCGCCGGACAGCAGCAGCGGGACCACCACCGCCGGGCGGCCCTCCGCCGACAGCCCGGCGACGACGTCCACCACGGTCGGCGGCTGGACGTCGACGAACGCGGCCGTCGTCACCAGCCCGGGTCGCTGGGCGCGGGCGGCCAGCGCCAGCTCGGCGATCAGCCGGCGGCCGGTGGGGTTGCGCGTGCCGTGCGCGCAGGCGACGAGCACCGGGTGTGCGCTCACCGGGGTGTCCGGGCAGGGGAGACCCCGGGGAGCGCACAGTCCGTGCCGGCGTCAGCGTTCACAGCGCGCGCAGCACGCCGCCGTCGACCGGGATCATCGTCCCGGTCAGGTAGGAGGCGGCTGGGGAGAGGGCGAAGGCGGCGATCCGGCCGAACTCCTCGGGCCGGCCGACCCGGCGCAGCGGGATGCCCGCCTCGGTGCGCGCCCGCATCGCGTCGGCGTCCCCGGAGGCCGCCTCGATCTCGGCGATGCGGTCGGTGGCGATCGTGCCCGGCATCAGCCCGAGCACGCGGATGCCCTTCGGGCCGAGCTCGTCGGCGAGCGCCTTCGCCGTCATCGCCAGGCCCGGGCGCAGGCCGTTGGAGATCGCCAGGTGGCCGATCGGCTGGCGGACGGAGGTGGACAGGACGAAGACGATCGCGGCGCCGTCGTCCAGGTGCGGGACCAGCGCCTTCACCAGCCGCAGCGGGCCGAGCAGGACGCTCTCCACGCCGGAGCGCCAGGCGTCCTCGGCGGTCTCGAGCACGGTGCCCGGCGGCGGGCCGCCGACGGAGATCAGCGCGCCGTCGATCCGGCCCAGCCGTTCCCGCGCCTCGGCGACCAGCCGGGCACCGGCGTCCGGGTCGGCGAGG
Organism: uncultured Blastococcus sp.; assembly: GCA_902805535.1. GTDB lineage: Bacteria > Actinomycetota > Actinomycetes > Mycobacteriales > Geodermatophilaceae > Blastococcus_B. Next base: position 172 of record CADCTN010000239.1, on the reverse strand, counting down.
TCGGCCGGGACGCCCGACGCCGCCGTTCCCAGCGAGGTGACGGCGGCGTCGACGGAGTCGGCGCTCCGGGAGCTGATCAGCACCCGCGCGTCGTCCTCGACCAGGGCCCGGGCGGTCGCGAGCCCCAGCCCCCGGCTCGCGCCGGTGAGCAGGTAGCCGCGACCGCCCAGGC
>CADCTN010000238.1 GCA_902805535.1 uncultured Blastococcus sp. | reverse complement strand
GGGTCGTCGCGCTGTGCCGCAGCAGGTCCAGCACCTGCCGCGCGGTGGTCGGGTCGAGGCTGGAGGCCGGCTCGTCGGCCAGCACCGCCTCGGCCCGCTGCAGCAGCAGCCGCGCCACCGCGACCCGCTGCCGCTCGCCGCCGGAGAGCTGGTGGGTGCGGGCGTGCGTGGCCCACGGCAGCTCGACCTGGGCGAGCACCGCCCGCACCTCGTCGTCCGCCCGGGCGGTGAGCAGCCGGAGGAGCGCGGTGCCGAGCGACACGCGGCCGAGTCGGCCGGCCGCCACGTTGTGCAGGACGCGGACGTGCTCCACCAGGTCGAGGTCCTGGGTCAGCGCACCGACCCGCGCCGCCAGGGCCCGGCGGCGACGGGGGCCGACGGCCGCGAGGTCCTCGCCGAAGAGCAGCACCGCCCCCGCGTCGGGCTCCGCTGCCCCGCTGAGCAGGGACAGCAGGGTGCTCTTGCCGGCGCCGCTCGGTCCCAGCAGGGCGACCCGCTCGCCCGCCCGGACGACCAGGTCGACGCCGTCGAGCGCGCGGTGCGCGCCGTGCACCACCGAGACCCCGCGCAGCTCGAGCACGGCGCTCACTCGAGCAGACCCTGCGCCCGCGCGACCTCCTCGAGCTCGTCGTACGCGGCGTCGTCGGCCTCGACGAACGACTCGGCGCCGAAGAGCTCGAGGATCTCGGCCTCCTTCTCGTTGCCGCCGTCCAGGCCGAGCAGGAAGTCCTGCAGCCGCTGGGTGGTGCCGTCGCCGAAGACGTCGTCGACGTCGGGTCGGACCAGCCAGTGGTAGTCGGCGTAGCCCGGGGTGCGGAAGAGCACCACGACGTCGGAGAGGTCCACCTCGCCGGCCTCCTGGGTCGCGGCCCAGACCTGCTCGTTGACCGCGCCGACCTCGAACGCGCCGGAGGCGACCGCCTCGATGGTGGCGTCGTGGCTGCCGCTGAAGCCGGGCGGGCCGCTGAGGTCCTCGATCGCGAGCCCGGCCTGCTCCATGAAATACGTGGGCATCAGTCGCCCCGACGTCGAGGTCTCGCTGCCGAAGGTGAGGGATTTCCCCGCCAGGGCGGTCAGGCCGGAGACGTCGTCGAAGGGCTCCAGCCCGGCGGAGCGGTTGGCGATGAAGAGGCTGTGGAAGTCCGCGTCGATGTCGCGCTGGGCGATCGCGGTGGCCCCCGGCACCAGCTCGCGGGCCTGCACGCCGGTGAGGCCGCCCATCCACGCCAGGTGGATGTCACCGCGCTGGAAGGCGCGGACGACCGCGGTGTAGTCGGTGACCGGGCGGTACTCCACCTCCAGGTCGGTGGCCGCCGCGACGCAGTCCGCGACCGTGCCGTAGAGCCGGTTGAGCTTCTCGGGGTCCTGGTCGGGGATCGCGGAGATGCCCATCGTCGTGCGCGTGGCGCCACCCGAGCCGGAGCCACCGGAGCTGCTCGCGGAGCCGGAGCCGCCGCAGGCGGCGAGCACGGGGACGGCGAGGGCGCCGAGCAGCAGGTGCCGCCGGCTCAGCTCGACGCCGGCGAGACGGGCGGGTCGGGTCACGGGGTGGTCCTCCAGGGTCGGGCGAGGGCGGCGGCGACCAGGGCCAGGCAGAGGTACGCGGCGGCGCTGCTGGGGGTGCCGCCGAGGAACGGGTCGGTGAAACCGAGCTGGGCGTGCAGGGACAGCGCGGCGAGGACGCCTAGCCCCGCCCCGGCCAGTCCCGCGGCCCGCACGCCGCGGGCGGCCACGACGACCAGCCCGGCCAGCACCAGCAGCACCAGCCCGCCGAGCAGGTTGTAGTTGCCGAGACTGAGCGACACACCGCTGTCGACGAGCCCGGGGCCGCGCGGGGCGAGCGGGTCCCCGAGGGACCTCAGCACGCTGTAGAGGCCGGCCACCACCGCGACCGCGGCCCACACCCAGGCCTGCCGGACCGGCGCGCGCCCCTCGGCCCGGGCGGCCTCCAGGCTGCCGCGCCGCGCGGAGGCGCCGAGCAGCAGCGCCACGTGCCCGGCGATCATGAGCCAGTAGGACCAGGGCCACTCCTCCGGGGCGAACATCACCGACATCGCGATGGCGACCGACTGCGCCAGCCCGACGAGGGCCCCGATGCGCACCCACCGCCCCGTCAGCAGCAGCACGGCGGCCACGGTCTCGGCCACGAGCACGGTGTAGCCGAAGGGCACGATCGCCGGCAGCACGACGTTCTCCACCAGCCACGCGTACGGGGGGACGACCGGGTACTCGACGGCGTAGCTCGTGAACTTGTACAGCCCGTTGCCCGCCTCGCGGCCGAAGTCGGGGGCGCGCTTCCAGGCGACGTTGTAGAACCACAGCATTCCGAGGGTCAGGCGGAGCACCAGGAACCCGACGTCGCCCGCGCGCCCGTGCTCCAGGGCCGGGCCGCGCAACCAGGTCAGCGCGCCGACGGCCCGGTCCCGGACGCCCGGCCGCTCGACGTCGGCGGAATGGTCGGTCATGGCACCAGGATCACGCACAGCGGAACACCTCGCGCCCTGCCGCGGCGGCCGCACCCTGGACGTCGAGGATGTCCCGGACCACGCCGAAGACCTCCGACAGCGGCAGCGGCGCGTCGGCGATGCGCATGTGCGGATTGGTGACGGCGACGGGGTGCCACCAGGCGCCGTCGGCGGTGATCACCGGCTCGGGGGCCAGCGAGTCCAGGGACACGTGCATCCCGGTCTCCGCGAAGCCCTCCTGCGCCACCGGCCGGACCACCCGGTCCTCCGCCGCGATGCCCGCTTCGTCGAGGCGGGCGTGCAGGGCGGCGACTCCCTCGGGGTCCTCGTCGAACATGGTGGCCGCCACGCGGACCCGGAAGCCCAGGCTGTGCGCCAGCCCGATGCCGTCCATCGCCCGGGCCCACGAGCCCCGGCCGCGCTGGGTGTCGTGCAGCTCGGGCCCGGCGGAGTCCAGGCTGACCTGGAGGGTGACCGAGCGGTCCAGCTGCTCCAGCACCTCGCGGCGGCGGCCGCGGCCGAAGATCATCGCGTTCGTGAGGATGGTGCGCTCCAGGCCCTCGGCCGCGCGCACCAGGTCACCGAGTTCGGGGTGCATGAACGGTTCCCCGCCGGTGAGGAGGACCTCGCGCCCGCCCATCGCGGCGAACTCGGCGAACGCCTGCTCCGCGACGCCCACCTCCACCCGGCGCGCCGCGGCCTTCGGCGAGGACTCCGCGCAGCAGTAGAGGCAGGCCAGGTTGCAGTCGAAGTTGGTGTAGACCCACAGCCGGTGGCCGACGGGGGTGCCCTCGCCGGTGCTGAACACCGTTACGGGAGCCGAGCCCTTGCGGACCGCGAACCACCACGGCCCCGCGGCCGTCTCCTCTGCCCGGCCGGCCACGTCGTTGCCGACCATCTCGGCCCACGCGGGCAGGTCGACCTGCACGCTCGGCTCCGCGCTGCGGATCGCGAGCAGGTCACCGTCCTGGAGCCGGCGCATGGCGCGGGTGATGAGGAGCAGCAGCCCGCTACCGCAGTCCATGTCGCCGCCGTCGATGAGGCGGGCAGTGGGCGGAAAGTCGGCCGGAGCCCCAGGGGCAGCGTCCATCCCGGTTGCCACGGGCACAATCTACTTTCCCGCCAGCAATCGACAGTCTCACTCGGGCGCGCCGCGCGATTCGCTCGTCGGGTGGGGGCTACCTGTGTTCTCCGGAGCGACGACCGCTTCGGATGCCTCGAGTGGGAAGGTGGATCCGTGAGCACCGACGCGCAGCAGCGCCGCCGTCCCGAGGACGCCGGGTCCCGGGTCTCCTTCTGGGAGGATGCCCACCACGGCAAGGACGTCGATTCGGTCTCGTGGTGGCAGTCGGTGCCCGAACTGTCCCTCGGCCTGGTCGACCGGGCCGGCGTGGCCAAGGGCGAGGGCGTCATCGACGTGGGCGCGGGCTGGTCAACGCTCACCGACCACCTCGTGCAGCGCGGCTTCACCGATGTCTCGGCCGTGGACCTCTCGAAGACGGCGCTGGACACCATCCGTGCCCGGCTCGGCGATGCCGGCGAGACGGTCGTGCTGAGGGTGGCCGACGTGCTGGACCTGGACATGGGGCGCATCTACGCGCTCTGGCACGACCGCGCCGTCTTCCACTTCCTCACCGAGCAGGACGAGCGCGACGACTACCGCACCTCGCTCGACCGCCACATCCCGCCGGGCGGGTGGTTCGTGGTGGCGACCTTCGGGCCCGACGGGCCCACGACCTGCAGCGGTCTGCCGATCGTGCGCTACACCCACGAGGCCCTCGCTGCGGAGTTCCCCGGCCACGACCTGGTCAGCGCCTCCGGGGACGAGCACGAGACGCCGTGGGGCACCGTCCAGCAGTTCACCGCGGTACTCCTTCGCCGGAGGTCCTGAGCCCGGCGCCCCGCGCGCCCGTCTGGGCACGGGCGGGCCGGCGATGGGGTCGGCGACCACCGGTTGCGCGCGCGGTGCTCTCTCGTACGGCGAGGTGGCTGCCCCCGCCTGATGCGCGGGAGTGGTGTCGTGGGCGCCCGACCGGGCGCCAGGAGCGCTACGCCTAACGGATGTTGAGCGTGCTGTCGGCGCCCTCGGGACGGCCGCTGAGCACCGTGATCATGGCGTCGACGGGGCGCTGCAGCGGCCGGACCGTGCGGCTGAGCAGCAGGTCGGTGTCGAGGCTGCCCCCGCGGACGGTCGGGGCGAAGGGCGACCAGAACGCGCCGTCGGCGGTGATGGTGAGCTCGGGCGGGAGGTCGAGGTAGCGGGCCCGCACGCCCATGTCGCCGGTCTCGGCGCGGCCGCGACGGAGGATCGGCCGCACGACGTGGTCCTCGTCGCCGACCCCGAGACTGCGGTGGAGGATGCACAGCCGCGGCAGGTCGTCGGCGTCGCCGTCCTCGAGCGTCGTGGCGATGCGAACGGCGATGCCGAGCGCGAGGAGTGCGGGGACCGCCTCGACGACCTTGCGGAAGTTCTCCGGCCCCCGCATGACGTCGTTGGCCACCGGGTCGGGGTGGTCCAGGGAGATCTGCAGCGACACGTCGGCGTCGCCCAGGGGCGCGATCCGGTCGAGCAACGCTCGCTGGAACAGCGTGCCGTTGGTCAGCACCAGCACGGGGAGGACGCCGGCCAGCTCGGCGAGCAACTCCGGCAGATCCGTAACGAGGAAGGGCTCACCGCCGGTGATGCCGATCTGGCTGAATCCCAGATCCTTGGCCTCGCGCGCGAGGTCGAGCACGGTGGCACGGTCGAGCTCGCGGCGGGCGACCTTCGGCCCGGACTCGGTGAGGCAGTACGAGCAGGTCAGGTTGCAGTGGTAGTTCGTGTAGAACCACACCCGGCCGCCGAGGGACTCGTCGGCCAGTGCGGTGGCCAGTGCGGTCACAGGGCCTCCTCGGCCAGGCGGGCCCGGGCGTCGACCGAGACGGGCAGGCCCAGCGCCGTGGCGTACCGGTTGAGCATGACGGTGGTCGCGACCAGCAGCGTCAGTTCGACGACGCGGGCGTCGTCGGCGTCCAGCGCGGCCCGGGCCGGCCGGATGTCGGACTCGATGCCGAAGGCGACGGCGTCGCACCAGGAAATCAGCGCCCGCTCGTAGGCGTCGGAGAAGGCTCCGGCCACCGGGAGATCGCCGCGCAGCGCGCGCACCTCGTCGCGGCCCAGGCCGGAGTCCAACGCCACCACGGTGTGCGTGTCCGTGCAGTAGCGGCAGCCCATGACCGCCGACGTGCGCAGGATGACGATCTCCTTCTCCCGCAGCGGGATCCACGAGGGACCCAGGACCGCGCCGAGGAACGGCAAGGTCGGGCCGACCAGCTCGGGGACCTGGGCCAGCGACGCGACGATCGGTCCGGGGTCGCCGCCCGCGAAGTGGTCGCGCACCAGCAGGGGAGCGCTGTCGGCGTCGAGCAGCCGGACGCGCGGCCCGCCGGGGGTCGGCAGCGCACCGGGCTCGCTGGCGTCTCTCATGGGCAGCCTCTCCTCGGTCAGACCAGGCAGCGGTCCGGCACCCGGACGCACGCGGTAATGGTCGCGCGTCCACGGTCTTCGCGCGCACCGGGCCGCGCGGATCGCCGGTGACGGGTGGCGAGCACCGCACCCACGCCGTCCTCGGCGTCCAGCCGCTGCAGTGCACCGGCGATGACCCGTCGCCGTGGCTGCCCGTCCGGTTTCCCGGCCCCGGCACGTCCAGGGTCATGGGGCGGAGCCGCGCACGCTCGGTCGCGAAGGCAGTCCGTTCTCGGTCAGAAGCCCTGGTCGATCCGGCGACGGGCCGCCGCCGGCCACGGCAGTTCGGTGGGCAGGTCCTCCCGTCACGGGTAGACGGCCTCGACCCGCCAGGTGGCGTCGGCGTCCTCGTGGGCTTCGTGGAGACCGAGTCGTGGGTACGGAGCTGCGCGCGGACGGGCAGTGCCATGACGGAGGGGCTCTGAGCATGGCGGTGATCGACGACGTCCGGCTGCTGGGCGCGGAGTTGGAACGGTCGTACCAGGTTCACGTACGCGGCCGGCTGAAGTTCCGTGTCGGGCAGATCGTCTACGTGGCCTTCTCCCTGGACGAGACCGTGATGGGCTTCGCGTTCCCCAAGGCGGAACGGGCGGCGCTCGTCCTGAGCGAGCCGCGCAAGTTCCAGCTGCCGGCGGCGTCGGACATGCGCTTCCACTGGGTGCACGCCGACCTCGCCGCACTGGATCCGATCGAGGCTCGCGAGCTCGTCGTCGACGCGTGGCGCATGGTCGTACCGCAGAAGCTCTCCGCCGCCTACGACCTCCTCCACCCCGACGGCCCGCACTGAACCGTCCTCCGACGGCCCACGGCTGACGAGGCGGTGCCCCGGGCGGGGGATATACAACGCCCAACGGCGTGTATCGATTGACTTTCGATAGACATCCCGTGAGAGTCGATCGCATGACGCACTTGCGCCGTGTGGTGCTCCCGCTCCGGGTTCTGCTCGCCATCGTGTTCGCGGGACTGCTGGCCGCCCAGGTCTGGGCGGTGCCGGCGCTGCTGCCCGACCTCGCCGATCCCACGCTGGAACGGCACTTCATGCGCTGGACGATGCTCGCCGCCGCGGTCGTGGGGCTGGCCTGCGTCCAGGTCGTGCTCGTGTGCACCTGGGCGCTGCTCACCCTGGTCACCGACGACCGGATCTTCAGCGCCGGCGCCCTGCCGTGGGTGAACGCCATCGTCCGGGCCATCGTGGCCGGCTGGCTCGCCCTGTTCGGCACGTTCGTCTGCGCCTACTACTTCATCGTCGACGAGGTCAGCGACGACGCGGTGCTCCCGGCGCTCCTGCTCCTGCTGCTGCTCGTCGGGGCGGTCCTCGGTCTGCTCATGGTGGTCATGCGGGCGCTGCTGCGGCAGGCCACCACGCTGCGGGCCGACATGGAAGCGGTCATCTGATGCCGATCGTCGTGCGCATCGACGTCGAGCTGGCCCGCCGGAAGATGAGCGTGGGGGAGTTCGCCGAGCGCGTCGGACTCACCCCGGCCAACGTCGCCGTCCTGAAGAACGGCCGCGCCAAGGCGGTCCGGTTCAGCACCCTGGAAGCGATGTGCCGGGTGCTGGAGTGCCAGCCCGGTGACCTGCTGGAGTGGGTCGACGACGAGCACGCGGCCGCCCAGCTCTCGCAGGAGGCGAGCCGGTGATCGAGGTCCGCGGGCTCACCAAGCGCTACGGCGACGTCCTCGCCGTCGACGACCTGAGCTTCGACGTCCAGCCCGGCAAGGTGACCGGCTTCCTCGGGCCCAACGGGGCGGGGAAGTCGACGACGATGCGGATGGTGCTCGGCCTCGACCGGCCCACCGCCGGGTCGTCGCTGGTCAACGGGCGGCCGTTCGTCTCCCTCGCCGAACCGCTCCGGGAAGTGGGCGCGCTCCTGGAACCCGGCTCGGTCCACGCCGGCCGGACCGGACGGGCACACCTGTGCGTGGCCGCCCGGACGAACGGCATCCCGCGACGGCGGGTCGACGAGGTGATCGACCAGGTCGGTCTCGGCCGCGCGGCGCGCCGGCGCATCAAGGGCTACTCCCTCGGCATGCGGCAGCGGCTCGGGATCGCCGCCGCGCTGCTCGCGGACCCGCGGGTGCTGCTCTTCGACGAGCCGGTCAACGGCCTGGACCTCGACGGCGTGCGCTGGATCCGGGGGCTGCTGCGGCGGCTCGCGGACGAGGGCCGCACCGTCCTGGTCTCCAGCCACCTGCTCAGCGAGATGCATCAGACCGCCGACCGCCTGGTCGTCATCGGGCGGGGCCGGCTGATCGCCGACGCGACGACGGCGGACATCCTGCGCGGGCTGGGCGGCGGCCGGGTCCGCGTCCGGAGCGCCCAGTCCGAGGAACTCCTCACCGGTCTGCGGGAGCGCGGGCTCAGCGCCACGCGGACGGACTCCGACGAGCTCGAGGTCGAGGACGGCACCGCCTCCGCCGTCGGCGAGGTGGCCAACGCGCTGCGCATCCCGCTGCACCACGTCACCGAGGTGGCCCAGTCCCTCGAGGACGCCTACCTGGCGCTGACCGGCAGCAGCGTGCAGTTCGCCGGCTCGGAGCCGGTGGCCCGCAGCACGGAGGCGGCACGGTGACGGCGACGCTGCCGGCCCGGCGCGAGGTCTCCGCCGGGCGCGTGCTCGCCCGCACCTGCGCCGCCGAGTGGACCCGGCTCCGGACGGTCCGGGCCAGCTGGTGGTTCGCCGCCGCGGCCGCCGCGGTGATGGTCGGGATCGGCACGATCGCCGGCCTGGAGGCCGGCCCGGCACCCGACGGGCCCGCCTCGGCGTGGATGGCGTCGACCGTCACGGCCATGCCGGCCCAGTTCGCGCTGCTCGCCCTGGCCCTCACCGCCGTGACGTCGGACTACGCCACCGGCGGCATCGTCCCGACCCTGCAGTGGACGCCCCGCCGCGGGGTGCTCGGCCTGGCCCGGACGGTCGTGGCGGTGACCGCGGCGACCGCCCTCGGGGTGCTGCTCGCGCTGGCCCCCGCCCTCGCCGCCTACGTCGCGGCCCGGCCGGCGCTCCACCTCCCCTGGGACGACGGGCTCGACGCGCTCGGCACCGTGGCCCTCGTCGTCGCCGGGGGAACCACGCTTGCCGTCGGGCTCGGCTTCCTGCTGCGCGCCACCGCCGGCGCCCTCGTCGTGGTGTTCCTCCTCATGCTCGTGCTGCCGTTCCTGCTGCCGGTCTTCGGCTACCCGTGGCTGTCGACGGTCGCCGAGGTGCTGCCCGGCTCCGCCGCCGCCTTCCTGCTGATCGGCGAGGTGCCGGGCATGACGACGGCGTCGTCGGTCACGGTCCTGCTGTCCTGGGCCGGCGGCGCCCTGCTGCTGGGCCTGCTGCGGCTGGCGCGGGACGACGCCAACCGGTGACCGCCGCCCACGAGACCGTCGACGTGCTGGTCGTCGGTGCCGGGCTGGCCGGCCTGCACACCGCCACGGTGCTCGCCGAGCGGGGCCACGACGTGCTGCTGGCCGAGCGGCGGCCCGGCCTCGCGGGCGCGATCCGCACGACGGGGATCTTCGTCCGGAAGACCCTCGACGACTTCCCGCTGCCGGAGGACTGCCTCGGACCGCCGATCCGCCGGGTGGTCCTCTACCCGCCCAGCCTGCGCCGGCCGGTGATCCTCGACAGCGACCGGGACGAGTACCGGGTGGGCGACATGGCGCCGCTGTACGAGGCGGCTGCCCGCCGGGCGGTGGAGGCCGGCGTCCGGCTGGCCCTGGGCACCCGCTACGCCGGCCGGCGGGCCGACGTCTACACCCTGGAGGGACCGGAGGGCCCGACCCGCGTCCGGGCCCGGTACGTCGTCGGCGCGGACGGGGCCCGATCGCGGGTGGCCCGCGACCTGGCCCTGGACCGCAACGACCACCTGCTGGTCGGCGGCGAGGAGGTCTTCGAGGTTCCCGCCGGCGGTGACCCGCCGGCCTTCCACTGCGTCCTCGACCCCCGGCTGGCACCCGGCTACCTGGCCTGGGTGGTCAACGACGGGCGGCACGCCCACGTCGGCGTCGCCGGTTACGCCGACCGGTTCCCCGACGGCCTGCGGCGGGCCGTGCAGCGCTTCGGCGCGACGGCGCCCGGGCTGGACGGCGTCCACCGCCCGGCCGAGGTCGAGCGGCGCGGGGGTCCCATCCCCGTCGGCGGCCTGCTGCGCCGGATCAGCTGCCCGCGGGGGCTGCTCGTCGGCGATGCCGCCGGTGCCGTCTCCCCGCTCACCGCGGGCGGTCTCGACCCGTGCCTGCGGCTGTCGGCGCGGGCCGCCGACGTCCTCGACGACGCCCTCCGCGCGGGGGACGCCACCGCGCTCGAGCACTACGACGGCGCCGCCCTCCGGGCCTCCTTCCGGGGCCGGCTGGCCCTGCGCCGGGGGCTGGCGCAGGTGCGCACGCCGGCCGTCGCCGCGGCCGCGTTCGGCCTGCTGCGCACCCCGGTCGGGGCCGCCGCCGCCCGCCGCATCCTGTTCGGCGACCGGTCCTTCCCCGGTCCAGGCTGATCCCAGCGCGGGACACGCCGCCGCGGGACGCCGTTCCTGGGGTCGTCGACGTCCCGGTGGCCCGGATCCGGCTCCCGCACGCTCCCGGAGTCGACTTGTCGGTGCTCCCGGGGGAGGGTGACCGTCCCTCATCGGCAGTTGCGCAACGATTCGGGAACGCGCTCGCCGCAACGGGTCGTCACACGCCCTCGCCGGACGATCCGCCACCTACCTTTCAGTCACCAGTGCGGCCGTTTCCGGTGGCGCACGGTAGTCGTCGCACTTCCCCTGCGATGGCCCCACACGGATGTGGAAACGGTGAGTGGCATGGGTTCTACCGTCAGCGGTGATGTGGTCCTGGACGGCGCGGTCAGCCAGGGCTGGTGGCTGGTCGTCGACGAAGAGACAGGTCCAGGACAGATCGTGGCGGGTCCCTTCCCGGACCGCGCCGAGGCACGATGGGTCGCATCGGCCCGCAGCTCCGGCGTCAACGAGGACGTCTGCGAGGACGTGCACACGGTGTACGGCACGCGGCGAGCCGACGGCGGGCTGAGCCGGCGGCCCTCGCCCCAGGACTGGACGTGGCTGGCCCACCTGGGTGACCAGCTGGACCGCCTGGTCGCGGACTGGGACGAGTCGCTCTCCGACGAGGACCCGATCACCACGCTGGTCGTCGAGGTGGCCGACGCGCTCGCCGAGGCGGGGCTGCCGCTGCACGACGTCTCCGGGGCCGGCAGCGAGCTCGGCGGAGCCTGCCTGAGCCCGGAACCGGGGCTCGGAGGAGTGCTCGTCACCTGGCGCCAGCACGACCGGATGACCGTCGAGCAGGTGGCGGGCCCAACCGTCGACGCGATCGGTCAGCAGGTCATGAACGCGGCGCTGGCCGAGCTGCTGCGGCTGCGCGGCTTCGCGGTGTCGGCGTTCGGCGGGGGCAGCGGCTCCCTCGTCCGGCCCGCCGTCTGACGAAGGCTGCCGCGCCAGGGACCGACTACGCCGTGCACCGACGAGGTCAGGAGCCGCCGCCGCCGCCGAGCCGACGGCCCGCAGCCGGCGGGACGACGAGCGGCCGGCGCCGGGGCAGCCGTGCGGGCAGGCGGGGCCCGGTCGGGGCGAGGAAGGACGTGCTCGAAGGGTCACGGTGGGCGGTGGTGTCGGTCATGGTTCTCCTCGAGCCGCGGTGGAGCCCTGAGGATGGTCGCGGGGTCTGACAACTCCTGGTGCGCAGGCTGGGAACTGCCTGGCGGGGCGGGTCAGCCGTCCAGGAACTCCTCGATCACCGGGGCCAGCTCGGCGGCCTCGGTGATCAGCGCGATGTGCCCGCCGCGGTAGACGTGCAGCCGCGCGTCGGGCAGCAGCCGGGCCATGATGCGCGCGTTCACGACCGGCACGATCGGGTCGTCGTCCCCGGCGAGGATCAGCGTCGGCTGCCGGATCAGCCGCAGGAACGGCAGGCTGCTCCACCCGGTGCTGGCCGCCAGCTGGTAGTAGTAGCCCCGCCGCGGCCCCACCCGGGACGCCGAATGCAGGACCCGCGCCGCCCGCTCCGGGTCCTGGCGCATCGTGCCGCCGTAGATCAGCCCGGCGATGCTGCGCGCGTACTCGGGGTCGCGGTGCCGCCGCGGGGTCAGCATCCGGCTGAGGACGCGGGGATGGGCCGGCACCATGAGCGATCCGGTGCCGGTCGCGGCGAGCACCAGCCGGCGCACCCGGCGGCGGTGCTGGACGGCGAAGTGCTGCGCCAGGCCGCCGCCCCACGACAGCCCCAGGACGTCGACCGGTTCGCGGACGTCCAGCCGGTCGAGCACGCCGGTCAGCACCGGGCCCAACGTCACCAGGTTGTAGGGGACGACGGGCCGGGGGGAGCCGCCCACGCCCGGCACGTCGAACCGGAGGACGGTGCGCCGGGGTCCCAGCGCGTCGACGAACGGCTGGAGCACCTCGAGGCCGGCGCCGATCCCGTTCATCAGCAGCAGCGCCGGCAGGTCGGGGTCGGTGCCGTGCCGGACCGACACCCGCAGGGTCCGGCCGGCCGCCGTCACCGGGCGGACGACGTCCCCGCGACCCGGCGTCGGAGGTGCCGGTCTACGTGTCGAAGACATAGGTGCCGGGCGCCTGCGCCGGGTCCGCCAGCTCACCGGCGACGTTCGGCGGCGGCACCTGGTCCCCGGAGCGCTCGCCCAGCCAGGTCATGAAGTCCGGCCACCACGAGCCCTGCACCGTCTCGGCCCGCGCCAGCCACGCCTCCGGGTCCGGCGGCGTGTCCTCGGCGACCTGGAAGGTCGACTTCGGGTTGCCCGGCGGGTTGACCAGGGAGGCGATGTGGCCGCTGGTGGAGAGGATGAAGCGGGAGTCGCCGCCCAGCAGCTGCGTGGACCGGTAGCACGCCTGCCACGGGCACAGGTGGTCGGCGATCCCGGCGGTGACGTAGCTGTCGACCGTGACCTTCGAGAGGTCCACGGGCGATCCGAGCATCGTCGCCGTGCCCGGCTCGGTGAGCGCGTTGCGCAGCGCCACCTGGATGAAGTCGCGGTGCAGCCCCGCCGTCATCCGGGTCGTGTCGGCGTTCCAGAAGAGGATGTCGAAGTTCGGCGGCGGCTTGCCCTGCAGGTAGTTGTTGACCCAGTAGTTCCACACGAGGTCGTTGGGCCGCAGCCAGGCGAAGACCTCGGCGAGCTGCGCGCCGTCCAGGTAGCCCTTCCGGCGCGACTTCTCGGTCGCCGCGCTCACCGCCTCCTCGTCCATGAGCGCGGTGACCGTGCCGGCGCGGGCCCAGTCCAGGACGGTGACGGCGTAGCTGGCCGCCGCCACCCGGTCCTGCTGCCCGATGGCGGCGAGGTGGGCCAGGACCATCGCGGTGATGATCCCGCCCGAGCAGAAGGCCTGGAGGGCCACCCGCTCGCCGCCGGTCGCCCGGTCCACGGCGTCCATCGCGTCGAGGATCGCCTGCCCGTAGGTGTCCAGCCCCCATTCGGCGTGCCGCTCGTCGGGGTTGCGCCAGGACATCATGAAGACCTGCTGGCCGCCGGCGACGTAGTGCTCGACGATGCTGCGCCCGGGCGCGAGGTCGGCGATGTAGTACTTGTTGATCGTCGGCGGCACCATGAGCAGCGGCACCTCCCGGACGGTCTCGGTGGTCGGGGTGTAGCGGATGAGCTCGAAGACCGGCGTCCGGAACACCACCGCGCCCGGGGTGGCGGCCAGGTCCTCCCCGACGGTGAACGCGTCGGGCTCGACCATGGACGGGACGCGCGGCGGGTCGGCCAGGTCGCGCAGGAACCGGCTCAGCCCCCGGACGGCGCTGCCGCCGCCGGTGTCGATGGCCGCCTTCAGCGACAGCGGGTTGACCACCGGGATGTTGCTGGGCGCCAGGGCGTCGACGAGGTTGGTCGCGGTGAACCGGATCCGCTCGTCGTCCTGCCAGTCGAGGTCGGCGTCCTCGATGAGCTCCCAGGCGAGGCGGGCGGTGGCCAGGTGGGCCTGCACGGCCCGGCGCAGGAAGGGGTTGCCGCTCCACGCCGGGTCGGCGAACCGCTTGTCCTTCTTCCCCGGCGCGATCTCGGACCTGCCCAGCGTGATCCGGCCGAGCTCCCGGGCCAGCTCCCCGGTCCGCCGAGCCACCGTGCCGGGCTGCCGGGCAAGGGAGCTGCCCAGGCGCAACGCCGTCCCGGCGGGGGGCACCAGCCGGCGGAGGGGGCTGCGGGCGGCGTCGACCAGGACCATGTCCAGGCCCACGGCGGCCTCGGCCGCCTCCTCCGGCGGATCGGCGGGACGACCGGACGCGGCATCGCGGCCGGTGCTCTCCTTCGTCGTCCGTGCGGTCGGGTCGGTCGCGGGCTGGGCCATCGACGGGCCTCCTCGGTGCGCTGTCGTGCCGGCGCGCTGAAGGACGGCGCACCGTTCCCCCCAGCACAGGTGTGACTCTCCTCACTGAACCACAGCTTCCGGAACCCGGCAGGCCGGTCTCAGGAGGTGGGCGCGGCCGGGTCCCGCTGGTGCCGGATGGCCATGAGCAGGGCCGGCCAGCCCAGCGCCAGGCCGGCGCCCAGCAGGGCGCCGGCCACCGTGTCCGACAGCCAGTGCGCCCGCAGGTACACCCGGGAGAGCGCCATCACGGCGGCGAAGACCACGGCGCGCACCTCCCACCGCCAGCGGCTCCGACCGGGGTGGGCCAGCACCAGCACGAGGCCCACGGCGGTGACCGCCGTGGCGATCGCGTGCCCCGACGGGAAGGACGCCGCCGTGGTCTCGATGAGCGCCCCGGGCGGGCGGGCGCGGTCGGTCCAGGCCTTCACCGGCCCGATGGCCAGCTCGCTGGTGAGGACGGCGAGGGTGAACGCCCCCGCGCGGAGCCAGTGCCGTCGCCAGGCGAGCAGGAGGAGCGCCGCCCCGCGCAGGGGCCAGTTGACCTCCGCGCCGCCCAGCCAGGACAGGAGCTCGGCGACCGCGGTGGTGGGCTCGTTCTCGACCGCACCGGCGAACCGCCAGACCGCGTCGTCCACCGCCTGGACCGCGGGAGCGGTGACGGGGAGGAGGACCAGCAGCCCCACGCCGAGGGCACCGGCCAGCAGTGACCCGCTGACCAGCAGGCCCCGCCTGGAGTCGACCAGCATCAGCCTGGCCGGGCCGTCAGCGGCACGGCTCTCACACCGCCTCGGGCACCAGCTCGGTCCGGGGCGCGGCGTTGGGCTCCCGCCGCCACGACCGGTTCCGGCGCCAGAAGACGTAGGTGCCCAGCCCGACGGGGATGGGGAGGACGAAGGTGAGCGCGCGGAAGACCAGCACCGCCGCGGCCACCAGGGCGCGCGGCCCTCCGGCGGTGGACAGGCCGGTGATCAGCGCGAGCTCGATCACCCCGAGCCCGCCCGGGGTGAATGGGATCGCGGTCAGCAGCCGGGCGAAGGCGAACACCGCGAGCGCCTCGGCCAGGCTCACCTGGTCGGCACCGACCCCGACGAAGCGCAGCGCCAGCATCAGGACGAGGAACAGCGACAGGTGGCTCGTCAGCGTGGTCAGCGTGATCCAGTGCCAGCGCGCCCGCAGCAGCAGGACCGTCCGCCCGCGGAACTTCGTGGTGGCCCGGTCCCAGCCGGTCACCGGACCGCGGCCGAGCACGCGCCGGATCGCCGTCGCGACGCGGGCCGCACCGGTGCCGATCCCGGCGGCGGCCGCCTCGCTGCGCAGCAGCGCGCCCAGCGCGAGCACGGCCGCGACCAGCGCGACCACCCCCAGCAGACCGGCGACGATCCGCCCGGTGGTCGGTGTCCCGGCGAAGGCGAGGAGCACCAGTGCGAGGACCGGGAGCCCCAGCTTGGCGAAGTTGTTCCAGAGCCCGGAGACGAGCAGCGACACCGAGGTCCGCGACCGGGAGAAGCCCCAGGAGGAGTTCATCGCGTAGGTGAGCCCCAGCGCGATCGCCGCACCCCCCACCACGGTGTTGGAGACCGCCGTCGACGTCTCGGTCGAGACCGTGGCCTGGCCGAAGGTGAGTCCGGGCGTCGTCGTCATCATCAGGAACTGGTAGGTGGCCAGGTTCCACAGCGCAGCCACGAGCAGCACGGCGACCTCGACCCAGGTCATGGCGCGCACCGACGTCCAGACGTCGGAGAGGCTGGTGAACTGCGGCAGGAACCAGGCGAAGACCGCCGCGACCAGCGCGAGCGAGAGGACGGGACCCAGCCACCGCCGCCAGCGGCGACTGCGCGGGCGCGCGGGGGAGGTCGCGCCGGGCGACTCCACCGTGGTCATTCAGCCGCCCTCCCGTCCCGCCGGCGGATCCAGCTGCAGCCGCCCGTCGCTCTCCCGGTGGACCAGCTCGCGCAGCTCGTCGCGTGGCACGGCGCCCAGCCCCTGCGTGGCGACCGCCAGCGGCTCCCCGCGATTCTCCCCGGAGAGCCGGAACACCACGGTGATGCAGCCGCCGTCGAACAGGTAGTAGCGCCGCCCGACGTACAGCGGGGTCACCTGGCTCACCCGCTCCAGCCGGCGCATCTCGGGCCGGTCGCTCGGGATCTCGGTCGCCCCCGACGTGCCGCACGAGCGGGTCAGCCGCACCTCGATCGCGTGCATGCCGTCGCGGTCGGAGTCCAGCCAGAAGCGTGCCGTGCCGCGGTCGACGTCCATGTCCGCGAAGTACCAGCCCAGCGGCATGCCCTCCAGGCACGGGACCCAGGAGGCGCTGGGTACGGCCTGGGCCATGAGCACGACACCGTTGGACGGCGTCCCCTCGTCGCCCTCCTTGCAGGCGACCAGCTCGCTGCTGAGCGTGCCGCCGACCCGGGTGCACCCGGGCAGCACGAGGAGGGCCGCCAGAGCGAGGAGGACCGGTCCCCACCGGTGGCCGCGCCTCACAGCGGGGACCCGAGGATGGTGACGGTGAGCGCGCCGAGGACGGCGGCGGCGGCGAGGGTGACGAGGGTGAGGCCCGCCCGCCGCCAGGTCACCCGCTGGATGCGCACCGGGGGCAGCCGGTAGGGGAGCAGGCGGAGGAAGTCCGCGTGCAGGTCCCGCCCCTGCTGGCGCAGCATCCGGCGCAGCTGAGAGGGCATCGTCAGCCCGCGGGTGGCCGCGAAGGCCTCGGCGATCTCCTCGTCGGAGAACTGCAGCCGGGCCCGCCGGTAGACCCGCTCGGCGTCGGTGCGCAGGGCCAGGACCAGCAGCATGTTGGCGAGGTCGACCGCCTGGCGCCACGGGCTCGGCCGCACCTCGGCGAAGGCGGAGTCGATCAGGAAGAGCGTGCGGCCCTGCACCAGCAGGTTGGCCGGCTTGATGTCGCGGTGCGCCATGCCGATGTCCCACATCCGGCGGACGATCGACAGGCCCTGGTCGATGATCGAGTCGTCGATCTCGGCCTCCCCGGCCTCCTTGGCGCCGGAGATGAACTCCGTGACCAGGAGGTACTCGCGCTCGGGCGTGATCTCCACGATGCCGAGCGGGTGGGGGACCGGCAGCCCGGCATCGGAGAACAGCCGCAGGATGTAGTCCTCGTACTGGACCAGCCGGCGCACGCTGTGGAAGGGCTTCTCGTCCTCGAGCCGGCCGTAGAGCAGCGTCCGGCCGAGCTTGTACCAGCGGTCGGAGCGCACGTGCGTGGCGGCGTAGAGCTTGCCGAAGATGCAGCTCTCGTCGGCCGTCTCCGAGTCGGCCGCCTCGACGGTGATCTTCAAGGGGGTGGAGCCGCCCGACCCGGCCAGCCCGAAGGGGACGACGTCGGTGGCGAGCACGCCCAGCTGGTCGTGCAGGGCCCGGACGATGGCCTGCCCGCGGTTCCCGGAGACGTCGAGGTGGGCGGGGCGGCTCCGGCTGTAGCGCACCGGGTAGATCTCGTTCGGAGTGATCAGGCGGAAGGCGGCCAGCGGTGCGGCGACGCCGAGCACCACCCCGGCCAGGACGCCGGTGGGGTGGTCCTGCGCCAGGTAGAGCCGGGACGCCGCGGTGAGCACCAGGAGGACGGCGACCGCCCACTTCCCGCGGGTCCGCCAGGTGCCGGGCGGGATGAGCGCGTAGACGCTGCTGAGCAGGAACGCCGCGAGCACGGTCATCGGCAGCGACGGCATGGCGAAGCCCGACCAGCTGCCGATGATCTCGACCTCGAACGGCCGGGGCCGCTGCAGGGCGAGGGCGAGGAAGCCGCCCAGGTTGGCGACCACCAGGCCCACGCCCACCCACACGAACAGGTGCCGCCACCGCCGCAGCACCGCCAGCAGGACCAGGTTGCTCAGCCAGATGACGTGGATCGCCTTCGCCGTCGCCAGGACGCCGAGGGCCTCCATCACCGGCGTCAGACCGGGGGAGCGCAGCTCGCTGATCGCCTGCAGGACCCGGGTGTCGACGACGTCGAAGACGGTGATCGTCCCGGTGACCACGACGACGACCCACATGACCAGGACGACGCCGCTGAGCCCGAGCCAGAACTTCCCGGAGGCGTTGAGGGCGCGGGGGAGCGGGGGCGGCTCCCCGGAGGGGCGGCGCCGGCTGCGGATCCGGGCGATCGCCGGGGGTGCAGGCCTCGGCACGGGGATCGACCGTCCCGGACCGGGCGGGGCCTGCGGCAGCGACGCCATGTCGGGGAATGCTGCACCCGCGGGCGCATCGAGACCATCCCCTTTCGTCCCCGGCCGGCGCTACGGTGACCTCCGCCCGCGCACCGGGGAAGGGAGACGTCGTGCGACGTCGGCCTACCGGTCTCCTGCTGGTGCTGCTGGCGCTGCTCGGGGCCTGCGGCGGCACCCCGGCAGCCCCGTCGGCACCGACGGGGACGATCCGGTTCGCCTCCTACGACTTCCAGGAGAACCAGATCCTGGTGGAGGTCTACGCCGAGGCGGCCCGTCGCGCCGGGCTCCCCGTCTCGGTGCAGCACGGCATCGGCACGCGGGAGGTGGTCGCGCCCGCCATCCAGCAGGGCGTGGTCGACGTCGTCGTCGACTATCTCGGCACGGCGACCCTGTTCGCCCGGCCCGCCTTCCCCGACCTGCCCGAGAGCCCGGAGACGATGCACCGGGTGCTCTCCCGGACCCTCGGCGGCCGGGGAGTGCTCGTCCTGGACCCAGCGCGGGCCGAGGACCAGAACGGGTTCGCCGTCACCACGGCCTTCGCTGCCGGGAACGGCGTGGCGACGCTGTCGGACCTGGCCCCGCTCGCGCCCCTGCTCACCTTCGGGGGGCCGCCCGAGTGCCCCGACCGTCCGCTGTGCCTCCCGGGGCTCGCGGAGGTCTACGGCCTGGAGTTCGCCGAGGTGCGGGCCATGCCCACCCGGGGCGCGACGGTGGAGGCGCTGCTGTCGGGCGACATCCAGGTCGGGCTGCTCGAGACGACCGACGCCCGGCTCGCGGTCGCCCCGGTGATGCTGCTGATCGACGACCTGGGGCTGCAGCCCCGCGAGAACGTCGTCCCGCTGGTGCGCGCGGACGTGGCCGATCGGTGGGAGGGGCTCACCGAGGCCCTGGACGAGACCAGCGCGCTGCTGACCACCGGTGACCTCGTGCAGCTCAACCGCGCGGTGGAGCTGGAGGACCTCACCCCGGAGGAGGCCGCGAAGCGCTGGTGGGGCTGAGCTCTCGACGCCTGCCGGACCGCTAGACCATGGCGCCCGTGCCGGTGATGGCCCGGCCCACGATGAGGGTGTTGACCTCGCGGGTGCCTTCGTAGGAGTAGATCGCCTCGGCGTCGGCGACGTACCGGCCGACGTTGTGCTCCAGCAGGATGCCGTTCCCGCCCATGAGCTCCCGCGCCCAGCCGACCGTCTCGCGCATCCGAACGGTGCTGAACGCCTTGGCCAGCGAGGCCTGCTCGTCGGTCATCCGGCCCGCCTCCTGCAGCTGCGACAGCCGCATGCACAGCGCCGCCGACGACGTGATGTTGCCGAGCATCCGGACCAGCAGGTCCTGCACCAGCTGGAAGCCCGCGATGGGCCTGCCGAACTGCGTGCGCTCCTGGGCGTAGCGCAACGCGTGCTCGTAGGCCCCCCGCGAGCAGCCCACCGCCGACCAGGCCACCCCGGCCCGCGTCGTCCGCAGGACCTTGGCGGTGTCCTTGAAGCTGTTGGCCTCCTGCAGCCGGTTCTCCTCGGGCACGCGGACGTCCTGGAGCGTGATGACGGCGTTCTGCACCGCACGCAGCGCGATCTTGTCCTCGAGGTCGATCGCGGACATGCCTTCGGTGCCCTGCTCGACGACGAACCCGAGCACGCGCTGGGTGTCGACGTCCTGCGCCCAGATGATGACCAGGTCGGCGAAGCTGCCGTTGCCGATCCACTTCTTCTGGCCGTTGAGGACCCAGCCGTCGCCGTCCCGGCGCGCGGTCGTGCGCAGCCCGCGGGCGACGTCGGAGCCCGAGTCGGGCTCGGTGAGCCCGAAGGCGCCGATCAGCTCCATCCGGGCCATGGCCGGAAGCCAGCGCTCCTTCTGCTCCTCGGAGGCGCAGAGGTGCATCGAGCCCATGGCGAGGCCGCCGTGCACGCCCATGAAGGTGGAGACCGACGGGTCCCCCCGCGACAGCTCCATGGCGATCATGCCGTCGAGCAGGGCCGACTTGCCCGGGGACCCGTGCCCGGAGAACTGGGTGCCGGCGATGCCCAGCTCGGCCAGCCCCGGGATGATCTGGCGCGGGAACTCCGCCCGCGTCCAGTACTCGTTGATGATCGGCTGGACCTCGGTGTCCATGAAGTCCCGGACCCGGTGCAGCAGCGCCCGGTCCTCCTCGTCGAGGAGTGCCTCCAGGTCGTAGAAGTCGGACGTCACTGTCCTCGTCTCGGTCACGACCGCCCCCTACCCGCGGCGCCGCGGAACCCAACCGGCACGTATGGCCGGGCCTCGTGCTGGGCACGGAGCGGACCCCGCACCGCATCGAGGAGGAACCGTGCGATCCATCGCCGAGCAGACCGTCGAGGAGCTGGGCGGGCCGGGCAGCGTCCTGGCCCGCCAACGCGAGGACCACGTCGAGCTCGATCGCCTGCTGCAGGAGCTCGCCGGCAGCACCGGCTCCGCCCAGGAGGAGGAGGTCCTCCGGCGGATCGACCGGCTGGTGTTCAGCCACGCCTTCGCCGAGGAGACCGTGCTGTGGCCGGTGCTGCGGCGCGTCCTCCCCGATGGCGACGCGCTCACGCTCCGGGTCGAGAAGGAGCACCAGGAGGTGAACGAGCTGGTCAGCGCGCTGGAGACCGGCGGGCCCGACGACCCGCGGCGTCCGGCCCGGCTGGCCCGGCTGGTCGAGGTGCTCCGCGAGGACGTCCGCGACGAGGAGGACGTGCTCCTCCCGCGGCTGCAGGAGGCGGTGCCGGCCGACGAGCTGCGCCGCCTGGGGCGCCGGTGGGAGCTGATGCGGCGGCTCTCCCCGACCAGGCCGCACCCGACGGTCTCCCGCCGTCCGCCCGGCAACGCGCTGTCCGGACTCCCGCTGTCGATCCTGGACCGCACCCGTGACGCGGTGGACGCGGGCGTCCGCCGCGCCCCCGCGCAGCTCGCCCCCGCCGGGGCGGCGCTCAGCAAGGGGCTGGCCACCCTCGCCGGTCTCGTCGAGCGCGTGCCGCTGTCCCGGTCCGGCGACCGGCCGCCGACCAGCCGCTGAGCACGACGAGAGGGCCGGTTCCCGAACGGGAGCCGGCCCTCTCTGTCCCTGCTCAGGTCGTCTGCTTGTCCTTGGGGTCGTCGCGGGCGTCGAGCTGGATCTCCTTGTCGGCCCTCGGCACGCCCTCCTTCAGCTCCTTGTTGCGCTCGATCTCGGCGTCCAGCTCGATGCCGAAGAGCAGCGCCACGTTGATGAGCCAGAACCAGATCAGGAAGACGATCACGCCGGCCAGGGCGCCGTAGGTCTTGTTGTAGCTGCCGAAGTTGCCCACGTAGAAGGCGAACAGCGCCGAGGCGACGATCGCGACGAGGATGGCTACCCCGGCGCCGGGGCTGACCCACTTGAAGCCGCGCAGCCTGACGTTCGGCGTCGAGTAGTAGAGGACGGCGATCATCAGCGCCAGGACGACGAGGATGACCGGCCACTTGGCGACGCTCCAGACGGTCTGGCCGGCCTCGCCGATGCCGATGGTGGAGGCGACCGCATCCACGACGGGGCCGCTCAGGACGAGCAGCGCGACGATGATCGCGGCGAACATGATGCCGATCAGGGTGATCAGCAGCTGGAGCGGCTTGAGCTTCCAGATCTTGCGGCCCTCGGGCGTCTCGTAGACGACGTTGGCCGCGCGGGTGAAGGCACCGACGTACCCCGACGCCGACCAGACGGCGCCGACCAGACCGATGATCAGCCCGAAGCCCGCAGTGCTGTTGCTCCCGGCGATCTGCTCGATCACCGGGTTGAGGGTGTCGGCGGCGGACGCCGGGACGACGGTGGTGAGGGCCTCGGTGAGCTCCTGGGGCTCCACGAGCAGGCCGACGATCGACACCAGCCCGATCAGCGCCGGGAAGAGGGCCAGGACTCCGTAGTAGGTCAGCGCCGCGGCCCAGTCGGTGAGGTTGTCCTCGCTGAACTCCTTGAGCGTGCGCTTGAGCGTCGGGAAGGCGCCCGGCCGGGCGTCGGCCCCCGTGGGGGCGAAGTCGGCGCGGGTGCCGCTGATCTCGTCGGTCTCCGGCGCGGGGTCGCCCTGGGACGGCGCGTCCGTGCGGCTGGAGGAGCCGGTGGGTCGGGACATGGCGTGGTCCTTATGTCGGGGCGGGAAGTCGACTCTCGGGTTCCCCGGACGGAGTCGTTCCATGCGGCTCGCCCTGGTAACGGTTCAGCGAAGACCCGAGACCGGAGACCATTCCCCGGCCCGTGCGGTGGCCTCCTCGACGTCGGTCATCGGGTCCGGGCGGCGTCCGGAGCCCGACCGCCGGTCGGCGACCATCCCGACGACGGCGACCACGACCACCGCCGCTGACGCCGCGGCCCCGATCAGCGCGACCTGCGTGTAGGCGATCGCCCGCGGGAAGCCGGTCGCCGCGTCGAAGCCGGCCGCGATCAGCGCGACCGCCACCGTGCTGCCCAGTGCCTGCCCGACCGCTCGGGCGATGGAGTTCACCGCGTTGGCCACTCCGGTCTCGTCCTCCTCGACGGCCTGCACCACGAGGGCCGGCAGGGCGGCGTAGGCGACGGTCACCGCCAGCTGGGTCAGCAGGCCGGCGAGGACCACCTGCCACGGCTCGCTGCGCTGCAGCGCCAGCAGCAGGAACCCCGCCGCGCCGGACACCGCGCCGGCCAGCAGCGTGGGCAGGGCGCCGAGCAGGGTGACGATGCGGCCGGCGAACGGCGCGGCCACGATGCCGGCCACCCCGCCGAGCAGCAGGTAGACGACCGACGCCTCGAGCACGCTCGCGCCGAAGCCGTAGCCGGTCACGTCCGGCGGCGCCTGCACGAACTGCAGGACGGCGAGGAAGGAGGCGAACAGCGCGATACCGGTCATGAGCCCGGCGACGTTGGGCACGATCATCCGGCGGTCGGCCAGCAGCCCCGGCCGGACCAGCGGCGCCGCCGTCCGTCGTTCCAGCACCACCCACCCGGTGAGGACGACGGCGGATCCGAGGAGGCAGCCGATGACGCCGGGCGAGCCCCAGCCCCAGGCGTTGCCCTGGCTCACCGGCAGCAGGAGCAGCACCAGCCCGGCGCCCAGGACGAGCCCGCCCCACCAGTCCACCCGCCCGGTGGCGGACGAGGGGCGGCGTGGCAGCAGACGGTGGGCCAACGCGAGGGAGACCAGCGTGACGCCGAGCCCGATCCAGAACGGCCGCCGGTAGTCGCCGCCGTCCCCGGCCAGCAGCCCGGTCGCGACGAGCCCGACCACGCCCCCGACCGCCAGCGTGCTGCTGACGATCGACATCGCCACGCTCAGCCGCCGCTCGGGCAGCTCGCGGCGGAGCACGCTGATGGAGAGGGGGAAGAGCCCGTAGGACGCGCCCTGCAGGATCCGGCCGACCAGCAGCAGGGGGAGCGAGGTCGTGACGATCGCGAGCAGGGTGCCCAGCGAGACGGCCACGAGGATGCCCAGGATGACCGGGCGCTCGCCGCGCAGGTCGCCGAGCCGGCCGAGCACCGGCGTCAGGACGGCGGCGGCGAGCAGGTTGGCGGTGAGCACCCAGCCCGCCGCGCCGGGGGAGACGTCCAGCTGCCGCTCGATGGTGCCCAGGACGGGGACGACGAGGCTCTGCAGGAGCGACAGGGTGGTCACCCCGAGCGCCAGGCTCAGGACGAGCAGGCCGGGCCGGACGGCGGTGCCCGCGGTCGTCGGCTGCGGTGGGGGCACCCGGCGATCAGACCACGGAAGCCAATTGTTCAAGCAGGCGCTCCGGTCGGCCGATGAGAGTGAAGCTGATCACAGACGGTCAGGTGAACTTCACGATCTGATGATTGGAACGTGACTGTGCGGGGGACAAAGACCCTTGACTCGTGCGCCGCCGTGACCCGCGGTGCATCCGAAACAGCAGGGGGATGTAGAACATGATCTTGTGGCCGGTGGTGACCCTGGTGGGTTTCCTTCTTCTCACGGTCCTGGTCGTCGCGATGGGCATGGCGTCCACCGCCCGGTACGAAGCCGAGCGCGCCGAGGGCACTCCCTCCGGCTCGCGGCAGTCCGGCGCCGAGGCGATGAGCCCCGTCAGCGCCTGACGCGACGCTCCGAAGCGCACCGAACCGCAGCCCCGCCACTCCGTACGGAGTGAGCGGGGCTCGGTCGTATCAGAGCCAGCGTGCGGGGGTGTCCAGGACCGTCCGGTCCAGCGACTCCAGCAGGTCGAACCGGTGGTGCACCCGGGGCAGCTCCCAGCGCCAGAAGTAGCGGGCGGTCTGCCGCTTGCCCTCGTGGAAGTCGCTGTGCGAGGAGTCGGGGCCCCGGTTCTCGACGGCCAGGGCCTGCTCCAGCCACAGCCAGGCGACGACGAGGTGGCCGGCGGCCTCCAGGTAGACGTGCGAGTTGGCCAGCGCCAGATCCGGGTCGCCGGTGCCCCACAGCGTGGCGGTCACCGATCCCAGCCGGGCGACCGCGGCGTCCAGGTCGTCGGCGAACCCGGCCCACTCGGTGCCGGCCGCCCGGGCGGTGGTGGCGCCGATCGTCTCGCCGAGCAGCTGCAGCCCCGCGCCGCCCTGCATGACGACCTTTCGGCCGAGCAGGTCCAGCGACTGGATGCCCTGCGTCCCTTCGTGGATCGGGTTGAGGCGGTTGTCCCGGTAGAACTGCTCGACCGGGTAGTCGCGGGTGTAGCCGTAACCGCCATGCACCTGGATGGCGAGGTCGTTGGCCACCAGACCCCACTGCGAGGGCCACGCCTTCGCGATCGGCGTCAGCATGTCCAGCAGCAGGTGCGCGCGTGCCTTGTCCTCGGCGGTCTCGGCGGTCTGCTCCTCGTCGACCAGGCGGGCGCAGTACAGGCCCAGCGCCATGCCGCCCTCGGCGTAGGACTTCGCCGCCAGCAGCATCCGGCGCACGTCGGTGTGCTCGACGATCGGCACCATCGGCGAGGACGGGTCCTTCGCGCCGGCCGGGCGGCCCTGGGTCCGGGTGCGCGCGTACTCCAGCGCGTGCAGGTACCCGGTGTAGCCGAGGACCGTCGCGCCCATCCCGACGCCGATCCGGGCCTCGTTCATCATGTGGAACATGTAGGTCAGGCCGCGGTGCTGCTCGCCGACCAGGTAGCCGACCGCCCCCGCCCGCCCGCCGGGGGTGTGCACGCCCTCGCCGAAGTTGAGCAGCGTGTTCGTCGTCCCCCGGTAGCCCATCTTGTGGTTCAGCCCGGCCAGGACGACGTCGTTGCGCTCGCCGAGGGAGCCGTCCTCGTCCACCAGGAACTTGGGCACGATGAACAGCGAGATGCCCTTCGTGCCGGCCGGGCCGCCGGGGATCTTCGCCAGCACCAGGTGGACGATGTTCTCCGTCAACTCGTGGTCGCCGCCGGAGATCCACATCTTGTTGCCCGACAGCCGGTAGGTGCCGTCGTCCTGCGGCTCGGCCTTGGTGGTGATGTCGGAGAGCGAGGAGCCGGCCTGCGGCTCCGAGAGGGCCATCGTCCCGAACCAGCGGCCTTCGAGCTCCGGGCGCACGAAGGTGTCGATCTGCTCCTGGGTGCCGTGCGCCAGCAGCAGCCGGGCGTTGCCCATCGTCAGGAACGGATAGGCCGACGTGCCGACGTTGGCCGCCTTGAACCAGGCGAACACGGCCTGCCCGACGGTGTGCGGCAGCTGCATGCCGCCGTACTCCTCGTCGAAGGAGCCGGCCATCAGCCCCGCGTCGATGAAGACCTTCAGCGCCTTGGCGACCTCCGGGATCAGCACCGCCTTGCCGTCGACCATGTGCGGCTCGTTCTCGTCGGCCGTGCGGTTGTGCGGCGCGAAGTGATCGGTGGCGATCTGCTGGGCGAGGTCGAGGACGGCGTCGAACGTCTCCCGCGAGTGCTCGGTGAACCGCGACCGCTTGGTCAGCGACTCCACGTCCAGCCACTCGTGCAGCAGGAACTCCAGATCGCGGCGAGAGAGGATCAACGACGTCGACGGCATGGGGAGCTCCTGAGCGGCGGACGAACGGTATGTGCCGCTCACAGTAGGCGTGGCGGCCAGCTGCCCGGGTGGCGCGCCCGCTGCCCGGCGAGCGGATCCCGATGACGGCAAAACGGCCCGCGCAGCATTCCGAGAAACTGTCGGTGGTCGCACGTATGTTCGACCCGTGCAGCTGGTGGCCGGTTCCTCCGTGGTGGAGGACTTCCTTGCCGACTGGGCGGCGTCCCGGGCGGAACCGGATTTCCGGCTGCCGGTGTCCGGTCTGGGGGATCGGGAGGTCGCGGCCGAGCTGGGGCGGATCCAGCGCAACCGGGCGCGGGAGGCCGCGCGGGAGGCCGAGTTGATCCTGCGGCTGGCCCAGCTGCGCCCCGATGCCGATGATCCGCCGCCGGGCACCCCGGGCGCCGGGAATCGGACCTGGCGGAGGACCGATCCGGAGTTTCCGGGGGTGAGCGAGTTCTTTTCCGACGAGGTCGCCCACGCGATCAATCTGGGCCGGGGCACCGCGGCGTTCCGGGCCCGGCGGGCCTGGACGTGGCGGGAGAACCTGCCGGCGACGTTCGCCGCGCTGCGCCGGGGGGAGATCGACGAGCGCCGGGCCGGAGTGCTCGCCGAGGCGCTGCAGCACGCGGCCCCGGAGCTGGCGCGGGCGGTGGAGGCGACCGTGCTGCCGGGCGCGGGCGAGTTGTCCCTGGCCGGGCTGCGCCGGGCCGCGCTGG
The DNA here is from genome assembly GCA_902805535.1 of uncultured Blastococcus sp. GTDB lineage: Bacteria > Actinomycetota > Actinomycetes > Mycobacteriales > Geodermatophilaceae > Blastococcus_B. Next base: position 856 of record CADCTN010000238.1, on the reverse strand, counting down.
AGCGGCTGGCCGAGCTGGATTCCACCGCGATCGACCAGCGGCACGAGCAGGCGCAGCGGGCCGCCGACGTGCGCGCCTACGCCACCGCCGACGGCATGGCCACGCTGGCCGGGGACCTGACCGTCGAGGAGGCGGCCGCCTGCTTCGACGTGATCGACCAGCTGGCGGCGATGGCCAGGGCCGACGGTGATCCGCGGCCGATCGGGCAGATCCGGGCCGCGATGCACGCGATGCTCCTCCTGCGCCCGGCCGACTCCGGCCTGCCCGCGGTGACGGTGAACCTGACCGTGGCCGCCACCCTGACAGGGCTGGAGGGCACCTCGACCCGCGGCGGGGAGGTCAACGGTTTTCCGCTGACCGCCGCGCAGGTGCGCGATCTCCTGCGCCGGGTCGGGGCGCTGGGTTTGGTGACGCCGGAGGGCGGGTCGCTCACCTACGCCCTCTCCGACGAGCGAGGGCGGCTGCTGGCCACCGTCACCGCCGCCGATCTGGCCCGCCTGGCGGCGGCGGGCTGCCCGCGGCATCCCGACGGCGGGGCCGGCACCGACTGCGCCTGTCCGGTGATCGGCCCGCCGTCTGCGACCGAGGGCTACCGGCCCTCGGCCGCGCTGCGGCGGTTCGTGACCACCCGGGACCGCCGGTGCCGCACACCCAACTGCGGTCAACGCGCCGGCTGGGCCGACCACGACCACGTGGTCCCACACGCACACGGCGGCCCGACGACCTGCACCAACCTGTGCTGCCTGTGCCGCTCCCACCACCGGCTCAAGACCTTCGCCCGCGGCTGGACCTTCCGGATGGAGCCCGACGGCACCCTGCACGTGACCAGCCCGTCGGCGATCACCCGCACCACCCG
>CADCTN010000237.1 GCA_902805535.1 uncultured Blastococcus sp. | reverse complement strand
GGGCCGCGGCCGGGGTCGCCGCGGCGCTGCTGCGCGGGCTGGCCGGCTGCCGGACCTTCGCCGCCTACGTGCCCGAGCCGGACGAGCCCGGACACGGCCGGCTGCCGGCGGCATTCACCCAGCTGGGTTCGCGGGTGCTGCTCCCGGTGGTGCCGGCGGAGGGCACCGCGCTGGCCTGGGCCGTGGACACCGGCCGCCTGGCACCGGGCCGGTACGGGCTGCTGGAGCCGCTGGGGCCCCGGCTGGGACCGACGGCCATCGGCACGGCCGACGTCGTCGTCGTCCCGGCACTGGCCGTGGCGCGGGACGGGACCCGGCTGGGCCGCGGTGGCGGCTACTACGACCGGGCGCTGCGGTACGTGCGCCCCGACACGGCGCTGGTCGCCGTCGTCTTCGACGACGAACTGGTGGACACCCTGCCCACCGAGCCCCACGACCGCACCGTGTCGGCCGTGGTGACCCCGTCCGGTGGCTGGCAGGCGCTACCCACCGGTAGTTGATTCAGTGAGCGACACGCATCCCCGCACGTCGGAGGAGGGACCGTGTCACCGGAGATCGTCTCCATCATCGCGCTCGCCGTCATCTTCGCGATCGCCACGTTCCTGCCGATCAACATGGGCGCGCTCGCTTTCGTCGCAGCCTTCCTCGTGGGGACACTGTCGGTCGGGTTGAGCACCGACGACATCATCGCCGGCTTCCCCGCGGAGCTGGTGCTGACGCTGATCGGGGTCACCTACCTGTTCGCCATCGCGCAGAACAACGGGACCGTGGACCTCCTCGTGCGCGGCGCGGTGCGGCTGGTCGGCGGCCACGTCGCGGCCATCCCCTGGATCATGTTCTTCGTCACCGGGCTGCTCACCGGTATCGGCGCGCTCTCGCCGGCCGCCGTGGCGATCATCGCGCCGATCGCGCTGACCTTCGCCGCGCGGCACGGGATCAGCCCGCTGCTCATGGGGATGATGGTCATCCACGGCGCCCAGGGCGGCGGCTTCTCCCCCATCAGCGTCTACGGCGTCACGGTGAACACGATCGTCGAGGACGAGGGTCTGCCCAGCAGCCCGCTCGCCGTCTTCCTCGGCGCGCTGCTGTTCAACCTGGCCATCGCGGTCGTGCTGTTCTTCGTCCTCGGTGGCCGCAAGCTCCTGGGCCGCAAGGTCGAGGTCGAGGCCCTCGCGCACAGCGAGCACGCGCAAGGCACGGTCGTCCGCGGGCACGGCGCGGCCCCCGGGCCCGCCGTCGGCGGGGACGCGGCGGACGAGGCGGACGAGCGCACCGGCCCCGACGTGCCGCAGCCGGTGCGCCTGGAGCAGGTCCTCACGCTGATCGGGCTGGTCGTCGTGGCGGTCCTGGCGCTGGCCTTCGATCTGGACATCGGCTTCGTCTCGATCACCGTCGCCGTCGTCCTGGCGCTGTTCTCCGCGCGGCAGCACAAGGGTGCGGTGACCCAGATCAGCTGGAGCACCATCCTGCTGATCGCGGGGGTGCTCACGTTCGTCTTCGTCCTGGAGGAGGCGGGCACGATCGACTACGTCGGCGACGCCGTCATCGGGCTGGGCGTGCCGCTGCTGATCGCCCTGCTGCTCTGCTACATCGGCGGGGTCGTCTCGGCGTTCGCGTCCTCGACCGCGATCATCGGGGTGGCCATCCTGCTCGCGGTGCCGTTCCTGAGCGCCGGCGACATCGGCGCCATCGGCGTGGTGGTCGCGCTGTCGGTGGCCTCGACCATCGTCGACGTGAGCCCGTTCTCTACGAACGGGGCACTCGTGCTGGCCAACGCCCAGGACATCGACCGGGACCGCTTCTACAAGCAGATCCTGGCCTACTCCGCGATCGTCGTGGCCATCGGACCGCTGCTGGCCTGGCTGGTCTTCGTCGTCCCCGGCTGGCTGTGAGCGGTGGCGGCAGGGTAGTTCAGCGCTGAGACACTGTGCGGGTCCGCCGCCGCCCCCGGTGGCCTGGAGCGAGGGAGACTGCCATGTCCGGACCGCTGGACGGCGTGCTCGTCGTCGACCTGACGCGGGCCCTCGCCGGGCCGCACGCGGCGATGATGCTCGGGGACCTCGGGGCCCGGGTGATCAAGGTCGAGAGCCCCGGCAGCGGTGACGACACCCGCGGCTGGGGGCCTCCGTTCGTCATGCCGGAGGACAGCGACCGGGAGTCGACGTACTTCCTGTCGACGAACAAGAACAAGGAGTCGATCACCCTCGACCTCAAGGACGAGGGCGACAAGACGGTGCTCACAGAGCTCCTGCGCCGGGCCGACGTGCTGCTTGAGAACTTCCGTCCCGGGACGCTCGCCCGGCTGGGCTTCGGCACCGACGTGCTGGCCGGGCTGAACCCGCGGCTGGTGACGCTGGCGATCAGCGGCTTCGGCCACGACGGCCCCGAGGGCGGGCGGGCCGGCTACGACCAGATCGCGCAGGGCGAGGGCGGCCTCATGTCGCTGACCGGCTCGGGCCCCGACGACCCGCAGCGCGTCGGGGTCCCGATCGGGGACCTGCTGGCCGGCATGTACGGCGCGTACGGGGTGCTCGCCGCCCTCATAGAGCGGGAGCGCACCGGGCGCGGCCAGGTCGTGCGCACCTCGCTGCTGGCCGCGATCGTGGGCGTGCACGCCTTCCAGGGGACGGCGTGGACCGTGGCCGGGAAGGTGGGGCACGCGCAGGGCAACCACCACCCGTCGATCGCCCCGTACGGCCTGTTCCACTGCAAGGCCGGCAGCGTCCAGCTCTCCTGCGGCTCGGAGGGTCTCTGGCGCAAGCTGGCCGCCGAGTTCGGCTTCGACCCGGAGGAGCCCGGCCTGGCGACCAACAGCGAGCGGGTGGGCAACCGGGAACAGGTGATCGCGCTGCTCGAGGAGGCCTTCGCCGAGATCGGCCCCGAGGACCTGCTGGCCCGGCTGGCGGCCGCGGGAATCCCGGCCGGGAAGGTGCGGACCCTCGACGAGGTCTACGGCTGGGACCAGACCCTCTCCCAGGGTCTGCTGGTCGACGTCGAGCACGCCACGCTGGGCCGGCTGCAGCTGCCCGGTCCCCCGCTGCGGTTCTTCGCACCCGGTCCGGACGGCGAGACGGAGACGACGCGGCGCGACCACGCTGCGCCGCCGGTGCTCGGCGCCGACGGCGACGCGATCCGCGCCTGGCTCGACGGGGACACCCCGTGAGCGACGAGCCAGCCCGCCTGGACGCCCGGTCGCTGCGGGACCTGGTCCTGGACGCCGGGTCCTGGCAGTCCTGGGACGTGCCCGTCGTGCGGCCCGAGGTGTCCGCCGACTACGCCCGCGAGCTGGCGGCCGCGGCAGAGAGGTCGCGGCAGGACGAGTCGATCATCACCGGCGAGGGGAAGCTGCGGGGGCGCCGCGTGGCCGTCGTCGCCGGGGAGTTCGCCTTCCTGGCCGGCTCGATCGGCGTCGCGGCGGCCGAGCGGCTGATCGCCGCCGTGGAGCGCGCCACCGACGAGGGGCTGCCGCTGCTGGCGGCCCCGGTGTCCGGCGGCACCCGCATGCAGGAGGGCACGGTCGCCTTCCTGCAGATGATCGGCATCACCGCGGCCATCGCGCGGCACAAGGACGCCGGGCTGCCCTACCTGGTCTACCTGCGCAACCCCACCTTCGGCGGCGTCCTCGCCTCGTGGGGATCGCTGGGTCACGTGACCATCGCCGAGCCCGGTGCCTCCATCGGGTTCCTCGGCCCGCGCGTCTACCAGGCGCTGTACGGCGAGCCGTTCCCCGCGGACGTGCAGACCGCCGAGCACCTCGCCGAGCGCGGCCTGATCGACGCCGTCGTCCCGCACGAGGAGATCGCCGACCTCGCCGACCGGGCGCTACGGGTGCTGGCGGCCCGCCAGACCTGGCACACCGACGTCCGGGGCGCCGAGCGCCCGCGGCCCGAGGACGGCTCGGACGCCGACGACCCCGAGGACCATCGCAGCGCCTGGGACGTCGTGACGGCGTCCCGGCGCGCGGACCGGCCCGGCGTGCGGCGGCTGCTCCGGACGGCGGCCACCGACGTCGTCGGCCTCTCCGGCACCGGCGCCGGCGAGAAGGACCCCGGCCTCCTCCTGGCGCTGGCCCGCTTCGGCGGCGCGCCGTGCGTGGTGCTCGGCCAGGACCGGCGCGGCCAGAGCATGTCCGCCCCCCTCGGCCCGGCGGCCCTGCGGGAGGCCCGGCGCGGCATGCACCTGGCCGAGGAGCTGCGGCTGCCGCTGGTCACGCTCATCGACACCCCCGGGGCGGCGCTGTCCCGGGAGGCGGAGGAGGGCGGGCTCGCCGGTGAGATCGCGCGCTGCCTGCACGACCTGGTGATCCTCAAGGCGCCGACGGTGGCGGTGCTGCTGGGCCAGGGCACCGGCGGCGGGGCGCTGGCGCTGGTGCCGGCCGACCGGGTGCTGGCCACCGCGAACGGCTGGCTGGGCCCGCTGCCACCCGAGGGCGCGAGCGCGATCGTCCACCGCGACGTCGAGCACGCCGGGGAGATGGCCGCCGCGCAGGGCGTCCGGGCCACCGACCTGTGGCGGGCCGGGATCGTCGACCGGGTGGTGCCCGAGCGCCCGGACGCCGCCGACGAGCCCAACGAGTTCTGCCTGCGGCTCGGCCGGGTGCTGGGTGAGGAGCTGGCCGGTCTGCTGGGGCGCGACGACACCGAGCGCTTCCGCAGCCGGCTGCACCGCTACCGCCACCTGGGCCGCTCACCGTCGTAGCCGGCCAGCTGGCGGCAGTTCCTCGGCGCCCCGCAGTCGTTCCTGCGTCACCTGCGCTGAGCGGTCACTCGGCGAGGTCGTCGCCGTCGCGCACCCGCAGGCTCCGATCGGGGTCGAGCTTCGCCGCGACGGCCTCCAGCGCCTCGCGGAAGGCGACGGTCTGCTCCCCGGTGAGCGGTCCGAACACCGACTCGCGGACGGCGTCGACGTGCCCGGGCGCCACGGCCACGACGACCTCGTACCCGGCGTCGGTGAGGACGGCGAGGTTGCCCCGACCGTCGTCGGCGGCCCGTTCACGGCGCACCCAGCCGCGCTCCTCGAGGCGGGCGACCGTGTGCGAGAGGCGGCTCTGCGACTGGTTGGCCCGGCGGGCGAGGTCACTCATCCGCCGGCTGCGGCTGGGGGACTCCGAGAGCATCGCCAGTACGACGTAGGCGGCGTGGCTGAGGCCGGCGTCGCGCTGCAGTTGCGCGTCGAGGGTGCGCGGCAACAGCTCGGACACGGTCAGCCACGCCCGCCAGGTCCGCTGTTGGTCGTCGTCGAGCCACCGGTCCGCCACGCGCGAGACCGTACTTCGTGCGCGCGGCGTCCTCGCCCAGGACCCGCTCCGTGCCACCGGCAACGCGCGCGCGGGTTTCCCGCCGCCCCCCGGCACCCTCGTTCGCCGGGCTGCGGCGCCGGATTCCTCACACCGGGGAGTCCTTCGTGGACGCCCGGTGCCGTGATGGCGCATCATTGGCAGTCGCCGGGGGCGAGTGCCAACCGGAGCACCCTTCCGCAGCACCAGGGAGACACCGTCGTGCCCACGTACCAGTACGCCTGCACCAATGCCGAGGGCAAGCACGAGTTCGAGGTGGTGCAGTCGTTCAGCGACGCCCCGGTGAGCGAGTGCCCGGAGTGCGGCACCGCCGTGCGCAAGGTCTACGGCTCGGTCGGCGTCGTGTTCAAGGGCTCGGGCTTCTACCGCACCGACAGCCGCAAGGCCGCGTCCGCCTCCGAGAGCGGCTCGGGCTCGAACGGCGGCTCGGGCTCGAACGGCGGCTCGTCGTCCTCCTCCGCCCCCTCCAAGGAGAGCTCGACGTCGTCCACCCCGGCGGCCAGCACCTCGTCCTCCTCCTCGGGCGGGTCCAAGGCCGCCGACTGACGGCTGTCTCCACAGCCGGCACCGCCGTCCACAGACCGGATCGGCGCCCGCTGCCGGCCTGAGGGCGGCGGCACGCTGGACGCATGCCGCGTCTCCGTCGTCCCCGATCGCCGCTGCACACCGGTCGCCGGCTCGCCGCGGTCCTGTTGGCCGCGGTCGCCCTGGTGCTCGCGCTGCGGCCGGAACCGCGACCCGCTCCGGCACGCGCCCCGGCGACCGTCCCGGTGGCGGTGGCGGCCAGGGACCTCCTGCCCGGTGCGCCGCTGAGCGCGGACGACCTGCTCCTCCTCCCGTTCCCCGGCGACCTCGCCCCCGCCGGGACGGCGGCGGACCCGGCGACCCTGGTGGGCCGGGTGCCGGCCGGGCCGGTGCGGGTCGGTGAGCCGGTCACCGACGTGCGCCTGGTGGGTGCCGGTCTCACCGCGCAGCTGCCTCCGGGGCAGGTGGCCGCGCCGATCCGGCTCGCGGACCTCGCGGTGACCGCGCTGGTGCGCACCGGTGACCGCGTCGACGTCCTCGCCACGGCCCCGGAGGCACCTGCCGCCGAGCTCGTCGCCGCGTCCGCCCTCGTCCTGGCCACTCCCGCCGCGGAGACCGCCACCGGCGGCACCGGCGGCCTGCTGCTGCTCGCCGTCGACCCCCCGACCGCCGCCCGGCTCGCCGCCATGGCCGCCGCCGCGACGCTGACCCTCAGCCTGCCGCCGCCGTGACACGCCACGGAGGACTTGGGCACCGCCGGGTCACTGTGCGTGGATGAGCCCATGATCAAGGGATTCAAGGACTTCCTGCTGCGCGGCAACGTGGTGGACCTCGCGGTCGCCGTGGTCATCGGCGCCGCGTTCACCGCCGTCGTCGGGCAGTTCACCGCGTCGTTCCTGCAGCCGCTCATCGGCCTCGTGGGTGGCGGTGGGATCGACGGCGGCACCGTCGAGGTCGACGGGCAGGTCTTCGACTGGGCGGCGTTCCTCAACGCCGTCATCACCTTCGTCCTGACCGCCGCGGTCGTCTACGTCGTGGTCGTGCTCCCGATGAAGGCGATGCTCGAGCGTCACGCGCGCGGCGAGCAGGCGCTGCCGGCCGAGCCGACGCAGGTCGAGCTGCTCGTCGAGATCCGCGACCTGCTCCGAGCCCAGCAGGTCCGGGCGCCGGACGGATCCCCCGGCCCGGGGACGACGGTGCTTCCCGGCCGGCACTGACGTCAGTCGCTCCCCCAGTGCGGGGGGCGGTCCTCCAGGTACCGGCGGTCGGCGTCCGACGGATCGGCCGGGCGCTCACCCCAGCCGACGTCGCCGTCGTCCGGGGCCCGGACCGGACGCGCGACCGCGGGCGCCGGCGACTGCGCCGGGACGGCGCGGCCGAGTCCCTCGAGCACGTGCGCGGCGGGGAGCGCGGCCAGGCCGGCGCCGGGCACCGCGAGCTTGGCGCACCTCGTCCCGGAGCCGATGACGACGAGGTCCGCGGCGGCCACGGCCGGGTCGACGAGCACCGGCCAGCCGGGGGGCAGGCCCACCGGCGTGATGCCGCCGAAGGCCATCCCGGACTCCGCGACGGCCACGTCCTGGGGCGCGAAGGACGCCTTCCGGGCGTCCAGATGCCGCCGCACCACGCCGTTGACGTCGGCCCGGGTGGTCGCCAGCACGACGCACGCGGCGAGGCCGGTCTGCCCGGCCCGCCGCGTCGCGACGACGACGCAGTTCGCCGACGCCTCGAGCGGCACGCCGTAGGCCTCGCTGAACGCCGCGGTGTCGGCCAGGTCCTCGTCGATCTCGGCGACCCAGGCGGGGCCGCCCAGCTGGGTGAGCGCCGCGGCGACCGGGGGGGCGAGCAGGTCGGGGCGCTCATCAGCCGGCAGCCAGGTCAGCGAGCCCAGGACGGGGGAAGACGGGGAGGTCACGCCCCGATCCTCCGGCACGCCCGCGTGCCCGGCCACGGACCCGCCGGCGCCGGTCGATGGCCGGAAGGCGACGGAGGGCGGCCGCATCCTGGCTGTCGCCCTCCTCCGGGACGGGCGAGGATGTCCCGCATGATCGGACAGCTCCACTCCGTCGTCATCGACGCGCCCGACGCCCACGCGCTGGCCGGCTTCTACGCCGAGCTGCTCGGCATGGACGTGCAGGGATCGCCCGGTGACGACTGGGTCGTCGTCACCGGTGCCGGCTACCGGATCGCCTTCCAGCAGGCGCCCGACCTGCGGCCGCCGGACTGGCCCGACCCCGACCGGCCGCAGCAGTTCCACCTCGACATCCGGGTCGCCGACGTCGAGGAGGCAGAGCCGGAGGTGCTCGCGCTGGGCGCCCGGCGGCTGCCCGGCGGGGGCGGCGACTTCCGCGTCTACGCCGACCCGGCCGGCCACCCCTTCTGCCTGGTCTGGGACGCGTGAGCGGCGACCGGCCCGCCGTCGACCTCACCGCCGCGGGCGCCTTCGTGACGGCGATGAAGTTCCAGGTCGGCGAGGCCACCGGCGCCCGCGTGACCGGGCACGTCGAGCTCGGGTCCGACCAGCACACCCCGTGGGGCGTCGTCCACGGCGGCGTCTACTGCTCGGTGGTGGAGTCGGCGGCCTCCATCGGGGCCAGCCTCGCCGTGCAGGACCGCGGCCAGTTCGCCGTCGGGGTCAACAACAACACCGACTTCCTCCGCCCGATGACCGCCGGCCGGGTCGACGTCGTGGCCGAGCCCGTCCAGCAGGGCCGGACGCTCCAGCTCTGGCTGGTGCAACTGACCCGCGCCGAGGACGGGAAGCTCGTCGCCCGCGGGCAGGTGCGGCTGCAGAACGTGCCCCTGCCGGGCGGCTGAGGCTCAGCTCCCGAGCGCGACCGGGTCGAGGACGACGCGGAAGAGCGCGCGGGGGTCCTGCAGCGTGGCCGGCGGCAGCGCGGCCGACCGTGGCACCACCCGCTCCCAGCGGGCCGGCCGCCGGTGTGGCAGCAGCTCCCGGCCTTTGAAGAGGTAGTCACCCACGACCTCGCCGACCAGGAGGCCGGCACCGTGCTCGATCGGCAGCGCGACGCGGTCGCCGGGAGCCACGTCGTCGAGGAAGGCCGACAACTGGCGGAGGTCCTTGGCCGGACGCCGCCCGGACAACTCCTTGGACAGGGTCCGCAACTCCGCCGGCGTCAGTCCGGTCGCGTCGACGTCGATCCCCGACTGCACGCCGAGCCCGATGACGCCGGCCGCCAGGCACGCGCCCAGCTCGTCGTGGGCGCGCGGGCGCACGACCCACACGCCGACCCCCTCGGGCGCCGGGGCGGGGGGCACGTCGTCCGGCCCGGGCCAGACGTAGGGCAGGTCGTCGGGCTGGGAACCGAACCGCTCGGTGAAGCGGGGCCGGTAGAAGTCCGGATCCTTGGCGATCAGGTTGGACCGGTGCGACAGGTGCAGCGCCTCGTCCCCCAGCCAGGAGGGCAGCAGGCCGGCCTCCGCGAGCTCCTCCTGCCGTGCCGGGACGACGCCCGGCGCGAACTCGGCGATCAGCGTCCGGGTGGTGTCGGCGAAGCCGCGCTCCCGCCACACGCGGGCCATGGCCAGCCCGTAGGCGACCAGCGCGGGAGTGCGGCCGCGCCACATCTGGACAGCGGGGTGGCTGGCCCAGCCGTAGTCGGGCAGCTCGATCGCGCGCAGGATCTGGAGCGTCTCGACCCGCTGCTTGCCCAGTCGCGGGCTGTCCAGGAAGCGGGCGCTGTCGGTGAAGTCGGCGACGGGGAGGAAGGTCTGCATCGCCGCCCAGTCTCGGTCAGCCGCGCCGCGCCCGCCGGGTCATCCGGCCAGGCGGGCGGCCAGCGCCGGCAGCACGACGCCGAGCGGGGCGTCGACGCGGACGTCGGCCTTGGCGTCCCCGCGGGTGGGCCCGGCGTTGACGATCCCCACCGGGATGCCGAGCTTCGCCGCGCGCAGGACGAACCGGTAGCCGCTCATCACCGTCAGGGACGAGCCCAGGACGAGCAGGCTGCCCGCCGACTCGACCAGTCCGAAGCAGCGCTCGACGCGGTCGCGCGGCACGGTCTCGCCGAAGAAGACGACGTCGGGCTTCAGCGGCCCCTCGCCGCAGGCCTGGCAGTCGACCATGACGAACCCGTCCAGCACCTCGTCGGGCAGCTCGGCGTCGCCGTCGGGGTTGATCTCGTCGGTGCGCGCCGCGAAGTGCGGGTTGGCCGCCTGCAGCCGATCGTCCAGCGACGCCCGGGAGGCCTCGTCTCCGCAGCACAGGCAGACGGTCCGGTCCAGCCCGCCGTGCAGCTCGACGACGCCCGTCGCACCGCCGGCCTGGTGCAGCCCGTCGACGTTCTGCGTGATGAGGCCCCCGATCAGGCCCGCCGCCTGCAGCACGCCGACTGCGCGGTGGCCGTCGTTGGGCCGGGCCTCCCGGATCTGCCGCCAGCCGACGAAGCTCCGGGCCCAGTACCGGTGCCGGCCACGCGGGTCGCGGGTGAAGGTCTGGTAGGTCATGGGCGTGTGCCGGCGCAGGCTGCCGGTCGCCCCGCGGTAGTCGGGGATCCCGGAGTCCGTGGAGAGCCCGGCACCGGACAGCACGACGACGTCCCCGTCGGTCACGAGGTCGGCGAGCGCGTCCAGCGCCGGGTCGCGCAGGTGCTCGCGCCGGGGGTCGGCGGTGGTCATGGCGGTCACCCGGCCATCGTCCCCTCCGATCGCGCTCCGTGCCGCGGTCGGGCGCCGGGCACCGCGCTCAGCGCAGGGCAAGCGCCAGGCAGCAGACGGCGAGAACCAGGGCCACCGGCGTCATGACCATCCGCT
>CADCTN010000236.1:27689-28162 GCA_902805535.1 uncultured Blastococcus sp. | reverse complement strand
TCGTCGCCCAGCACGCCGAGGAGCCCCGGCTCACCGTCGGCGCCCAGATGCACGAGGGCGTCCGCTCGGCCCGGCTCGGGCTGACCGGCTGGCCGGCCGCCGCGGAGGAGGCGATCATCGCCCGCGACGTGCTGCTGGCCGGGCACGTCGGTGCCCGCCTGCACGTCTGCCACGTCTCGACGGCGGGCTCGGTGGAGCTGCTGCGCTGGGCGAAGTCCCGGGGCGTGCAGGTGACCGCGGAGGTCACCCCGCACCACCTGCTGCTCACCGACGCCTGCGCGGAGGGCTACGACCCGGTGTTCAAGGTCAACCCCCCGCTGCGGACGGACGAGGACGTGGCCGCCCTCCGGGAGGGACTGGCCGACGGCACCATCGACGCCGTCGCCACCGACCACGCGCCGCACGCGGTGGAGGACAAGGAGAGCGAGTGGGGGCAGGCCCGGCCGGGGATGCTCGGGCTGGAGCAGGCGCTC
>CADCTN010000236.1:26731-27679 GCA_902805535.1 uncultured Blastococcus sp. | reverse complement strand
GGGACCATGGTGGCGACCGGCCTGCTCGACTGGCACGGCGTCGCCGACCGGATGTCGGTCCGGCCCGCCGTCATCGGCCGCCTGGACGGGCTCGGGAACCGCTCGCAGGGCCGCCCGCTGGCTCCGGGCGAGCCGGCCAACCTGCTGCTCCTGGATCCCGCGCACCGGGCGCCGGTCGACCCGGCCGCGCTGGCCAGCCGCAGCCGCAACAGCCCCTACGCCGGCCGGGAGCTGCCCGGCCGTGTGGTCCACACGTTCCTGAGAGGTGTGCCGACGGTGCTCGACGGCAAGGCGACCAGATGACGGCGATCCTCGTCCTCGAGGACGGGCGCACGTTCCGGGGCGAGGCCTTCGGCGCGGTGGGGACGACGGTCGGCGAGGCGGTCTTCGCCACCGGCATGACCGGCTACCAGGAGACGCTGACCGATCCGAGCTACCACCGGCAGGTCGTGGTCATGACCGCTCCGCACATCGGCAACACCGGCGTGAACGGCGAGGACGACGAGAGCCGCCGGATGTGGGTCGCCGGTCTCGTGGTCCGCGATCCCGCTCCCCGTCCGGCCAACTGGCGGGCCACCGGCAGCCTGGACGACGAGCTCGTGCGGCAGGGGGTCGTCGGGATCAGCGGCATCGACACCCGCGCGCTGACCCGCCACCTGCGCGACCGCGGCGCGATGCGGGTCGGCATCAGCAGCGTGATCGGCGACGTGGCGGAGCTGCTCGCGCAGGTCACCGCCGCCGACGGCATGACCGGCGCGGACCTCGCCCCGCAGGTGAGCACGGACGAGCCCTACGTCGTCCCGGCGGTGGGGGAGCGGCGGTACACGATCGCCGCGCTGGACCTCGGCATCAAGACCGCCACCCCGCGGCACCTGGCCGAGCTCGGCGTCCAGACGCACGTGCTGCCCTCCACGGCGACCGCTGACGAGCTGCTCGCCGCCGGCCCGG
>CADCTN010000236.1:0-26721 GCA_902805535.1 uncultured Blastococcus sp. | reverse complement strand
GCCGCCGCCGACTACGCCGTCGAGGCCGTCCGGGGGGTGCTCGACGCCCGCCGGCCGCTCTTCGGGATCTGCTTCGGCAACCAGATCCTCGGCCGCGCCCTGGGTCTGGGCACCTACAAGCTGCGCTTCGGCCACCGCGGGCTCAACCAGCCGGTGCTCGACCGGGTCAGCGGCACGGTGCGGGTGACCAGCCACAACCACGGCTTCGCCGTCGACGCGCCGCTGGACCGGCCCACCGGCACGCCGTACGGGCAGGTCGAGGTCAGCCACGTCGGGCTCAACGACGACGTCGTCGAGGGGCTGCGGTGCCTGGAGGTGCCCGCCTTCAGCGTCCAGTTCCATCCGGAGTCGGCGGCCGGGCCGCACGACGCCGCCCCGCTGTTCCAGCGGTTCGTCGACCTGATGGAGGAGAACCGGCGGAGCCGCGAGGCAGTCACCCTGCCGCCGGTTGTCCAGGACTCGGCTGGGGAGAAGGCCTGATGTCTCAGCACGACTGCCTGCGCGTCGAGATCTGCGATCTCGGGGCTATGCCGGCATCCATGACCACGAGATCGCAGATCTCGTGCGCCGAGACCGCCGACCCCCGGACGAGGGAGCTGAACCGTCGTGCCTAAGCGGACCGATATCGAGCACGTCATGGTGATCGGGTCGGGACCGATCCTGATCGGGCAGGCAGCCGAGTTCGACTACTCCGGCACCCAGGCGTGCCGCGTGCTCCGCGCCGAAGGGCTGCGGGTGAGCCTGGTCAACAGCAACCCGGCGACGATCATGACCGACCCCGAGGTCGCCGACGCCACCTACATCGAGCCGCTGACGCCGGAGTTCGTCGAGAAGATCATCGCCAAGGAGCGGCCCGACGCGCTGCTGGCCACCCTGGGCGGGCAGACGGCGCTCAACATCGCCATCGGGCTCCACGAGAACGGCGTCCTCGAGAAGTACGGCGTCACGCTCATCGGCGCCGACGTCGACGCGATCAACCGCGGCGAGGACCGGCAGCTGTTCAAGGACATCGTGCGGTCCATCGGCGCCGACGCGCCCCGCTCCACGGTGTGCGCGAGCGTCGAGGAGGCCCTCGCGACCGCCGAGCAGGTCGGCTACCCGGTCGTCATCCGGCCCAGCTTCACCATGGGCGGCCTGGGCTCCGGGATCGCCACCGACGAGCCGATGCTGCGCCGCATGGCCGGCCACGGGCTGGCCGACTCCCCGGTGCACACCGTGCTCGTCGAGGAGTCGGTGCTCGGCTGGAAGGAGTACGAGCTCGAGCTGATGCGCGACCGCAGCGACAACGTGGTCGTCGTCTGCTCGATCGAGAACATCGACGCGATGGGCGTGCACACCGGCGACTCGGTGACCGTCGCGCCGGCGATGACCCTCACCGACGTCGAGTACCAGCGGATGCGCGACGTCGGCATCGCGGTGCTGCGCGCGGTGGGTGTGGACACCGGCGGCTGCAACATCCAGTTCGCCGTCCACCCCGGGACCGGCCGCCTGGTCGTGATCGAGATGAACCCGCGCGTCTCCCGGTCGAGCGCCCTGGCGTCGAAGGCGACCGGGTTCCCGATCGCCAAGATCGCCGCCAAGCTGGCGATCGGGTACACCCTCGACGAGATCACCAACGACATCACCGGCGTCACCCCGGCCGCCTTCGAGCCGACGCTGGACTACGTGGTCGTGAAGATCCCGCGGTTCGCCTTCGAGAAGTTCCCCGGCGCGGACCCCCGGCTGACGACGACGATGAAGAGCGTCGGCGAGATCATGTCGATGGGCCGCAACTTCGCCGAGGCGCTCGGCAAGGCGATGCGCTCCACCGAGACGAAGGTGGCCGGGTTCTGGACCGGCCCCGCACAGGAGCGGTCGGCCGAGGAGCTGCTGGACGCGCTGCGCGTGCCGGTGGACGGGCGGCTCTACCTGGCCGAGCAGGCGCTCGCCGCGGGCGCGAGCGTCGAGGACGTGGCGGCGGCCAGCGGTTTCGATCCCTGGTTCGTCGACCAGATCGCGCTGGTCCGCGAGGTCGGCGAGGAGGTCCGGGACGCCCCCGCGCTCACCGAGCCGGTGCTGCGGCGCGCCAAGCGCTTCGGGCTCTCGGACCGCCAGGTCGCCGCGCTGCGGCCCGAGCTGGCCGGCGAGGACGGCGTCCGCGCGCTGCGCTGGCGCCTCGGCATCCGGCCGGTCTACAAGACCGTGGACACCTGCGCCGCCGAGTTCGCCGCCACGACGCCGTACCACTACTCCTCCTACGACGAGGAGAACGAGGTACGGCCGCGGGAGAAGGAGGCCGTGCTGATCCTCGGGTCCGGCCCGAACCGGATCGGGCAGGGCATCGAGTTCGACTACTCCTGCGTGCACGCCGTCATGGCGCTGCAGGACGCCGGCTACGAGGCGGTGATGATCAACTGCAACCCCGAGACGGTCTCCACCGACTACGACACCGCCGACCGGCTGTACTTCGAGCCGCTCACCTTCGAGGACGTGCTGGAGGTGGTGGCGGCCGAGCGGGCGGCCGGCCCGGTGGCCGGGGTGATCTGCACCCTCGGCGGCCAGACCCCGCTGGGGCTCGCCCAGCGGCTCAAGGACGCCGGCGTCCCCGTCCTGGGCACCTCGCCCGAGGCCATCGACGACGCCGAGCACCGCGGCGCCTTCTCCCGGGTGCTCTCCGACACCGGCCTGCTGGCGCCCAAGCACGGCACGGCCACGACGTTCGCCGAGGCGCGGGCCATCGCCCACGAGATCGGCTACCCGGTGCTCGTCCGGCCCTCCTACGTGCTCGGCGGGCGCGGCATGGAGATCGTCTACGACGACGCCACGCTCGAGGCCTACATCGCCAAGGCGACCGACGTCAGCGCCGCCCACCCGGTGCTGGTCGACCGGTTCCTGGAGGACGCCGTCGAGATCGACGTCGACGCCCTCTACGACGGCACCGACCTCTACCTGGGCGGGGTCATGGAGCACATCGAGGAGGCCGGCATCCACTCCGGTGACTCCGCGTGCGCCCTGCCCCCGATCACCCTGGGGTCCGCGGACCTGCTGAAGATCCGGGCCGCCACCGAGCAGCTGGCCGCCCGTATCGGGGTGCGCGGGCTGATGAACGTCCAGTACGCGATCAAGGACGACATCCTCTACGTCATCGAGGCCAATCCTCGCGCCAGCCGGACGGTGCCCTTCGTCTCCAAGGCCACCGCCGTCCAGCTCGCCAAGGCCGCCGCCCGGATCGCGGTGGGGGAGTCCGTCGCCGACCTGAGGTCCGCCGGCGTCCTGCCCGCGATCGGCGACGGCACCGACCTGCCCGAGCACGGGCCGATCGCGGTGAAGGAGGCGGTGCTGCCGTTCCACCGCTTCCGCACCGTCGAGGGGCACGGCGTGGACACCGTGCTGTCCCCGGAGATGAAGTCCACCGGCGAGGTGATGGGGCTCGACGACGAGTTCGGCACCGCCTTCGCCAAGTCCCAGGCCGCGGCCTACGGCTCCCTGCCCACCGGCGGCACGGTGTTCGTCTCCCTGGCCAACCGCGACAAGCGCAACGCCGTCTTCCCCATCAAGCGGCTGGCCGACCTCGGGTTCCGGGTGCTGGCCACCGCGGGCACGGCGCAGGTGCTGCGGCGCAACGGCGTCGCGGTCGAGGTGGTCGGCAAGTTCAGCGAGGGACCGGGCAACGTGGTCGAGCGGATCCTCGCCGGCGACGTCGACATGGTGGTGAACACGCCGTTCGGGTCCCCGGGCAACAGCGGTCCGCGCCTGGACGGCTACGAGATCCGCACCGCCGCGGTCGCCGCCGGGATCCCGTGCATCACCACGGTGCAGGGCATGGCGGCGGCCGTGCAGGGCGTGGAGGCCCTGCAGCGCGGCGAGATCGGGGTGCGCAGCCTCCAGGAGGTCCACGCCTCGCTGGCGATCGCGCGGGCGGCGCAGTGATCACCACGCCGGCGCCCCGCGCGGCGCGCCCGCCCGTGCAGCGCACCGCCCCGGTCCTCCGGCGGCGGCTGGTGGGGGCGTACGTGGAGCTGACGATCGACGCGCCGGAGATCGCCGAGCGGACCGAGCCGGGCCAGTTCGTCGCCTTCGCCGTGGGCGGCCCGACCTCGGCCCACCTGCTGCGCCGGTCCATCGCCATCAGCACCGCGGGGGAGGGCGCGGTGACCGTGGTGGTCTCCGCGGCCGGACCCGGGTCGACCTGGCTCACCGAACGCCAGGTCGGGGATGCCCTCGACGTCGTCGGCCCGCTCGGCCGTGGCTTCCCGATCCCGCCGCCGGTCACCCCGGCCCTGCTCGTCGGGGGTGGCTACGGGTCGGCGGCCCTCGTGGGGCTCGCCGCCCGCCTGCGCGAGCAGGGCACGCACGTGGTCGCGGTGGCCGGCGCCGCGACCGAGAGCCGGCTCTGCTCGGTGCCCGACCTCACCCGGCTGGCCGATGTGGTCGCGGTGACCACCGACGACGGCACGGCCGGGCGTCGCGGCCTGGTGACCGCTGCGGTGGAGGAGTTCCTGTCCGACGCCGGCGTGGTGTACGCCTGCGGCCCCATGGGGATGCTGCGGGCGGTCTCCGACGCGGCCACCGCCCGGGACGTGCCCTGCTACGTCGCCGTCGAGGAATCGATGGCCTGCGGGATCGGGGTGTGCATGACCTGCGTCCTGCCCGTCGTGGGGGAGGACGGGCGCACCCGCTTCTCCCGCTCGTGCACCGAGGGTCCGGTGTTCGGGGGCGACCGGGTGCGCTTCGCCGACGTCGGCACCCTGCCGTGGGACGTCGTCGGCGCCGACGCGATGGGGGTGACCCGGCCGTGACCGTGGTGGACGCGGGGATCGACATGTCGACCGCCCTCGGGCGGGTCGCCATCCCGAGCCCGGTGCTCACCGCCTCGGGGTGCAGCGCGTTCGGGCAGGAGCTGGAGCCCTTCGTCGACCTCAGCGCGATCGGCGCGGTGGTGACCAAGTCGGTCCAGCTGCGCCCGCGCTCGGGCCGGCCCACGCCACGGATGGCCGAGACGCCCAGCGGGATGCTCAACTCGATCGGTCTGCAGGGCCCCGGCATCGACGGGCTGCTGGCCGACGACCTGCCGTGGCTGGCCGAGCGCGGGGCTCGGGCCTTCGTCTCGATCGCCGGCACGCGGGTCGAGGACTTCGCCGAGCTCGCCGAGCGGCTGCGCGGCGCGCCGGGCGTGCTGGGGCTCGAGGTCAACATCAGCTGCCCGAACGTCGAGAGCCGCGGCGAGGTGTTCGCCTGCGACCCGGCCGCCGCGTCCGACGTGATCGCCGCGGTCCGCGCCGCCGCGGACCCGGCTCACCCCGTCTACGCCAAGCTCAGCCCCGACGTCACCGACATCGTGGGCGTGGCCCGGGCCGTCACGGACGCCGGCGCCGACGGGCTGTCGATGATCAACACGCTGCTGGGCCTCGTCATCGACCCCGACACCATGCGGCCGGTGCTCGGCGGCGTCACCGGTGGGCTGTCGGGCCCCGCGATCCGGCCGGTCGCGCTCCGGTGCGTCTGGCAGGTGCACCAGGCCCTCCCGGAGGTGCCGATCCTCGGCATGGGCGGCATCCGCAGCGGTCTCGACGCCCTCCAGTTCGTGCTCGCGGGCGCCTCGGCCGTCTCCGTCGGGACGGCGGTCTTCAACGACCCCTCGGCGGTCGCCCGGGTCCACGACGAGCTGGCGGGGGCGCTCGCGCAGCGGGGTTTCGCCGGCATCGGCGAGGCCGTCGGTCACGCGCACCGGGCTGCCGCGTGAGCGCGGGCCACGTCGAGCCCTTCGGCGCCCGCCTCGCCGCGGCCGTGTCCGGGCGCGGTCCGTTGTGCGTCGGCATCGACCCGCACCGGGAGCTGCTGATCGACTGGGGCGTCGGCGACGACCTGGACGGCCTCCGCCGGTTCACCGACGCCGTCGTCGACGCCCTCGCCGGCTCGGTGGCGGTGCTGAAGCCGCAGATGGCGTTCTACGAGCGCTTCGGAGCGCGGGGCGTCGCCGTGCTGGAGGACGCCGTCGAGCGGATCCGGGCTGCCGGCGCGCTGGTCCTGCTCGACGCCAAGCGCGGGGACATCGGCTCGACGATGGCCGCCTACGCCGACTACCTGGGCAGCGACCACCCGATGCAGGTCGACGCCATGACGGTGAGCCCGTACCTCGGGCCGGAGTCCCTGGCTCCGGCCGTCCGGACGGCGACGAGCTCCGGCGGGGGACTGTTCGTCCTGGCCCGCACCTCCAACCCGGACGCCGGCGCCTTCCAGCACGCGCTGGTGGGGGAACGGTCGGTTGCGCAAGCCGTGGTCGATGCCGTCCGCGGCTGGAACACCCCGGACCGGTCCCGGAGCGAACCGCCGACGGACGTGGCGTCCTCCATGGCCGACCGCAGCGGGTGGGGACCGTCCACCGGCTCGTTCGGCGTCGTCGTGGGCGCCACCCTGCCGGAGCTGGACGTCGACCTGGACGGCCTCGGTGGGCCGGTCCTCGCGCCGGGCCTGGGGGCCCAGGGTGGATCGGTCGCGGACCTGCGCCGGCTGTTCGGGTCCGGCCGCGCCGTCGTCCCCACGGTGTCCCGGGACGTGCTGGCCGCCGGGCCGGACGCCGGAGCGCTGCGCGCGGCCGCGGACCGCTGGACGGCCGACCTCGCGGTCTGAGGCCGGCCGGCCGGGGGAGCGGACCGGCGTGTCGTCCTCCGGCGTGTCAACGGCCGGATCTCGCCGGCGTGCGGCGCGGGAGGGCCCGGGTGTCCTCCGGAACGGAAACGCCCGGTCCCGCTCTCGACCTGCGCGGATCACCGGTCGTCACCGTGTAGCCGAACGCGGCGTGAACAGCTACGGCACGCGAGCCGGCGAATTTCCGGCGGGGTGCGGGTGACCAGCGGATTTGCCGGGAACTAGGTTGGTCGTGAGGCTCAGAGGCGAGCCGCTTCCCTACGACTCCCTGACGACGAGATCCGGCCGGACCCGAGCCGGCACCGACACGATTGGGTCGCCATGCCTTTGCCAGAGCTGTCCCCCGAACAACGCGCAGCGGCCCTCGAGAAGGCCGCCGCCGCCCGCAAGGCCCGCGCCGAGCTGCGGGAGCGCCTGAAGAGCAAGGGCGCCACGGTCGGCGACGTGCTGAAGCAGGGCGAGACCGACGAGGTGATCGGCAAGATGCGTGTCTCCGCCGTCCTGGAGTCCCTGCCCGGAGTGGGCAAGGCGCGGGCTGCGAAGATCATGGAGCGCCTGGAGATCTCCCCGACCCGCCGCGTGCGCGGACTGGGGGCCAACCAGCGCAAGGCGCTCGAGGCCGAGTTCGCGGACGAGAAGGTCGTCTGAGTCCGGCGCTCGACACGGACGGACCCGGACGAGGACGACGAGTGGTATCAGGTAATCCGGCGCGGCTCACCGTGCTGTCCGGTCCCTCAGGGGTCGGTAAGGGCACGGTGGTGGCCGAGGTCAGGCGTCGGCATCCCGACGTCTGGCTGTCGGTGTCGGTCACCACGCGTCGCCCTCGTCCGGGCGAGGCCGACGGCGTCCACTACCACTTCCTGGACGACGCCGAGTTCGACCGGCTGATCGCGACCGACGGCCTGTTGGAATGGGCCGAGTACGCGGGCAACCGCTACGGGACCCCCGTCGCCCCGCTCCGGGAGCGGCTGGCCGCCGGGGCCCCGGCCCTGCTGGAGATCGAGTTGCAGGGTGCGCGCCAGGTGCGCGCTCGCGCCCCCGAGGCGCAGCTGGTGTTCCTGGCCCCGCCGTCGTGGGCGGAACTGGTCAGCCGGCTGGCCGGACGCGGGTCCGAGCCGGCTGCCGCGCAGGAGCGCCGCCTCGCCCTCGCACAGGCCGAGCTCGACGCCTCCGGGGAGTTCGACGTGGTGGTCGTCAACGACGACGTGGCCAGAGCCGCCGACGAGTTGGTAGGCTTGCTGACTGCGCCCGTACCCCGACCAGTCTGAGGGCGGGCGCCCCCGAGCGACACGGCCGCCGGCGATCCCCGCCGGCCCGTCGCTCCCGCACTGATCGAGGAGACCCGCCCGCCCGTGTCCGGAGTCGCACCTGCCCCCGAGGGCATCACCAACCCGCCGATCGACGAGCTGCTCGAGCGCACCAGCAGCAAGTACGGCCTGGTCATCTTCGCCGCCAAGCGCGCCCGCCAGATCAACGCGTACTACAGCCAGCTCTCCGAGGGTCTGCTCGAGTACGTCGGGCCCCTGGTCGACACCGCCCCACAGGAGAAGCCGCTGTCGATCGCGCTCCGCGAGATCAACGAGGGTCTGCTGACCCACACCGCCGGCGAGAACTGAACCGGCCGGCTCTCCCGAGAGCCACCCACAACTGATGAGAAGGCACCCGGCACTCGCTGCCGGGTGCCTTCTCGTCTTGGGAGGATGGACGACGTGAGCTCGATCGTGCTGGGTGTCAGCGGGGGAGTGGCCGCCTACAAGGCCGCCTTCGTGCTGCGCGCGTTCACCGAGGCCGGGCACGACGTCCGCGTCGTCCCGACACCGGGAGCGCTGCACTTCGTGGGGGCCGCCACCTTCGAGGCGCTGTCGGGCAACCCCGTCACCACCGACGTCTGGTCCGACGTCCCCGAGGTCGCCCACGTGCGGATCGGGCAGCAGGCCGAACTGGTGGTGGTGGCCCCGGCCACCGCCGACCTGCTCGCCCGCGCCGCTGCCGGCCGCGCCGACGACCTGCTCACCGCCACGCTGCTCACCGCGTCCTGCCCGGTCGTCTTCGTGCCGGCCATGCACACCGAGATGTGGCTGCACCCGGCGACGCAGGACAACGTGGCCACGCTCCGCCGCCGCGGCGCCGTCGTGCTCCCGCCGGCCGTCGGCCGGCTCACCGGCCCCGACTCGGGCCCCGGCCGGCTTCCCGAGCCGGCCGACATCGCCGCGCTGGCCACCGTCGTCCTCGAGCACGGCGCCGGCGCACTCACCCAGGACCTCACCGGCCGGCGCGTGCTCATCAGCGCCGGCGGCACCCGCGAGCCGCTCGACCCGGTCCGCTACCTGGGCAACCGGTCCTCGGGCAGGCAGGGCTGGGCGCTGGCCCGGGTGGCCGCCGCCCGCGGCGCCGAGGTCGTCCTCGTCGCCGCCAACGTCGAGGCGCCCGCCCCGTTCGGCGTGCGGGTGGTGCCGGCCGGGACGGCCGAGGAGCTGCGGGCCGCCGTCGTCGCCGAGGCGCCGGACAGCGACGTCGTCGTCATGAGCGCAGCCGTCGCGGACTTCCGTCCCCGAGCGGTGGCCACCGCCAAGCTGAAGAAGGGCTCGGCGGGGGAGCCCACCGCGATCCCGCTGGTGCGCAACCCCGACGTGCTCGCCGAGCTGGTGACCAAGCGCGCGCCCGGTCAGCTCGTGGTCGGCTTCGCCGCCGAGACCGGGGACGAGGACGGCGACGTGCTCACCCACGCCCGGGCGAAGCTGGCGCGGAAGGGCTGCGACCTGCTCGTGGTCAACGACGTGTCGGCCGGCCAGGTCTTCGGCCGGTCGGAGAACTCCGTGGTGGTGCTCGCCGCCGACGGATCGGCCACCGAGGTGCCGCACGGCAGCAAGGACGCCGTCGCCGCCGGCATCTGGAGCACGATCACGCCGCAGTTGCCCCGATCGCCCCGCCGGTAGGGCGGTGCCCCCCGCGGCTGCCCTCGCGAGGTCTCGGCCGGGTAACGTGCCCCCGGGCCGGGCACCTCCAGGTCCATCGCCTCGTTCCGCCGACTCAGGAGTACCGACATGTCACGCCGTCTCTTCACCTCCGAGTCGGTGACCGAGGGCCACCCGGACAAGATCGCCGACCAGATCAGCGACTCGATCCTCGACGCCATGCTGGCGCAGGACCCGCGCAGCCGCGTCGCCGTCGAGACGATGATCACCACGGGCCAGGTGCACATCGCCGGCGAGGTGACGACCGGCGGGTACGTCGACATCGCCGCGATCGTGCGCGACACCATCCTCCGGATCGGCTACGACTCCTCCCGCAAGGGCTTCGACGGCGCCTCGTGCGGTGTCAGCGTCTCCATCGGTGCCCAGTCGCCCGACATCGCCCAGGGCGTGGACACCGCCTTCGAGGCCCGGACGCACACCGACGAGGACGAGATCTCCCGCCAGGGCGCCGGCGACCAGGGCCTGATGTTCGGGTACGCCACCGACGAGACCCCCGAGCTCATGCCCCTGCCGATCGCGCTGGCCCACCGCCTCGCCCGCCGGCTGTCGGCGGTCCGCAAGGACGGATCGGTGCCCTACCTGCGCCCCGACGGCAAGACCCAGGTCACCGTCGTCTACGAGGACGACCGCCCGGTCGCCGTCGACACCGTGGTCGTCTCCTCCCAGCACGCCGAGGACATCTCCATCGAGCAGCTGCTCACCCCCGACATCCAGGAGCTCGTCGTCGAGCCGGAGCTGGCCGCCCTCGGCCTGCCGACCGAGGGCTACCGCCTGCTGGTCAACCCCACCGGCAAGTTCGTCATCGGCGGGCCCATGGGCGACGCCGGGCTCACCGGTCGCAAGATCATCGTCGACACCTACGGCGGCATGGCCCGCCACGGCGGCGGCGCCTTCTCCGGCAAGGACCCGTCGAAGGTCGATCGCTCCGGCGCCTACGCGATGCGGTGGGTCGCCAAGAACGTCGTGGCCGCCGGTCTGGCCGCCCGCTGCGAGGTGCAGGTGGCCTACGCGATCGGCGCCGCCCACCCGGTCGGGCTGTTCGTCGAGACCTTCGGCACCGGCACCGTCGCCGACGACGTGCTCGAGAAGGCGATCGGCTCCGTCTTCGACCTGCGTCCGGGCGCCATCGTGCGCGACCTGGACCTGCTGCGTCCGATCTACACGCCCACCGCGGCCTACGGCCACTTCGGCCGGACCGACATCGAACTGCCCTGGGAGCGCCTGGACCGCGTCGACGCGCTCCGCTCGGCCGCGGGCGCATAGCAGCGCTGGACGCAGCCGCCCCATCCGACGACCCGGGTCCCGCGCGCCTGCCGCGCGTGGCCCGGGTCGTCGTCGACGTGCCCCTGGCGCACCTGGACCGGCCGTTCGACTACGCCGTCCCGGAGGAGCTCGAGGACACCGTGCAGGCCGGCTGCCGGGTGCGGGTGCGGTTCCACGGCCGGCTGGTCGACGGCGTGGTGTGGGAGCTGGGCGAGGGCACCGACTTCCCCGGCTCCCTGCAGCCGCTGTCGCACGTGCCGTCGGGCGAGCCCGTGCTGACCCCGCAGGCAGCCAGGCTGGTGCGCACCGTCGCCGACCGCTACGCGGGCACCGCCGGCGACGTGCTGCGCCTGGCGCTCCCGCCCCGCCGCGCCGCAGCCGAGAAGCGGCCGACCCCCACGCCCGACCGGCTGCCCGACCCGCCGGACCCGGCGGGGTTCGAGCGCTACCAGGCCGGCCCGGCGCTCCTGGAGGCCCTCGCCATGGGCCGGCCGGCACGCGCGGTGTGGACGGCGCTGCCCGGCGAGGACTGGCCCACCCGCCTCGTCGAGCTCTGCCGGGCCACCCTGTCGGGACGGCGGGGGGCGCTGGTCGTCGTCCCCGACGGCAAGGACCTGGACCGGCTGACCGCCGCTGCGACGCGGCTCCTGCCGGCGCACTCCTTCACCGTGCTCCGGGCCGACGACTCGCCGGAGAAGCGCTACCGGCAGTTCCTCGCCGCCTCCCGGGGGGCGGCCCAGGTGGTGCTGGGCACGCGGGCCGCGATGTTCGCGCCGGTCCGCGAGCTCGGTCTCGTGGTGGTGTGGGACGACGGCGACGACCTGCACGCGGAGGAGCGCGCCCCCTACCCGCACACGCGCGACGTCCTGGTGCACCGGGCGTGGCTGGACAACTGCGCCGCGGTCGTCGCCGGGACCTCGCGGACCGCCGAGGCGGCGCTGCTGGTGGAGTCGGGCTGGGCGCACGAGCTGGTGGCCGACCGAACCGTGCTGCGCGCCGCCGCACCGCGGGTCCAGGCGCTGGGGGAGGACGTCGAGCTCGCCCGCGACCCCGCCGCGCGATCCGCCCGGCTGCCCTCCCTCGCCCACGAGACCGCCCGGCGGGCCCTGGCGGCGGACACCCCGGTCCTCGTGCAGGTGCCGCGCCGGGGTTACGTGCCCTCCCTCGCGTGCGCGCGCTGCCGCGCCCCGGCCCGCTGTGCGCACTGCGCCGGTCCGCTGGGCATCTCGCCGCGGCCCGGGCCCGGGGGCGCCCGGATCCCGGCCTGCCGGTGGTGCGCGCGCCCGGCGGCCACCTTCGACTGCCCGCACTGCCACGGCACCAAGCTGCGGGCCTCCGTCGTCGGGGAGTCCCGGACCGCCGAGGAGCTGGCCCGCGCGTTCCCGGGAGCGGCGGTGCGGACCTCCGGCAGCACGAACGGGGTGCTGGCGACGGTCCCGGCCGGCGCGGCCCTCGTCGTGGCCACGCCCGGCGCCGAGCCCGTCGCCGAGGGCGGGTACGGCGCCGCGCTGCTGCTGGACTCGTGGGCGCTGCTGGGCCGCGCCGACCTGCGCGCCGGTGAGGAGACGCTGCGCCGCTGGATGAACGCCGCCGCGCTCGTCCGGCCGGCGTCCGCCGGCGGGCACGTGATCGTCGCGGCCGACGCCGGGCACCCCGTCGTCCAGGCGCTCGTGCGCTGGGACCCGGGCTGGCTGGCCGCGCGGGAGCTGACCGACCGCCGGGAGCTGGGCTTCCCGCCCGCCACCCGCATGGCCTCGCTGGCCGGTTCGCCGGCGGCGCTGGCAGAGTTCCTGGACGCGCTGCGGCTGCCCGGGGACGCCGACGTGCTGGGCCCGGTGCCCGAGCGTCCCCGGCCCGGGCAGGAGGGGGAGCGGGAGCGCTACCTCGTGCGGATGCCTCGGGCGGAGGGTGCGGCGCTCGCGCACGCGCTCGCCGAGGTGCAGGGGGTGCGCAGCGCCAGGAAGGCGGCCGAGCACGTCCGCGTGCAGCTGGACCCCCTCGACCTGGTCTGACCCGGTGGAGGGGGAGCGACCTCACAGGAGGCGATCCCGGCGGCCGCCTACCATCGTGGGGTGAGCGTGACCCCCATCCGGCTGTTCGGCGACCCGGTGCTGACCACCCCCGCCGCGCCGGTCGTCGACTTCGACGCGGAGCTGCGCCGGCTCGTGGACGACCTGACCGAGACCATGCACGCCGCCGGCGGGGCCGGGCTGGCCGCCCCTCAGCTGGGCGTCGGGCTGCGGGTGTTCACCTGGTACGTCGACGGCGAGGCCGGGCACCTGGTCAACCCCGACGTCACGCCGGTGGGCGAGGACACCGAGGAGGGCCCGGAGGGCTGCCTGTCCATCCCGGGCTACCGGTGGGACTGCCGGCGGCACCTGCACGTCGTCGCCACCGGTTGGAGCATGCACGGCGACCCGGTCCGCGTGGCGGGGTCGGAGCTCCTGGCCCGCGCCATCCAGCACGAGACCGACCACCTCGACGGCGTCCTGTTCGTCGACCGGCTCGACCCCGAGGCGCGGTCGGCCGCGCTGGCCGAGCTGGCGGCCGCCGAGTGGGCGGGGATGGCGGCCTGGTTGCCGGCACCCGCCCCCGTCGTGAAGGTGAGCCCCCACTGAGGCTCCTGTTCGCCGGCACCCCTGCCCCCGCGGTCCTCGCGCTGGAGGCGCTGCTGGCCTCCGCCCACGAGGTCGTCGCCGTCCTCACCCGTCCCGACGCCCGCTCCGGCCGCGGCCGGAAGGTGAGCCGGGCCCCGGTCGCCGAGTGCGCCGACCGCGCGGGCCTGCCGGTCCTGCAGCCCCGCTCGCCCCGCGAGCCGGAGTTCCTCGAGCAGCTGACCGGGCTCGCCGTCGACTGCGCCCCCGTCGTCGCCTACGGCGCGCTCGTTCCCCAGGCCGCCCTCGACGTGCCCGCGCACGGCTGGGTCAACCTGCACTTCTCCCTGCTCCCCGCCTGGCGCGGTGCCGCTCCGGTGCAGCACGCGATCATGGCCGGTGACGAGATCACCGGGGCCTCGACGTTCCTGCTGGAGGCGGGCCTGGACACCGGACCGGTCTACGGCACGGTCACCGAGCCGATCCGTCCCCGGGACACCGCCGGCGAGCTCCTGCACCGGCTGG
Organism: uncultured Blastococcus sp.; assembly: GCA_902805535.1. Taxonomy (GTDB): domain Bacteria; phylum Actinomycetota; class Actinomycetes; order Mycobacteriales; family Geodermatophilaceae; genus Blastococcus_B. The sequence goes on along the minus strand of CADCTN010000236.1, from coordinate 12,737 downwards.
CGGTGAGCGGCGCCGGGCTGCTGGTGGCCACGCTGGACGGGATCACCGACGGCAGCCTGGTGGCGCAGGCGCAGCCCGGCGAGGGGGTGAGCCTGGCGCCCAAGGTCGAGCCCGCGGACGCCCGGGTCGACTGGGCGCTCCCCGCGCACGTCGTCGACCGCCGCGTCCGCGGGGTGACCCCGGCCCCCGGCGCGTGGACGACGTGGCGCGGCGACCGGCTGCGCCTGGGCCCCGTCCTCGCCGTCGCCGACGCCCCCGAGCTGGCGCCGGGCGAGCTGCTGATCGGCCCGGAGGGTGTCCTCGTGGGCACCGGGCGCGGCGCGGTGCGGCTGGGCGACGTACAGCCCGCGGGCAAGCGGATGTTCCCCGCGGCCGACTGGGCCCGGGGCGCCCGCCCTGCCGCCGGCGAGCGGGTCGGCCCGTGACGCCGCCGAGGAGGCGGCACCCCGCGACGCGGCGGCGAACGCTCGACGGCGCCCGGCTGACCGCGTACGACGTGCTCGACGGCGTCACCTCGCGCGCCGCCTACGCGAACCTGCTGCTGCCGCAGCTCCTGCGCGAGCGGCCCGAGCTGGACGAGCGCGACGCCGCCTTCGCGACCCAGCTGGCCTACGGCACGCTGCGGGCCCAGGGCACCCTCGACGCGATCCTGGCGACGCTCGTCTCGCGGCCGCTCGGCGAGCTCGACCCGCGCGTCCTCGACCTGCTGCGGCTGGGCACCCACCAGCTCATCGACCTGCGCGTCCCGTCCCACGCCGCGGTCGACACCACCGTCGACCTCACCCGCGCGATCGTGGGCACCGGCGCCTCGGGGCTGGTCAACGCCGTGCTGCGGAAGGTGGCCACGGGCGGCGACCGCGAGCAGTGGCTGGCCACTCTCGGTGGCGACGGCGAGCAGCGGCTCGCGCTGACCACCAACCACCCGCGGTGGATCGTCGACGCCTGGCGGGACGCCCTCGGCGGGGACGACGAGCTGGAGCCGGCGCTGCTGGCCGACGACGCCGCACCCGAGGTGCACCTGGTGGCCCGGCGCGTCGACCGTGCGGCGCTGGTCGAGGAGTCCGGCGGCGAGGCGGGGCCGTGGTCGCCGCACGCGGTCCGGCTGCACGGGGGCGACCCCGGGCGCCTGGCGACGGTGCGTTCGGGCGTCGCCGCCGTGCAGGACGAGGGCAGCCAGCTGGCCGGGCTGCTCCTCGCCCGCGCGCCGTTGGAGGGCCGGGACGACGCCTGGCTGGACATGTGCGCCGGTCCGGGCGGCAAGGCCGGGCTGCTGGCCGCCGTCCGCCCGGAGGGTGTGCGGCTGACCGCGGCCGACCGCGCCCCCCACCGGGCGGACCTGGTGCGCTCGGCCCTGGCCGGCGAGACCGATGTCGAGGTGCTGGCCGCCGACGGCCGCGAGCCGCCCTGGGCCGCCGGATCCTTCGACCGCGTGCTGCTCGACGCCCCCTGCACGGGGCTGGGTGCGCTGCGGCGCCGGCCGGAGGTGCGCTGGCGGCGGACCCCCGAGGACGTCGCCCCGCTGGTGGAGCTGCAGCTGGAACTGCTGGCCGGCGCGCTGGCCTCGGTGCGGCCCGGCGGCGTGGTCGCCTACGTGACCTGCTCGCCGCACACCGAGGAGACCGTCGCCGTCGCCGACGTCGCCGCCGCCCGCGACGACGTCGAGGTGCTGCCGGTCGCGCCGCTGTTCCCCGAGGTGCCGGGCATCGCGCGCGGCGACTACGCGCAGCTCTGGCCGCACCGCCACGGCACCGACGCGATGTTCATGGCCCTGTTCCGCCGCACCCGCTGAGCGCCCCCCGGCCGCGGTCGTAGCCTCGGCCGGAACCGGTCTGCCGCCCGCCGTCCGGGGCTCGACGACGCGCTCGGGGGTCCACCTAGACTCCGCAGACGTGCCCCGGGAACCCAAGATCGCGCCCAGCCTGCTGTCGGCTGACTTCGCGCGCCTGGCGGAGGAGACCGCCCGGGTCCCCGGAGCCGACTGGCTGCACTTCGACGTCATGGACGGGCACTTCGTGCCGAACCTGACCTTCGGCCTGCCCGTCATGGCGGCGGTCCAGGCGGTGAGCCCGGTCCCGCTGGACTGCCACCTGATGATCGAGGACCCGGGGCGCTGGGCCCCCGGTTACGCGGAGGCCGGCGCCCGGAACGTCACGGTGCACGCCGAGGCATGCGCCGACCCCCGCGCCGTCGCCCGCGACATCCGTGCGGCCGGGGCGCTCGCGGGCCTGGCGCTCAAGCCCGGAACGCCGCTGGAGACCCACCTGGACGTGCTCGCGGACTTCGACACCCTCCTGGTCATGAGCGTCGAGCCCGGCTTCGGCGGCCAGTCGTTCATCGCGGACGTGCTGGCGAAGGTGCGGACCGCGCGCCGGCTGGTCGACACCGGAGAGCTGACGCTGATCGTCGAGATCGACGGCGGCATCAACGCCGACACCATCGAGCAGGCGGCCGAGGCCGGCGTGGACATGTTCGTCGCGGGCTCCGCCGTCTACGGCGCCGACGACCCGGACGCGGCGATCGCCGCCCTGCGCGCGCAGGCCGCCGCGGCGATGCGCGGGTGACCGAGGGCGAGCGCTCGGCGATGGCCCGGGCCCGCGAACTCGGCGCGAGCGTCCTGGGCGCGACCAGCCCCAACCCGGCCGTGGGTGCCGTCGTGCTCGCCCCCGACGGGACGCCGGTGGGGGAGGGGGCCACCCGGCCAGCCGGCGGCCCGCACGCCGAGGTGGTCGCGCTGGCGCAGGCCGTCGAGCGCGCCCGCGGCGGTACCGCCGTGGTCACCCTGGAGCCCTGCGCGCACACCGGGCGCACCGGCCCCTGCGCGGAGGCGCTGATCGCGGCGGGCGTCGCCCGGGTGGTGGTCGCCGTCCCCGAGCCGACCGCGCCGGCCGGCGGGGGAGCCGACCGGCTGCGGGCCGCCGGGATCGACGTCGAGGTCGGCGTCGAACGGGACGAGGCGGAGCACGGCGCCCTGGCCTCCTGGCTCACCGGCGTCCGGGAGCACCGGCCCTTCGTCGTCTGGAAGGTCGCCGCCACCCTCGACGGCCGGGTCGCCGCGGCCGACGGCACCAGCCGCTGGATCACCGGCGAGGTCGCGCGTGCCGCCGTCCACCGGCTGCGGGCCACCTGCGACGCGGTCGTCGTCGGCTCAGGGACGGCGCTGACCGACGACCCCCGGCTCACCGTCCGCGACGCCGGCGGGCAGGTCACCGGCCGCCGGCCCCTGCGGGTCGTCGTCGACCGGCGCGGGCGCGTGCCGGCGACCGCGCGGGTCCACGACGACGCCGCCCCGACCCTCCTCAGCCGGGCGGAGACGCCGGCCCAGCTGCTGGCGGAGCTGTTCGACCGCGACGTCCGGCGGGTCCTGCTGGAGGGCGGCCCCACGCTGGCCGCGGCCTTCCTCCGGGCCGGGCTGGTGGACGAGGCCGTCGTGCACCTCGCACCGACCCTGCTGGGTGCCGGTCCCTCGCTCGTGGGGGACCTGGGAATCAGCACCATGGCCGATGCGCTGTCCTTCTCGATCGTCGATCTCCTCCCGATGGGCGGGGACGTGCAGATCCACCTGCGGCCCACCCGGCACACTGGTGGGGACCGGCACGCGGACAGAAGGAGTTGAGGTGTTCACCGGCATCGTGGAAGAGCTGGGCACCGTCGTGGTCCGCGAGGAGCGATTCGCCGGCGGACAGGTCACGGCGGCGGTACTGCGGATCCGGGCAGCCAAGGTGCTGGAGGACGTCCAGCTCGGCGACTCGATCGCCGTCAACGGCGTCTGCCTCACCGTCACCGATGTCGACGGCGACGTCTGGAGCACCGACGTGATGGCCGAGACCCTCATCCGCAGCAGCCTCGGCGGCGCGGGCGAAGGCCAGCCGGTCAACCTGGAGCGCGCCGTCGCCCCGCACACCCGCCTGGGCGGACACCTCATGCAGGGCCACGTCGACGGGGTCGGCCGCATCCTCGGGCGCACTCCCGGCGAGCACTGGGAGGTCGTGCGGATCGCCCTGCCGCCGCAGCTGGCCCGCTACGTCGTCGAGAAGGGCTCCATCGCCGTCGACGGCGTCTCGCTCACCGTGAGCGCGGTCAGCGCGGCCGACCTGGCCGAGCCCTGGTTCGAAGTCAGCCTCATCCCCACCACCCTCCGTGAGACCACGCTCGGCGCGCGCGCCGCGGGGGAGCCCGTCAACCTGGAGGTCGACGTGATCGCCAAGTACGTGGAGCGACTGCTGGGGGCCTCGCGATGAGCAGCCCGCTGGGTCGGCTCGACACCATCGAGACCGCCATCGCCGCGATCAAGAGCGGCCGGCCGGTCGTCGTCATCGACGACGAGGACCGCGAGAACGAGGGCGACATGATCTTCGCCTCCGAGCTCGCCACCCCGGAGCTGCTGGCGTTCATGGTCCGGTACACCTCGGGCTACATCTGCGTCGCGGTCACCGAGGCCGATGCCGACCGGCTGGACCTGCCGCCGATGTTCCGCGTCAACCAGGACCGCCACGGCACCGCCTACACGGTCACCGTCGACGCCCGCGAGGGCACCAGCACCGGCATCTCCGCCGCCGACCGGGCGACCACCATCCGGACCCTCGCGGCGGCCGACACCACCGCGCAGGACCTGACCCGCCCCGGTCACATCGTGCCGCTGCGCGCCAAGGACGGTGGCGTGCTGCGCCGGCCCGGGCACACCGAGGCGGCCGTGGACCTCGCGGTGCTCGCCGGCCTGCGCCCCTCCGGCGCGCTGTGCGAGATCGTCAGCGAGAAGGACCCGACCGGCATGGCCCGTGGCGAGGAGCTGCGCGTCTTCGCCGACGAGCACGACCTGGTGATGATCTCCATCGCCGACCTCATCGCCTACCGCAAGCGCTTCGACAAGCTGGTCGAGCGGGTCGCCGAGGCCACGGTCCCGCTGGCGCCCGGCGTCTTCACCGCGGTGGGCTACTCCAGCTCCTACGACGACCGCGAGCACGTGGCCTTCGTCTACGGTGACATCGGCGACGGCGAGGACGTCCTGGTCCGCGTGCACTCCGAGTGCCTCACCGGCGACGTGTTCGGCTCCCTGCGCTGCGACTGCGGTCCCCAGCTGCAGGCCGCGCTGGCCGCCGTCGCCCTGGAGGGCCGCGGCGTGGTCCTCTACATCCGCGGCCACGAGGGCCGGGGGATCGGCCTCCTGCACAAGCTGCAGGCCTACCAGCTGCAGGACCTCGGCGTGGACACCGTCGACGCCAACCTCGACCTGGGGCTGCCGGCCGACGCGCGCGACTACGGCACCGGGGCGCAGATCCTCGTCGACCTCGGCATCCACACGATGCGGCTGCTGACCAACAACCCGGCCAAGCGGGCCGGGCTCGAGGGCTACGGGCTGAGCGTGCTCGGCCGCGTGCCGCTGCCCAGCCACGTCACCGCGGAGAACCTCAGCTACCTGCGCACCAAGCGCGACCGGATGGGACACCTGCTCGACATCATCGAGCCGGAAACAGAAGCGGGTCCGGCCGACACCCCGGCCACCGCGCAAGGCACCACCGGGCAGGGCGCCGCCGTACCCCTCGGGCAGACCGAGCAGCAGCTGTGAGCGGGAGCGGAGCGCCCGTCGTGGAGCCGGTCGACGCGACGGGACTGACTCTCGGCATCGTCGCCACCACCTGGCACGCCGAGCTCACCGACCAGCTGCTGGCCCGCGCCGTCGAGGCCGCCAGGGCCAGCGGCGTCACCGACCCCACGATCGTGCGCGCGCCGGGCGCCGTCGAGCTGCCGGTCGTCGCGCAGGCACTGGCCGAGCGGCACGACGCCGTCGTCGCGCTCGGCGTGGTGGTTCGCGGGGGTACGCCGCACTTCGGGTACGTCTGCGACGCCGTCACCGCCGGGCTCACGAGGGTGGCCCTGGACGCCGGCAAGCCGGTCGGCAACGGCGTCCTGACCTGCGACACCGAGGAGCAGGCCCGCGATCGCGCCGGGCTGCCTGGATCGGCCGAGGACAAGGGCTGGGAGGCCGCCATCGCCGCGCTCGCCACGGCGTTGACGCTGCGGGGGCTGCGGGTCCCGCCCCGGTCGACCGGGTTCGCCGCGTCGCCGGCCGGCATCACGCCGAGCGGCCGGAGATGAAGACCTTCGACGAGCTGTTCGCCGAGCTGTCGGCGAAGGTCGCCGCCGCCGAACCGTCGTCGGGCACCGTGCAGGCGGTGCGGGACGGCGTCCACGCGGCCGGCAAGAAGGTCGTCGAGGAGGCCGCGGAGTCCTGGATGGCCGCCGAGCACGAGACGGACGAGCGGACGGCGGAGGAGATCAGCCAGCTCCTGTACCGGGTGCAGGTGCTCATGCTGACCCGAGGGCTGACGCTCGACGACGTCTACGCTCACCTGTGATCTTCTCCCAGTGACAGGAGTTCGACCCGTGCTGCGCATCGCCGTGCCCAACAAGGGCGTCCTGAGCGAGCCGGCGGCCGAGATGCTGACCGAGAGCGGGTACCGGCAGCGGCGCAGCACCAAGGACCTCGCGGTCTACGACCCCGACAACGACACCGAGTTCTTCTACCTGCGGCCCCGCGACATCGCCGTGTACGTGGCGGCCGGCACGCTCGACGTGGGCATCACCGGCCGGGACATGCTGCTGGAGACCGCCCCGGAGAACGGCGAGGGGATGGCGGCGGTCGAGGACATGCCGCTGGGCTTCGGCCGGTCCTCGTTCCGCTTCGCCTCGCCGGTGGGGTCGGGCATCGAGGAGGTCGAGCAGCTGGTCGGGAAGCGGATCGCCACCGCCTACCCGGTGCTGCTGCGGCGCTTCCTCGAGGAGTCCGGCATCAAGGCCGACGTGGTCAAGCTCGACGGGGCGGTGGAGACCGCGTGCCGCCTGGGTGTGGCCGACGCCGTCTGCGACGTGGTCGAGACCGGCACCACCCTGCGCGCCGCCGGGCTGCACATCATCGGGGAGCCCGTCCTGACCAGCGAGGCCATCCTGGTGCGCCGCGAGGGGGCCGAGGAGATCCCCGCCGTCGCCCAGCTGCGGCGTCGCCTGCGGGGCGTCCTGGTGGCCCGGCAGTACGTGATGCTCGACTACGACTGCCCGGACGACATCCTCGCCCGGGCCACCGCGATCACCCCCGGCATCGAGGGCCCCACGGTCAGCCCGTTGCAGAGGCCGGGCTGGTCCGCCGTCCGGGCGATGGTCACGAAGGCCGACACCAACCGGGTCATGGACGAGCTCTGGGAGCTCGGCGCGCGGGCCATCCTCGTCACCAGCATCCACGCCTCCCGCCTCTGAGGCTGCCGCCGCTGAGAGTGGCCCCGCTCCCGAACCGGGTTCCCTCCTGCGCTCAGCGGCGGGTGGTCCGCTCGACCAGGTCGATCGCCGTGGACAGGCCCAGCGCGAGCGCCCGGCCGCTCGTGGCCCCGGTGGCCAGCAGGCCGTCCACCGCCGGCCCGAGCGGGCGCTCGCCCACCAGGCCGTGCAGCACCGCCGCGTACTCGGCGCTGACCCGGCCGCAGGCGGCGTGCCGGAGCAGCGCCCGGGACAGCTCGGTCGTGCGGCCGCCCGCCAGTGAGTACACGCCCGCGGCGAACCGCTCTGCCGAGGGGTGGCCGAGCAGCACGAGCCCGGCGATGGTGCCGGCCATGACGTCGTCGCCGGCGGGGGTCAGGCCCGGGCCCAGCCCGATCAGCCGGGTGGCGGTGCGCAGGGCGGCGTCCAGGTCGGCGCGCCGGACGGCACCCCGGAGGGCGGCCAGCGGTCCACCGGGGCCGACCGGCAGGCCGGGCAGCGTGAAGGCGCTGTGCGGGACGCCCTCGCCGTAGAGGGCGTTGCGGAGCTGGCGCACGCCCTCGGGCAGCAGCGCCGGTCGCAGGCTCGGCAGCTTCGGGCGCGGGTTCCACCACGCGGCGGCGCTGACGGCGAGGTCGCCGACCACGATGCGGCCACCGCCGACCTCGGCCGGCGCTCCCGGCGGGAGGGCCACCAGGGGCCGGCCGTTGCTCGGGCGGAAGAGCACGCAGCCCAGCGGGAGCCGGGCGGCGTCGCTGGTCATGACGCCGACGACGTCGCCGCCGTGGTCGTTGCCGACGTGGACGTACACGGCGGCCGGCAGACTCATCAGGACTCGTGCCGGTCGGACCGGCCCGCGGAGCAGCTCCGCGATACCGGTGCTGGCGGCCGCCGGGACGGCGGTGGCGGCTCGCGCTGGGCGGGCCGTGCGTGCCGTCGCCTGCGCGGAGTCGGGTGGGAGGGGGATGGTGGGGACTCCGGCGCGCGCGGCACGGCCGCGCTGCGACGCGTCCGTCTGCGGGCGGTGGCCCGGGGCAGTGGTCTCGTCGGTCGTGCGCATGGCGACCCTTCGGCGGAGGGGCGACGGGAGGTGCCCATGACCCCCCGTCCGGCCCGGTCCACGCCCGACCGCGGTCGGAGGGTGGGTCGGCGCCGGCGTTCTGCGACGGCCTACCATCCAGCGGCGAGGTGCACCGGACCTCGAACTTATTGGGCGCGTCGCACGCCGTCTCATGGCGGAAGTCGCCAAGAATGGACCCCGTCGTCCGGGGAGTCCTGACAGCTTCGGGTGATGTGGCACCCTGGACCGCGACATGAGGGGGATGCATCGTGACCCAGGGTGATGCTTCGCTCGTTGCTCCGACGCACCGTGACGGATCGATGCCTTTCCGGCGTAACTGGGCTGTCGACGAGTCGCGCGCTCAGGCGCCGCGGGACGACCGCACGAGCTGGCAGGAGCGGATGGGCCTCACGGTCGAGGAGGCGCTCCAGCTGCCCGGCCTCGCCGGCACCTCGGTGGCCGCGGGCGCCGCCGGCCTCGGCCGCGTCGTGCGGCACATGGTCGTCGACGACCCGGCTGACCCCCTGGCGGCGGCGGGGCCGGACGTGCTGGTCGTCCTCGGAGCTCGGCTGCCGCCTGCCGACGCGGCCAACTACCGCGCCCTGGTGGAGCGGCTGGACTCGATGGGCACCGCGGCGCTGGCCTTCCGGCGCACCGAGGGCCCCGCGCCGATCCCCGGCGAGGTGCTGGCGGAGGCCGAGCGGCGCGGCCTGCCGGTGCTCGCCCTCCCGGTGGGGGTGCGCCTCGACGAGCTCGTCTCCCGGGTTCTCGGCGCGGTCGTCAGCAAGCAGAGCCAGGCGCTCGCGCTGTCCTCCCGCATGGACGACGAGTTCATGGAGGTCGCCCTCACCGGAGGCGGGCTGGCCGAGGTCGCCGCGCGGCTGGCCGTGATGATGGACGGCGCGGCCGTCCTGGGTCTGGGCCCCGATCGCGAGGTCGTCACCAGCGCGGGCCCGCGGGAGGACGTCGCCGAGATCAGCGACTGGTTGTGGCTCCTGGACGCCGCGGCCGACGACGAGCTGGCGGCCATGACGCCCTCGCGCCGGCTCTCCGGCGTGCGCGCGGACCGGACGGTCGTGACGCCGGCCGACGTGCTGGCCGACGCCGACCTCTCACCGGCCGACGGCATCCTGCTCGTCCCCGGTCACCACCAGCTGCCCGGGGGTGTGGGCGAGTACGCGGTCGCGCCGATCATGGCCGGGGACCAGCGGCACGGGTGGCTGGTGGCGGTGCACCGCAACGGCGCGATGATGCTGGGTGCCGGCGGTGTGCTCGAGCGCGCCGCGGTCATCGCCGCGCTCTCGGTCATCCGGCTGCAGGCGGTGCACTCGGTCGAGCTGCGGTTCCAGGGCGATCTGGTCCGCCGACTGGTGGGCGGCTCGGTCGGCCACACCGAGCGCACGCTGGCCTACACCCGCTCCTTCGGCTGGCGCCTGGACGGACCCGTGGCCGTGCTGGTGACGGCCACCGAGACCGTGGCGGACGCCGCGGCCGACCCGACCAAGGCGCTCGACGTGCTCGACCGGCTGGCCGACGGGTGGCGGGCCGCCCTGGAGCCCGAGGTGGCCGGGGCGGCCGTCGCCGGTCTGGCCACCGAGATCGTCACCCTGCTGCCGCTGGACGGGCGCACCGCCGAGGAGCTGTCGGCGCTGGTCTCCGCGGTCTCCTCCCGGGTCAACGGGCGGCTCCGCCGGGTCGGGCGGGTGCTGGGCACGGGGATCGGCCGGCCGGCGGACTCGCTGTCCGCGCTCGCCGAGGCACACCGGCAGGCGCAGCGGGCCCTCGGTGTCGGCCAGGAGATCCACGGCGGCTCGGCGGTCACCCACTTCGACCAGTTGGGTGTCTTCCGGCTGCTGTCGCTGATCCCCGACAGCACCGAGCTGCGGACCTACGTCGACGAGGTGCTCGGCCCGCTGGCCGACGCGGCCGACGCGGACTCCGCCGACCTGCGGGACACCCTGCGCGTCCTGCTGGAGACCAACCTCAACGTCGCGGAGTCCGCGCGGCGCCTGCACTTCCACTACAACACCATGCGGTACCGGATCGGCAAGCTGGAGCGGCTGCTCGGGCCCTTCACCAGCGACCCGACCCTGCGGCTGAACCTGCTGCTGGCCCTGCACGCGGCACGGATGCGCGGGCTCGACCAGCCGCACCGCCCCCCCGTCGAGGCCGCGATGGCGATGCCGCCCGACGACGGCCTGGACGCCCTTCTCTGACGAAGGACCCCGGCGCGTGACCGACGCCGACGCCGTCGCTGCGCTCGTCGCGCGGATGGAGGCGCTGCTCGGGAAGGTGCAGGACGACGAGGACCCGGCGCGGTTCTTCCTCGGCACCTACCTGCGCACGACCCGGGCGGTGGCGGCGGCGCTGGCCGCCGGCCGCTTCGAGGACCCCGCCTGGGTCGCGGCGTGGGACGTCGACTTCGCCGGCTTCTACCTCGACACCCTGGACGCCCACCGCCGGGCGCCCGCCACCGTGGCCGCGCCGTGGCGGCGGGCGTTCGGGGCGGATCCGGAGCTGCCGCCGGAGGCGCACGTCCTGCTCGGGATGAACGCGCACATCAACTACGACCTGCCGCAGTCGCTGATCGCCGTCATCCCGCCCGAGGACTTCGCGTCGCCGGCGCTGGTGGACCGCCGTCGCCGGGACCACGAGCGGATCGACGACGTCCTGGCCGCCCGCGTGGGGGAGGAGGACCTCGCCCTGCAGCGGGCCGGCGGACGGCGGACCTGGCTGGACCACGTGCTGGCACCGGTCAACCGGCAGGCGAGCCGGCTCTTCCTGCGCGAGTCGCGCCGCAAGGTGTGGGTGAACACCGCCGCCCTCCACGAGGCCCGGCTGGAAGGCCCCGGTGCCTATGCCGTCCGGCTCGCCGATCTGGAGGCCGCCAGCGCGGAGCGGGTCGCGGACCTGCTGCGCCGCGGCCCGGTGCTGATGCGACTGGCCCTGCACGGCTTCGGCGTGACACTGGACTAGACGAACGGTCGCATGCTCGACGCCGAGCTCACGGCCGCACCCGGACGGGACTGGCCCGCGTCGCCGGATCCGAGCCTCCAGGTCCCCCCTGCAGGGACCTTCCTCAGTCGTGGAAGACCTCGATGTGGGCGCCCATCTCGACCAGTCGCTCGTAGAGGTGCTCGTAGCCGCGGGCGATGATGTCGACGTTGCGCAGGACCGACGTCCCCTTGGCCGCCAGCATCGCCAGCAGGATGACCACCGCCGGCCGCAGCGCCGGCGGGCAGACGACCTCCGCGCTGGACCAGCGGGTGGGCCCGTTGACCAGGACGCGGTGCGGGTCCATGAGGCGGACGTCGGCACCCAGGCGGGTCAGGTCGGACAGGTGGATCGCCCGGTTGTCGTAGACCCAGTCGTGGATGAGCGTCGAGCCGCTGGCCTGCGCCGCGATGACGGCGAAGAACGGCAGGTTGTCGATGTTGAGCCCCGGGAACGGCATCGGGTGGATCTTGTCGATCGGCGCGTGCAGCTCCGAGGGGCGGATCGTGATGTCGGCCAGCCGGGTGTGCCCGTTGTCGGCGAGGTACTCCGGCGAGAGGTCGTACCGCAGGCCCATCTCGGCGAGGACGGCGAGCTCGATCTCCAGGAAGTCGATCGGCGCCCGCTGCACCGTCAGCTCCGATCCGGTGACGATGCCGGCGGTGAGCAGGCTCATCGCCTCGACCGGGTCCTCGCTGATCGTGTAGTCGACGTCCGCGTCGAGCACCGGCTGCCCGTGGACGACCAGCGTCGTCGTCCCGAGGCCCTCGATGCCGACGCCGAGCAGCTGCAGGTACAGGCACAGGTCCTGGACCATGTAGTTGGAGCTGGCATTGCGGATGACCGTGGTGCCGTCGGTACGGGCGGCGGCCAGCAGGGCGTTCTCGGTCACCGTGTCGCCGCGCTCGGTCAGGACGATGGCCCGCGCGGGCGCACCGGTGTGCTGCACCGTCGCGTGGTACTCGCCGGCCCGCGCCTCCACCTCCAGGCCGAACGGCCGCAGCGCGATCATGTGTGGCTGGATGGTCCGGGTGCCCAGGTCGCAGCCGCCGGCGTAGGGCAGCTCGAAGACCGGCGCGCGATGCAGCAGCGGGCCCAGGAACATGATGATGCTGCGGGTCCGGCGCGCGGCGTCGGCGTCGATGGCGGTCAGGTCCAGCTCGTCGGGGACGACGAGGGTGAGGTCGTGGCCCTCGGCGTCCCAGGTCGCGGAGACCCCGATGGAGCGGAGCACGTCGAGGATGCGCTCCACCTCGACGATGCGGGCGACGTTGCGCAGCGTCGTGCGGCCACGGTTGAGCAGCGAGGCGCACAGCAGGGCGACGGCGGCGTTCTTCGACGACTTGACCGCGACGCTGCCCCGCAGCGCGTGGCCGCCGGCGACCCGCAGATGCGTGGGCCCGGTGGGACCGAGGCTGATCAGCTCGCTCTCCAGGGC
>CADCTN010000235.1 GCA_902805535.1 uncultured Blastococcus sp. | reverse complement strand
CCTCACCGAGGGAACGACGCAGCTGGGTCAGCTGCGCCACGGTCAGCCCGCGGTACTCGGTGAGCACCGCCGCACTCGAGTTCTGGAACCGCTCGGTGATCTCGTCGATCACCGCGGCCTTCGCCTGGGTGGGCATGGGCCTCCTCTCGTCTGTCGGGCGACCACCGGCCGGTGCACGGCTGCGTCATGACCACGAGGGGACGATCGAGGGGCCCGGAGACGAGGAACGCCCCGGCGCAGGGCGCACGGGGCGAGGACTAGGCGCGGTGTGGTGCTACCGACGCCCGTCGATCGAACCGTCCTCCTGCGCGGGTCGCCCGGAGCTCCGGGACCTTCGATCGCACGCGGACGTGCGACGACCAACGGTCTTGGGGGGAACAGGCCACAGCGTACACGGGCTCGGCGCCGGTGAACGGCGAGGGCCCCGCAGCGACGTGCGCTGCGGGGCCCTCGGTGCTGTCCTGCTTACGAGGTGGGCTCGTCCACCAGCATGTTGCGGGTGCGGTTCGGGTCGACCGGGATGCCCGGGCCCATGGTGGTGGAGACGGTGACCTTCTTGAGGTACCGGCCCTTGGCCGAGGACGGCTTGGCCCGGAGGACCTCGTCGAGGGCGGCGGCGTAGTTCTCCACCAGCTTGTCCTCGTCGAAGGAGGTCTTGCCGATCACCAGGTGCAGGTTGGCCTGCTTGTCGACGCGGAAGTTGATCTTCCCGCCCTTGATGTCGTTGACGGCCTTGGTGACGTCGGGGGTCACGGTGCCGGTCTTCGGGTTCGGCATCAGGCCACGGGGGCCCAGGATGCGGGCGATGCGGCCGACCTTGGCCATCTGGTCCGGCGTCGCGATCGCGGCGTCGAAGTCCAGGAAACCGCCCTGGATCTTCTCGATCAGGTCGTCGGAGCCCACGACGTCGGCGCCGGCGGCCTCGGCCTGGGCGGCCTTGTCACCGGTCGCGAAGACGATCACGCGGGCGGTCTTGCCCGTGCCGTGGGGCAGGTTGACCGTGCCGCGGACCATCTGGTCGGCCTTGCGGGGGTCGACACCGAGCCGCAGCGCGACCTCGACGGTGGCGTCGTAGGACGTCGTCGACGTCTCCTTGGCCAGCTTCGCGGCCTGGAGCGGGCTGTACAGGTTGTCGCGGTCGACCTTCTCGGCCACTGCGCGGAACTTCTTGCCGTGCTTCGCCATGGTTTTCCTCTCCGGAGGGCTCCCCCGTGATCAGCGGAGCCCTGGTCGTGTGGTGAACGGGCCGGCGAAGGCCCTCCCACGCGTGCTGGATGGTGCGGGTGCTCAGACGACCGTGATACCCATCGACCGCGCGGTGCCGGCGATGATCTTCTCGGCCTGGTCGAGGTCGTTGGCGTTGAGGTCGGCCAGCTTGGTGGTGGCGATCTCGCGGACCTGGTCACGGGTGACCGTGGCGACCTTCGTCTTGTGCGGCTCGCCCGAACCCTTGTCGACACCGGCGGCCTTGAGCAGCATGCGCGCGGCCGGCGGGGTCTTGGTGATGAACGTGAACGAGCGGTCCTCGTAGACCGAGATCTCGACCGGGACCACGTTGCCGCGCTGCGACTCCGTCGCGGCGTTGTAGGCCTTGCAGAACTCCATGATGTTGACGCCGTGCTGGCCGAGCGCCGGACCCACGGGCGGCGCGGGGGTCGCCGCACCGGCGTTGATCTGGAGCTTGATGACCGCGGTCAACCGCTTCCTGGGGGGCATGACTTCCTTCTTGGTGACGGGATGGAACGGCCCCGTCGCAGGGCCCCGCCGCGAGTTTACGAGCGGCGGGGGGCGACGGGGTCCTTTCTAGATTTTGCTGACCTGGTTGAACGACAGCTCGACGGGTGTCTCGCGGCCGAAGATGGAGACCAGCACCTGCAGCTTCTGCTGCTCGGCGTTGATCTCGTTGATCGTGGCGGGCAGGGTCGCGAAGGGCCCGTCCATGACCGTGACCGACTCGCCGACCTCGAAGTCGACGACGGCAGCGGCAGCCGGGGCGGCCGCGGCGGTCTCGCCGGTCGTGCGAGCGGCCTGCGGGGTGATGGCCGGCACGAGGATCTTCACGACCTCGTCGATGGTGAGCGGCGAGGGCTTGGACGTCGCCCCCACGAAGCCGGTGACGCCGGGGGTGTTGCGCACGGCGCCCCACGACTCGTCGTTGAGCTCCATGCGCACGAGGAGGTAGCCCGGCAGGACCTTGCGGTTGACCTGCGCGCGCTTGCCGTTCTTGATCTCGGTGACCTCCTCGGTGGGCACCTCGATCTGATAGATGTAGTCCTCGACGTCCAGGGACTGGATGCGGGCCTCGAGGTTGGTCTTCACCTTGTTCTCGTAGCCCGCGTAGGAGTGCACGACGTACCAGTCGCCGGGGGCGATCCGGAGCGACTTCTTCATCGCCTCGACCGGGTCCTCGTCCTCCTCGACCGCAGGCAGGTCCGAGTCGGTGGCCGGGGCGGCCAGCGGGTCGGTGACCAGGCTGTCGGGCTCGCCGCCCTCGATCTCCGGCGTCACGTCGGACATCTCGGTGGCGGTGTCGAGGTCGGTCGTGTCGGTCGACCCCTCGGCCGCACCGGTCTCGCCGGCGCCGGTCTCGAGGTCGACGCTGCCGCGCTGCTCGAAGGCGGCGTCGTCGAGGTCCGTGGCGGTCGCGCCGTCGACCGGGGTGGCGGTCCCGAAGGGCTCGCGGGGGTCGGTCACTACTTCTCCTCGCTGGCGCTCGTCGGTGTCGCGACCGACGGTGCCGCGCTCATCGGTGATCTCACAAGCTCGATCACAGGTGTGGTCTCTTTCCTGGTCAGGTGGCGTGCAGGCGCGGGCGGAGGTCAGCCGAAGACGGCGATCACGCCCCGGGCGAAGAGCAGGTCCAGACCGGCCACGAGCGCGACCATGAACGCCACGAAGATGATGACCACGGTCGTGTAGGTGATCAGCTCGCGGCGGCCGGGCCAGATGACCTTGCGCAGCTCGGCGACGACCTCGCGGAGGAACCGTGCCAGCGAGCGCTTCTGCGCGCTCTCGCTGCGTGCCCGCCCGCCGTCGGCCCGCGAACGGGTGGCCGACGTGGCCCCGACGGCTGCCGGCCGCGCCGCGCGGCGGGTCGGGGTGGCCGGCTCCTCGTCCTCGTCGTCGCCGGCGGTGATCCGGCCGCGCCGACGACGGGCCGGGGTGGCCACGACCTTGTCCTCGTCTGCCTCCGCCTCGGCGGCGAGCTCGTCCTCGGCCGCCTCGAGCTCCGCGGCGTCGTCGACCCCCGGGGCCTCGCGGTCGAGCTGCTCGTCGGTCAGCTCGGCATCGCGGGGGTCGTCCTCGCGTCCCGGCTTCTCGTCGCTCACTGCGCCTCGCTCGCCTCGTGGTGGCGGCTGCTCCGATGAGCGGCCGGATGGTCGGTCGGTTCCTGCCGTGCAGTGGCAGGGGTGACAGGACTTGAACCTGCAGCCTGCGGTTTTGGAGACCGCTGCTCTGCCAATTGAGCTACACCCCTAGTCCCCTGGCCGGGGCCCGGGACCGCCCGCCTCACCACGGCAGCACGGAGCCTCGGGGAGGTTCCGGGGCACGCCGGTGGCGGGGTCAGCTGCCCCAGGACCGCCAGTGTACGGGACCGCGCGGGTGCACAGCCAACGTCCTGCCGACCCCTCCCCCGTCCGATGAGTTCGGGACGGCGCACCGGTCCTGTTCGGCATGTGGCCGGACTGGTCGACGAACTGCACCTCGTCGTCGTCCCGGTCCTGCTCGGGAGCGGCGAGCGGTTGTTCGAAGGGCTCGGGACGGCCCTGGACGGGTGGACCTGCGTGGAGTTCGCGCCGTCGATGTCGGTCACCCACGTGCGACTACGTCGCGGGTCCGCCGACTTTGACACGATGGGCCCATGACCGCCGTCTCCTCGGAGTCCGCCAGCCCGTCCGCCGCCTCGGGCGGGAGCCGCATCTCGCGTCGCATCGCCGCCATCAGCGAGTCCGCCACCCTCGCCGTGGACGCCAGGGCCAAGGCGCTCAAGGCCGCGGGCAAGCCGGTGATCGGTTTCGGCGCCGGCGAGCCGGACTTCCCGACGCCGGACTACATCGTCGAGGCCGCCGTCGCCGCCTGCCGCCGGCCGGCCATGCACCGCTACACCCCGGCCGGTGGGCTGCCCGCGCTCAAGGACGCGATCGTCGCCAAGACGGCGCGCGACTCCGGGCTGCAGGCCACGCCCGCCAACGTCCTGGTGACCAACGGCGGCAAGCAGGCGGTCTACGAGGCCTTCGCCGCGCTGCTCGACCCGGGTGACGAGGTGCTGCTGCCCGCGCCGTACTGGACCACCTACCCCGAGGCGATCCGCCTGGCCGGCGGTGTGCCGGTTCCGGTCGTCGCCGACGAGCAGAGCGGGTACCTGGTCTCGGCCTCCCAGCTCGAGGCCGCGCGCACACCGCGGACCAAGGTGCTGCTCTTCTGCTCGCCCTCCAACCCCACCGGCGCGGTCCACCCCGCCGAGCAGGTGGAGGAGATCGGCCGCTGGGCGCTGGACGCCGGCATCTGGGTGCTGACCGACGAGATCTACGAGCACCTCACCTACGGCGGGGTGAGCGCTCCGTCGATGCCCGTGGTGGTGCCCGAGCTCGCCGAGCGCTGCGTCGTCGTCAACGGGGTGGCCAAGACCTACGCCATGACCGGCTGGCGGGTCGGCTGGATCCTCGGGCCGACCGACGTGGTCACGGCCGCGACCAACCTCCAGTCGCACGCGACCTCGAACGTCGCCAACGTCTCGCAGGCCGCCGCCATCGCGGCGCTCACCGGCGACCTCTCCGCCGTCGCCACCATGCGGGAGGCCTTCGACCGGCGCCGGCAGACGATCGTGTCGATGCTGCGCGAGATCCCCGGGGTCGCCTGCCCCGAGCCGCAGGGCGCGTTCTACGTCTACCCGTCGGTCAAGGGGCTGCTGGGCCGCCCGCTGGCCGGGCGGACGGCGGAGTCCAGCGTCGAGCTGGCCGAGATCATCCTGGAGGAGGCCGAGGTGGCCGTCGTCCCCGGCGAGGCCTTCGGCACGCCCGGCTACCTGCGGATGTCCTACGCCCTGGGGGACGACGACCTGGTCGAGGGCGTCTCCCGCATGCAGCGGCTCCTGGGCTCCGCCGGGTAGTCAGCGCAGGACGTCGTCCTCGCCCAGTGCCTGCGCGGCCTCCAGGACGCGCACGGCATCCGGCACGTCGGCGAGCGCCCGGACGACGTCCTCCGGCGTGGCGATCTGCCATGCGGTGGCGTCCACGTAGCAGCGGATCGCGGCGGTGAACGCCTCGTCGCCGACCGTCCGTTGGGCCTCCAGCAAGGCCGCACCTCCCTTGTCGTAGACGAGGCGGAAATAGCTGCCGCCGCTCTCGAACTGGTCCATGGCGGCGCCGACCGGCCCCTCCAGGGCGAGCGCCTCCTCGGACACGAGGCCTGAGCCGGGGTCCACGACGGCCTCCGCCCACGAGGCGAACGCCTCGTCGAGCCACGGGTCGCGGAACTGGGAGTTGCCGACCATCCCGTAGAACCATTGGTGGGCGACCTCGTGGACGAGGATCTCGCGGCTCGGGGTGGCCTCGAGGATCATGCTCGGGTACTCGATCCCGCCGCCGAGGTCGGGCAGCAGGGCGACGCTGAGGGTGTCGTAGGGGAACGGCCCCAGCAGCGCCTCGAGGTCGGCGATCGCGGCCACGGTCGCGGTGTTCAGCACCTCGCCGGGCACGTCGCCGTCGGGCAGCACCCCGGTGGTCACCCGCGTGCCGCCGGGCGTCGTCGCCTCGGTCGTGGCGAAGGGGCCGGCGGCGACGGCGACGTCGCGGGCGACCGGCTCCCGCGACGTCCACGTGCGGCGACCGTCCGCCGGGGCGGACGGCTTCGCGCGGGCGCCGGTCATGAGCACGGTGAGGTCCTCCGGCGCCGACACGGTCACGACGGTGTCGGCGGCGGGGCTGACGGCCGTCTCCCCGCTCAGCGGGACGAAGGGGTCCTTCGCCCAGCCCACGCCCGTCTCCCAGGCCAGCAGCGGGGCACCGCTGGCCCACCAGGACACCGGACCGTCGACGCCGAAGCGGTCGAACGTGGCGCTGCCCAGCGTGAGCGTGAAGTCCAGCGACACCTCGGTGGACTCCCCGGCGGCCAGCTCGTCGTCCAGCTCGACCACGTAGAGCCCGCCCGGCGACTGGGCCTCCGCGGCCTCGTACCGCCCGGCGGCGACGTCGTCGCCGCGGGCGGCGTCGACGACCAGCCGGTTGCCCGCCGGGGCGGAGTCCGGTCCGTTGGGGACCAACCGGAACACCAGCTCGTCCACGGCCAGGTCGGGGGTGAAGACGACGGTCTCGGTGCCGGTCACGCTGCGCCGGTCGTCGGCGAGCCGGAAGTCGAGGGCGATCTCGGGGCGGTCGGGGTCGGGCGCGGCCCGCTCGGCCGGACAGCCCTCCCGCTCGGTGGCGGCCGATGGCGGGTTCGACGACGCGGACCCGGTGGGCGGCGCCGTCACCGTGTCGGCGAAGGAGGTGCAGCCGGACAGGATCAGGGCGCCCGCGACCAGGAGCGCCGGCCGCCGCGTCCTCATGCCAGCGCGACGACCGCGCGGGCCAGGGAGAGGACCTTGTCCCCGTCGCTGGTGACGGTGAGGTCGACGCGCGCCCGGCCGTCGTCCAGCAGCGCGCCGACCTTGCCGCGCACGGTGATCTCCGCGCCCTGGTCGTCGTCGGGGACGACGACGGGCCGGCCGAAGCGGACGTGCTGCTCGACCAGCGCCGCGGGGTCGCCGGTCCAGGCGGTGACGGCCCGGCCGGCGACGGCCATCGTGAGCATCCCGTGCGCGATGACGCCGGGCAGGCCCACCGAGGTGGCGGTGCGGTCGCTCCAGTGGATCGGGTTGAGGTCCCCCGAGGCGCCGGCGTAGCGGACGAGGTCGGCGCGGGTGACGCGGAAGACCTGCTCGGGCAGCTCCGTGCCCACCTCCACCGTCACGATCCCCCCCGGGCCACGAGCATCGACGTCGCCGAGCACACCGGCTCGCCGTCCTCGGTGGCCAGGTCGACCCGCGCGGTCAGCATGTCGTTGCCGGCGACGGTCCGGGCGGCGTCGATGGTCGTCGTCGCGACCAGCCGGTCCCCGGCCCGGATCGGGCGGTGGTGGGCGAACCGCTGCTCGCCGTGCACGACCCGGGTGTAGTCGATCGCCACGTCGGGGTCCTCCAGCACGACCATCGCCGCGCCGAGGCTGACCACGATGGCGAACGTCGGGGGGGCGATGACGTCGGGGTGCCCGGCGGCGCGGGCAGCATCGACGTCGCGGTGCACCGGGTCGCCGGCACCGACCGCGGTGGCGAACTCGGCGATCTTGGCCCGCCCGACCTCGTAGACGGCAGAGGGCGGGTAGCTGCGCCCGACCAGCGTCTGGTCCAGCGCCATGCTCCCGCCCTCCGCGTCCGCTGCTGGGTCAGTCAGCGGGTCTCGCGGTGCACCGTGTGCTTGCGCTGGCGCGGGCAGTACTTCTTCAGCTCGAGCCGGTCGGGGTCGTTCCGACGGTTCTTGCGGGTGATGTAGTTGCGGTTCTTGCACTCCTGGCAGGCCAGGGTGATCTTCGGACGGATGTCGGTCGCTGCCATGAGGAGTGCTCCTAGCCTTGTGGTGACAGGTGGTGGTGCAGGGCTTGCTGAGGTGTGACGGACCCCGGGGTGCGGGATCCGTCGGGAGTAGCGGTGACCGGACTTGAACCGGTGACACAGCGATTATGAGCCGCTTGCTCTACCAGGCTGAGCTACACCGCCAGGATGACCGTGCGGCCCGGTCTCGCGACAGGACCGGCTGGTCACAGAGCCCCTTTACGGAATCGAACCGTAGACCTTCTCCTTACCATGGAGACGCTCTGCCGACTGAGCTAAAGGGGCGTGCTCGAAGAGCCGTCGGGAACTGTACCCGACCTCGGCACATCCGTCCGGCCGGGGGTGCCGGGCGGTGGCGCCGGTGTCAGGTGCGGACGAAGAGCCGCCGGTGCGTCGCCCCCGGCGCCGCCGACCGGACGCCCGTGCGGGCCAGCAGCCAGCTCTCCAGCCGGTCGTCGGGCAGTGGCCGGCTGACCAGGAACCCCTGCAGCTTGTCGCAGCCCATCTGGGCCAGCAGGTTGCGGGTCAGCTCGTCCTCGACCCCCTCGGCCACCACGCGCAGACCCAGGTTGTGGGCCAGCTCGATGATCGAGCGGGCGATGAACGACTCGCCCTGACTGGTGCTCATCCCCAGCACGAAGGACTTGTCGATCTTCACCTCGTCGATGGGCAGCTGGCGCAGCTGCGACAGCGACGAGTAGCCGGTGCCGAAGTCGTCCATCGACAGCCGCAGGCCCAGCCCGTGCAGGTCGGCGAGGACGGTGCTGTCGCGCACGGAGTCGTCGACCACGCTGCCCTCGGTCAGTTCCAGGGTGAGCAGCTCGCCGGGCACGCGGTGCCGTTGCAGGGCACCCCGCACCCGGTCCACCAGGTCGGGCTCGGTGAGGCAGTGCACCGAGAGGTTCACCGCGACCGACAGGGCGATGTCCTGGTCCAGCCAGCGCCGGCAGCGGGCCAGAGCGAGGTCCAGCACGTGGTCGGTGACCGCGCCGATGCGGCCGATCTGCTCGGCCAGGTGGATGAAGTCATCCGGCGCGATCGCCCCGTACCGCGGGTGCGCCCACCGGACGAGGGTCTCGACCGAGACGATGTCGGAGGTCTGCGCGTCGATGATCGGCTGGAAGACCACGCTGATCTGACCGTCGGCCATCGCCTGCTCGAGCTCGGTGCCGAGCTGCAGGCGGCGGAGGCTCTGCTGGTCCAGGACCGGGTGGTAGCTGGCCACGCCCCCGGAGTCGACCGCCGCCAGCAGGGCGACGTCGGCCCGCTGCATCAGCATCCCGGAGTCCGTGCCGTGCACCGGCGCGGCGGCGACACCGATGCTGAGCGTGACCTCCAGGTCCAGCCCCGCGACCCGGGCACGGGTGGAGGCCGCCTCCCGTAGGCGGCGGGCGGCGTGTTCGGTCGCCTCCAGGGACAGCCCCGGCAGCAGGACGGCGAACTGCTCGCCCTCCATGCGCGCCAGCAGGGCCGACGGCGGCGCGTGCTCGCGCAGCAGGCCGGCGGTGACCAGGAGGAGCTCGTCGCTGGCCGCATGGCCGAGGGTGTCGGTGACCTCGGTGTAGTTGCCCAGCGCAGCCAGGATGAGGCCCGCCCGGGCGGCGACCGGGTCGGTGGCCAGCAACTGGTCGATCTCGGCGGCCAGGCGCTGCCTGTTGGGCAGCCCGGTCAGCCGGTCGTGGTCGGCGTCGTAGCGGATCTGGGTGAGCAGCTGCTGGTGCCGGATGGCCGCGTTGACGTGCGTGAGCATCGAGTCCAGCGCGGCCCGGTCGCTGTCGCCGAAGGAGACGATGTCGCTGCGCCGGTCGCAGACCTCGAGGTAGCCCGGCTCGCCGGCCGCGGTCATGACGGAGGCGCCGAGCAGGTCCGAGACCCCCCGGCGGTTCAGCGCGGCCGCTTCCTTCTCGTGGGCCCGGGCCAGGGACACCAGCACGGGACCGTCGGTCGAGGCGACCGCCCGGCGGCGGAAGACGTCGTCCGGGTCGCCCGGGCCGTCGTACCAGACCGCGCCGTTCTCGGCGACGACGACCAGCTGCGGCCCTTCGTCGAGGTAGGGGGGCAGCCAGAGCGCCACGCGATCGGCGTTGAGCAGCTCGCGGACGGCCTCCACGATCTGCCGGGTGCCGGCCTCGTCGGGCGAGACCTGCTCGACGCGGCGGGCGAAGTCGTAGACGCGCTCGACACTGCGCCCCTCGCGCGTGACCGCGGCGAACCGGCGGTAGAGCAGCGCCAGTGCCACGAGCAGCGGCGCGATGAGCAGCCACACCCACAGGGTGACGCTGACCAGGAGCAGGACCGCCAGGCCGACGAGGACCGCTACCGGACCGATGAGCAGCAGGGGGATGAAGATGGTCGCCCAGAGGGTGCGCCCCGGGTAGCCCTGCGTGGCGGTGATGGCCGCAGCGATGAGTGCGGCCCCCAGGACGGTCGCGCCCACGACGGCCGCCATGTAGGCGAGCCAGGACCGGGGCTCGGAGATGTCCCCCGCCGGGAAGACCGCCAGGATGCCCACCGCGGCGCAGACCTCGAGGACCATCAGGGAGACGTTGAACGCGGCCTTCGGCGGCGGGTAGCCCTGCACCAGGACGACGGCCCCGACGGCGACCGCCCACGCCACCGCCGTCCACGCCCCGCCGATCGTCGCGAGTGCCATCACGAAGGCGAGCTCGCTGGGGGACCAGGAGAAGCCCTGCTTCCGGAACTCGAAGTCCAGGTTGAAGGACTCCGCGGCCACGAAGGCCAGCAGCACTGCGACGAACGGCAGGACGCCGACCGGCTCCGCCATCGGCACGAGCACCCACAGCGACAGGGGCACGGCGACCGCGAGGGCCAACCACGCGACGCTCCAGGGACTGCGGAGCGGCAACGGCGGGTGCGTCGTGCGCTCGTCCTGCTCGGCCACTCGTACCTGCAATCCCCTGGGAAGTCGGGCGCGCCGAGGCTAGCAGCGGGCAGCCCTGGGACGACCCTCATCACCCCCATGGGGTGAGGGCGATCACTCAGGGGTTGGCTACTCCGACGCGGGCCGAGCCGCGGCGACGCGGATCAGGCGACCGCTCTCAGCTCCACTTGCCGCCACGGCTCCACTTGCCACCCCGGCTCCACTTGCCACCACGGGTCGAGACGGAAATCTGCACGCTGCTGCTCACGATTGCCTCCAGGCATGACGGACATCGAATTGCGGCATCCATGACGCGCGGGGGCAGAGCGTCGTTCAGTACGGACCGCGCGTGTGACATTGCTGCCCGTCACCCGTATGGACAAGCATCGAAGATCACGGTCGCGTGAACGACACTCGCGTCGTCACTCTAAGTAGTCGGTGATGGACGGTTCGTCATCTAACGGGTGACGGATGCAGCTCAGCGCCCCCTCGGGGCCGCCGGGGAGGCCCGAGGCCTGCCGTCCTCGACGACCTCGTGAACCTGGGGCGCCGGTCCCACGACCGAGTCGAACGCCTGCTGCCACTGATCGGGGGAGATCGGCGGGGTGGGGGTGCCCAGCGCCGCCGCGGTGCGCCGGTAGGCCGCCTCCGTCTGCGCCCGGGCCTCTTCCGCGCGGGCGATCAGGTCGGGCGGGAGCGCGGCGACCACGTCCGCGCCCGCGTCGTGCGCGTCGTGGCGGAGCCCCGCGTCGGGTCCCTGGGTGAACGTGCCGTCGGCGTCCAGCAGCGCGGGGGCGACCATCTTCACGCCCTCGGCGAGGAGCACCACCAGTGGGATGCGGGAGAACGACGCGACCTCGAGCGCCAGCCCGCCCGTCAGGTTCCACACCAGCGCCCTGGTGTCGGCCGCCTGCTGGAGCTCGAAGCCGTCCAGCGCGTGGTCGAGCCGCTGCCCGTACTCCTGGACCGCCACGTAGGACCCGGGGACGGCGAACAGCGGCGACGGGGCGGCCACGCTGCTGCCGGTCAGGTCGTGCGGCTGTTCGGCGACCCACCCGATGAGCGCCGCACCCACCGCGGCCGCCGCGCCGCGGTCCACCGTCAGGTACCCCAGCCCCTCGAGCAGGTGCCCGACGTCCTCGCCGCCTCCCTCGGCCGCGACCGAGGCGAGCGCGAGCGCCGCCACCTCCACCTGGGCGGCGACCGCCCGGCCCAGCCCGGGCAGGACCCCCTCGACGGTCGTCCGGTCGACCGTCCAGGCGGACGGCTTCTCCTCGACCAGTCCGGCTCCCACCACCTCCAGAGCCGACCGGACGGCGGCCTGACCGGCAGCTCCGCGCTCACCAGCGACATGGGCCGCGACTCGGCTCAGGGCCTCGGCACCGTCGTCCCACGGGCGGCCCAGCAGCACCTCCCAGGCGTCGCGCGAACCCAGGAAGGCCGCCGCCGCACCGGGATCGGCGTGGCCGGCAAGGGACTCCAGCACCCGGGGCAGCGGATCGAACCGCTCGCTCAGGTGCGGATCGACCCGCGGGAAGACGCGCTCCACCGCCGTCGTCCCCGCCCGCTTCCCGGACATCGCGTGCTCCCGGGCGACGATCTGGCGCCCCCACGCGGCGACCGTGGACGCCCCGGGCCCGTGCGAGCCGGCTCGCACGGCGAGCACCGCGCCCATCCCGAGGGCGACGAGATCGGCGTCCGTGCCCTCGTCGACAGGAGAGACGAGCGGTCCGGCCAGCAGCGCCTCCACCCGCGTGGTCGAGGCGGCGCCGATCGACTCCGACAGCAGGCGGGCGACCGAACTCGGGGGCCCGCGCATGTCGTCGCCGAACTCCCCGTCCCCGAGGAGCAGCAGGACCCGGCGGAGACCGTCCACGCCCAGTCCGAGCAGCAGCGCCCGCGCGAAGGGAGCAGCGCCGGCATGGACGAGGACCTCCCCGGCGGCGTCGTCCCAGCCGGAGGCGTCGTCGTCGTCCAGGAGCGCACGTGCCAGGAGTACGCCGCGCCGCCCGAGGTAGGGATCACCCCAGCCGGGCAGCTCGAGCGCCAGGTGGGCGAGGACCCGGTCGCCGTCGTCGGACCGGCCGGTGCCACCCACCGGACCGGTCGCGTCCGCCAGCACCCCGACGGTGGCGGCCACGTCGTCGGCCAGCTCCTCGAGCAGCACCGCGTGCCGCCGGCGTCGAACCGACTCTGCGGCTTCGACCTCGGCGACGACGCCGGCCCAGCCCGTTCCCCCGGTCATCACGGCGAGCCGGGGATCGGCCAGACCTCCCAACCGCAGCTGGGCTGCCCGGAAGTCCTCCTCCTGCTGCTCGCGGAGGACGCCGACCTGCCGGCGGGTGTCGCGCAGCAGCTCGGCATGGCTGCTCAGCCGCCCCGCCGCGGTGAGCACCGCCGCCGCCGACCTCGCCGCGACCCCGGCGACCCGCTGCACCTGACCGGCCGCCGCCACCGCGTCGTTCCCGAGCCAGCCCGGGGCCCGGGCAGCAGGGCCGCGCAGTCGGTCGTCGGTCCCGGCGAGGTGCAGGGCGGCGCCGGCGACGTCGCGGACGAGCTCGTCCACGGCGCCGGGGTCCCCGGGCGGCAGGTCGAGCGGGACGGGCTCGGGCAGCGACACCGTCATCCGGCACGCCTCCGGCCGTCCGCGGCGAGCAGCGCCCGGTCGAGGTCGAGCCACGAGTCGGCGACCGCGGCCACCGTGGCGGCCAGCCACTCCAGCTCCCCGGTGAGGGCCTGCCCCACCGCGCGCTGCACGTCGAGGAACGCCTCCGCGCCGCTCTGCAGGGCCGTTCCGAGGCTCCCCGCCCGGTCGATCCCGGGTGCGATGTGCGCGGCCTCCGCCGCGGCCTCGCGCAGGGCGCCGGCGAGGGCGTGGACCTCGGCAGCGGACATCTCGATCGACATGGCCGCAGTGTGTTCGGTCGGCCCGGATGCGCGGGACCGTCGTCCACAGGCCGGGTCGCCGTGCGGGCCGCCACCCGATCGGGTGTCCACAGTGTCCACAGCCCCCGTCCACAGGCGGTGGACGACCGGTTCCGCACCTACGCTGCCCGCGTGCACACCGACGGCGAGCGCGGCTCGACGCTGCCGTTCGTCCTGGTCTGCTGGCTGGTCGCGGCGCTGATGGCCTTCGGCGCGATCGCCGCCTCCGACGCCTTCCTCGAACAGCAGGAGGTGCAGTCGGTCTGCGACGGTGCCGCACTGGCGGCCGCCAACCGCACGGCCGAGGACGTCGTCTACGCCGCGGGCATCGGCAGCGAGCTCCCGCTGACCCGGGCCACCGCGCAGGCGGCGGTGGCCGACCAGCTGTCCGACGGCGGCACGGAGCTGGACGCGTGGTCGGCGGAGACCGACGGCGCGGAGGTGACGGTGCGCTGCACCCGCTACGTGGACATCGCCTTCGGGTGGCTGTTCCTCGGCGGTGGACAGCTGGAGCGCACCGCGACGGCCGGCGCCCGCGCGCCCACCCTGCCCTGAGCGCGCGAACGGCCCCCGACCTGGAGGTCGGGGGCCGTTCGGACCGGGCGTGGCGGGTGAAGGATTCGAACCTTCGTAGGCTAAGCCGACGGATTTACAGTCCGCTCCCATTGGCCACTCGGGCAACCCGCCGTGCGGTGGTACCGGAGCAGCGTACAAGAACGGTGGACGCGTTCCTCGGAAACCCCCGGGGACGCCGTCCGCCCAGGGGAAGGGAAGAGCCATGGCCGATGCGTCCTTCGACGTCGTGAGCAAGGTCGACCGCCAGGAGGTCGACAACGCCCTCAACCAGGCCGGCAAGGAACTGTCGCAGCGCTTCGACTTCCGCGGCACCAACGCGACCATCGCGTGGGCCGGGGAGGACGGCGTCTCGCTGCATGCCGACACCGAGGAGCGCGTCGCCGCGGCGCTCGAGGTGTTCAAGGAGAAGCTGATCAAGCGCAACATCTCCCTCAAGGTGCTCGACGCCGGAGAGCCGCAGGCTTCGGGCAAGACGTACAAGATCGGCGCGACGATCAAGCAGGGCATCGAGTCCGACGTCGCCAAGAAGATCGCCAAGCTCATCCGCGACGAGGGCCCCAAGGGCGTGCAGGCGCAGATCCAGGGCGACCAGCTCCGGGTGACCGGCAAGAAGCGCGACGACCTGCAGGCGGTGCAGCAACTGCTGCGTGGAGCCGACCTCGACGTCGCGCTGCAGTTCGACAACTATCGCTGAACACGCCCATACCTGCAGGTCGGAGGCTCGCTACCGTCCCCCGGTCCGCAGAGAGTCCGCAGACGCGCCCAGCGCGGCGGTCATGAGATCGCCCGCTGCGGTGCGCGTCCGATCCTCGGCGGTAGGCCAGAGGTGTGCATGGACGCCGAGGGCGATCGTCGCCGACGAGTGCCCGAGCGATCGCTGGACGGTCACCACGTCGCATCCGGAGGCGATGAGCCCGCTGGCATAGAAGTGCCCCAGGTCGTGCAGCGTGTACCCCTCGAGCCCGGAGGCCTTGCGGACCTGCCGCCACTGGTGCCCCGCGGAGTTCCGGTTCAGAGGTTGGCGCGCGTTCGTGAACAGCCAGTCCCCTCGCTCGACACCTGCTCGCTCACGTGCTTCGCCAGCAACGCCATCAGCTCGGCCGGGGTGTAGACCACTCGCTCGGGCCCGAACTTGGGCGCTACCGGCTGGGTCGTCGCGCTGTTCTCACCCTGCAGCTGGCGGCAAACGGAGACCGTCCGGCGCAGGAAGTCGACGTCCGCCAGCCGCAGTCCGGCCGCCTCCCCCAGCCGCAGCCCGGCAAAGGCGTACACAGCGATGAACGGCTGGAGCCACTACGGCGCGGCGCTGAGCGCGCGCCCCACTCCCTCCACAACGGGAATGGTCATCGACGACGCCCTGCCTGTTCTCGGCAGCGGCACGCCGGCCGATGGGTCGGTCCTGATGATGCGGTCGACGACCGCGGCCCGCATCGCCATGTGGACGTAGTTGTAGCGGGTCCGGATGGTGCTGGGCGCGAGTCCGGTCTTGCGTCCACGTGCCGGTTGCGACATGGCCTTGACCCACTGCTGCACACGCCGCTCCGGAACGGGTCCTGTTCCCGGTGTCGGGACCCCGGCCAGCGTGCTGGCCGCGCAGCAGCTGGTGACCGACGCCCGGCAGCGCCGGAGCAACCCCGTCGTGTCCGGGCGCCGGCGTCCGGGCCGCAGGGTCGTGCTGCGGCCAAGCGCCCTAGACCGCGAACGCTGGGTCAGGACTCGGCGAAGACAACGAGATTCTCGGTGGAGGCCCGGCCCTCACCGCGCTGGTAGCAGGTGATCAGGACCAGCCGTCCCGGCACCGCTTCCCACACCTCGGTGGCGGCGTCCAGCTCGCCCTTGGCGTAGCGCTCGGTGCGTTCGACGGTGTAGTCCACCGTGCCCTCCGGCGTGCTGACCTCGACGACGTCGCCAGCCGCGAGGGTGCTGCCCCCGCCGTCGGTGTCCACCAGCGGGTCGAAGCCGTACTTGCCCGTGCCGGTCGAGTGGGCGGCGAGGTAGAGGGTGTTGTCCGCCTTCTCGGGCGCGCCGACCGGCTCCCCGTAGGGCTGGATCCAGTAGGCCGCCGTGAGCATCGGCGGGTTGATCGCGCCGCCTTGCGGCGTGTGCGGGAGGACCGGCAGGTCCAGTCCCAGTGCGGCGATGGACATGTGCACGTCCGATGCCGGCGTGGGCAGCGCCACCCCCTCGGGCGGCAGCGTGGGCTGGGCGGGCTCGGCGGAGGGCGGGACCGCGGTGGCCGCGGCCACCGGGTCGGAGGACCCGGTGGCCGCGGCCGGCTGCTCGCCGTCGGCCGTGCCGACGGCGAGCAGCGTTCCCCCGGCGATCCCGAGGGCGGCGACCGCTGCGATCGCGGAGCGCCGGCCTGGCAGGCTCAGGCCTCGCACGTTCCGCCCTCGACCGCCGTCCGGCGCCGGGTGCGCGCGACCGCGACCCCGCCCGCACCGGCGAGGAGCAGCAGTCCAGCACCGATGGCGACCGTGGCGTTCCCGGTGGAGCCGGTCTCCACGATCTCGATGCCGGTGTTCGAGCGGAGCCCGGCGTTGACCGCGGTGGTCGGCGCCGCAGCCGGCGCCGCCGCGGCCTCGATCGTGACCTCGACGAACACGAGCGCGATGATCCTGGACGACGCCTGCTCGGCGATCACCAGGCCGTAGGAACCGGCCGTCGTGCCAGCGGGCACGGTGAAGGTCGCCGTGGACCCGCCGCCGGTGGGCTGAGCGGCGAGCGGCACGGGAGCGCCGACCGGGTCGCCGTTGGCATCCAGCGGCTGAAGTCCCACCTGGGTGCTAGTGAGGTCGACGATCCCCAGCTCGCGCAGGGAGGAGCCCGCGGTCAGGTCCAGCGTGACGAGCGAGCCGGCCGTGATCGGGGTGGGGAAGGCGCAGCGGGTGGGCGTCGTGATGTCGCACGGCTCCTGGGACAGGGCGAGCAACTGGGGCGCCAGGGTCACCGTGGCGGGGCCGGCAGCGTCGAAGAGGAGGTCGTAGTAGACCGGGTCGGAGTAGGTGAACGCCGAGCTGAGGCTCGTGCCGAGCGGCTCGAGGAACAGGGCGGCTTCGTCGGTTCCCGTGCTGTCGTCGGCGGGCAGCGTGATCTGGATGTTGGCCGTGCCCCTACCCGTGACGGCGATGTAGCCGGGGTCGCCAGGTGCAGAGGAAGCGGTGTTGGTGTACTCCACGTCGTCCGGGGTGCCGTCACCGTCGTCGTCGAAGCCGATCGTGACGACGACGGCGGAGGTGTCGAGCTGCGTCGGCACGTTCACGGTGAGGGTGCCGCCGTATCGGACGTCCACGAACTCGAAGGCAGGCGCGGTGTTCGGGTCGGCCATGGGATCCACCGGGCCGAAGTTCTCGACCGGGACGGCGCTGAGGTCGACCACGCCCGGCTCCAGGGGGATGACGACCCCGGTCGCGGCGCCGGCGCCGGACGCGGTGCCGGCGAGGAGGGCGGCGGCGCCGAGAGCGACCACGCCGTAGCGCTGCGCCTCTCGGCCGCGCCTGGTGGTGTTGCGGGACATGGGGGGCACCTTCCGGCGACCGCAGCGCCCCAGCGGCGCTGTCTGTGGCGGAAACGTACGGTTCCTGAGCAGTCACCGGAGTGCGACACACGCCTAGTGCGACCGGTGGGACGGCTGTGACAAGAGTGTTATCGCCGGCGCTCGCCCGAGCTGCGCCACCTGGGCGATAGCTGTCGACGTGACCGCCACCCCGATGTCAATCTTTGTTCGAGGGCCCATCGCATATGGCGCACTCCGTTGCAATTACTGATAAGGCGGCGGAGGCACGGCATCGCTCCGAGGAGCGGACATCCGACTACTCGGCAGGCTCCAGTGCTCGACGCCTGAGTCCGGGCACAACGGCGTGAGCGTCTCGGCCAGCCAGTCGGGGTCGGCCATGCTGTCGAGCACACCCCGACGAGACATCGACTGGCCGGGCAGAGTGGCTAGAGAGCGGGGCACCCGCGACCCAGGTCCGCAGCCAGTCCGCAAGACAGCCGATCGCGGCACTAATCGGCCAGCGGCGACAAACGGTAAAAGCCCAGCTCAGTGGCGCTTACCGACGACGGCCGTACGCATTCGAACGTGGGAAAGCAGTTCGACAACCACCGCTGACGCCGCCTCACCGCCGGCCGGGCCTTCCGGTCGTGGCCGCGTTGCGCCACGGCAGCGCGGCCGCGATCAGGACCACGGCTACCGCTGCCCGAGCTCTCGGGCCATCTGCTCCAGGCGGGCGATCCGCTGCGGCATCGGCGGGTGCGTGGCGAACATCGAGGCCAGCCCCTGACCGCGGAACGGGTTGGCCACCATCAAGTGGCTCTGGGCCACCAGCCGGTCGTCCTGGGGCAGCGGTAGCGCCGTCGCCCCCCGCTCGATCTTGCCCAGGGCGCTGGCCAGCGCGAGCGGGTCCCGCGACAGCAGGGCGCCGGAGGCGTCGGCCTGGAACTCCCGGCTGCGGCTCACCGCGGTCTGCACCAGGCCCGCCGCGAGTGGACCGAGCAGCAGCAGCAGCAGTCCGCCGAGGGCATTCCCGCCGCCGCGGTGGTCGGAGCGCCCTCCGAACAACGACGCGAACATCGCCATGTGCGCCAGGTAGGTGATCACCGTGGCCATCGCCCCGGCGACCGAGCTGATCAGGATGTCGCGGTTGTGCACGTGGGACAGCTCGTGCGCCAGCACCCCGCGCAGCTCGCGGGCGTCGAGCAGTTCGAGGATCCCCTGCGTCACGCAGACAGCGGCGTTGCGCGGGTTGCGGCCGGTCGCGAAGGCGTTGGGCTGGTTGGTGGGGCTCACGTAGAGCCGCGGCATGGGCTGGCGGGCCTCGGTGGCCAGCTCCCGCACCATCGCGTACAGCTGCGGGGCCTGCGTCTCGGTGACGGGGAAGGCGCGCATGGCGCGCAGCGCCAGCTTGTCGGAGTTGACGTAGGCGTACCCGTTCACGCCGAGGGCCACCACCAGCGCGACGAGCAGCCCCCGCCGCCCGCCGATCAGGGAGCCGGCCGCCAGGATGAGCCCGCCCATGAGCCCGAGCAGGACGGCGGTCTTCAGTCCGTTGCTCCAGCGCTGCACGACCGTCCAACGCGACGGTGGCGGGCGCCGTTCCCCGCGTCGGCGCCACCTGACCCCCGCAGGAATGCCGTACGACGTCCCCCCTGTTGGGGACCCCTGACAAGGGCGTGTCCGGATGCACATCCCGGCCGCGGACGCACGCACGTAACCTCGGCCGGTGGAGGTACACCACTGATGACTGCCAGCACCCCGACCTCGGCGACTCCCGCGACCGGCCCTGCCGCGACCGGCTCGGCCTCGGGCGGCCTGGTCAAGAGCGTCGTCGAGCTCGACCGCGTCGTCATCCGGCTCGCCGGCGACTCCGGCGACGGCATGCAGCTCACCGGGAACCGGTTCACCAGCGAGACGGCGAGCTTCGGCAACGACGTGTCGACGCTGCCCAACTTCCCGGCCGAGATCCGGGCGCCGACGGGGACCCTGCCGGGCGTCAGCTCCTTCCAGCTGCACTTCGCCGACCACGACATCATGACCCCGGGCGACGCGCCCGACGTCCTCGTGGCGATGAATCCGGCGGCGCTTAAGGCCAACCTCACCGACCTCCCGGGCGGCGGCCTGCTGATCCTGGACTCCGACGAGTTCACCCCCCGGAACCTGGCCAAGGTCGGCTACGCCACCAACCCGATCGAGGACGGCTCGCTCGAGGGCTGGCAGACCGTCAGCGTGCCGCTGACCTCCATGACCACCGACGCCCTCAAGGAGTCCGGGCTCGGCAAGAAGGAGGCCGAGCGGTCGAAGAACATGTTCACCCTCGGACTGCTGTCCTGGATGTACCACCGGCCCACCGAGGGCACCATCCGGTTCCTCGAGCGCACGTTCCGCCGCAAGCCCGAGATCGCCGCCGCCAACATCGCGGCCTTCCGCGCGGGCTACAACTACGGCGAGACGACGGAGGCCTTCGCGGTCTCCTACGAGATCAAGCCCGCGCCGATGGCTCCGGGCCGCTACCGCAACATCTCCGGCAACCAGGCGCTCGCCCTCGGGCTGATCGCGGCCGGTCAGCGGTCGAAGCTCCCCGTCTTCCTGGGCGCCTACCCGATCACCCCGGCGTCGGACATCCTCCACGAGCTGTCCAAGCACAAGTCCTTCGACGTGCGCACCTTCCAGGCCGAGGACGAGATCGCCGGCATCGGCGCGGCGCTGGGCGCCTCCTTCGGTGGCGCCCTGGGCATCACGACGACGTCGGGGCCGGGGGTGGCCCTCAAGGCCGAGACCATCGGGCTGGCGGTCATGACCGAGCTGCCGCTGGTGATCGTCGACGTGCAGCGGGGCGGCCCCTCCACCGGCCTGCCCACCAAGACCGAGCAGTCGGACCTGCTGCAGGCGATGTTCGGGCGCAACGGCGAGGCGCCGGTCCCGGTCATCGCGCCCCGCTCCCCCAGTGACTGCTTCGACGCCGCCATCGAGGCCGCCCGCATCGCGCTGACCTACCGGACGCCGGTGATCCTGCTGTCCGACGGCTACCTGGCCAACGGCGCCGAGCCGTGGGCCATCCCGGCCGCCGACGACCTGCCGGACCTGACCGGCGCGGTGGACTTCGCGACCGAGCCGAACGGTGCGGACGGCGAGTTCCTGCCCTACCTGCGCGACGAGCAGACCCTGGCCCGCCCCTGGGCCATCCCCGGCACCGCGGGCATGCAGCACCGCATCGGCGGGCTGGAGAAGGCCGACCGGACGGGGAACATCTCCTACGACCCGGCCAACCACGACTTCATGACCCGCACCCGCCAGGCCAAGATCGACGGGATCGCCCACAGCCTGGCCCCCACCGAGGTCGACGACCCGGACGGGGACGCCCGCGTCGCCGTCATCGGCTGGGGGTCGACCTACGGGCCGATCGGGGCCGCCTGCCGGCGGATCCGCCGGTCCGGGCGCTCGGTGGCGCAGGTGCACCTGCGCCACCTCAACCCGATGCCCGGCGACCTGGGCGACATCCTGGCCCGCTACGACCGGGTCATCTGCCCCGAGATGAACCTCGGCCAGCTGGCGATGCTGCTGCGCGCCCGCTACCTGATCGACATCGAGAGCCACACCCAGGTCCGCGGGTTGCCCTTCCGGGCGGCCGAGCTCGCGGCCGTCATGCAGGACGCCATCGACTCCACCCACGGCGCCGCACTGGGCGCCGACGCCACCGGAGGCGCGGAATGACCACCAGTCCTTCTCAGGTGCACGAGCTCGGCATGCCGGGCCCCTCCTCGACCCCGCCCGGCCCGATCGCCGACGCCATCGCCTCCTCGGTGCAGGCGCACGGCCCGAAGCAGACCGAGCTCAAGGCCAAGGACATGAAGACCGACCAGGAGGTCCGCTGGTGCCCCGGGTGCGGTGACTACGTCATCCTCAACGCGGTCCAGAGCTTCCTGCCCAGCCTCGGCATCGCCCGCGAGGACATGGTCATCGTGTCGGGCATCGGCTGCTCCTCCCGCTTCCCGTACTACCTGAACACCTACGGGATGCACTCCATCCACGGCCGCGCCCCGGCGATCGCGACCGGCCTGGCCGCCTCCCGCCCCGACCTGTCGGTCTGGGTGGTGACCGGTGACGGCGACGCGCTCTCCATCGGCGGCAACCACCTCATCCACGCGCTGCGCCGCAACGTCAACCTGACGATCCTGCTGTTCAACAACCGGATCTACGGGCTGACCAAGGGCCAGTACTCCCCCACCTCCGAGGTCGGCAAGGTCACCAAGTCCACGCCGATGGGCTCGATCGACGCGCCGTTCAACCCGGTCTCGCTGGCGCTCGGGGCCGACGCCACCTTCGTGGGCCGGGCCATGGACTCCGACCGCAAGGGCCTCACCGAGGTCCTGCGCCAGGCCGCCGAGCACCAGGGCACGTCGCTGGTCGAGATCTACCAGAACTGCAACATCTTCAACGACGGCGCCTTCGAGCTGCTCAAGGACCCGGCCACCGGCACCCAGTGGTCGATCCCGCTCGTCCACGGCGAGCCGTTGGTCTTCGGTCCGGACGGCGCCGCCTGCGTGGTCCGCGACGACTTCGGGGGGCTGCGGATCGCCGAGACCAACCAGGTCGACGCGTCCGAGATCGTGGTCCACGACTCGCACCGGGAGAACCCGGCCTACGCGTTCGCGCTGTCCCGGCTGTCCAGCCAGGACCTGCGCTACACCCCGATGGGCGTCTTCCGGTCGGTCCAGAAGCCCACCTACGACGCGATGATGGCCGAGCAGGTCGACCTGGCCCGCGTCCAGGAGCCGGCCGACCTCGACGCGCTCCTCGGCGGGAACGACACGTGGCAGGTGGAGGCCCAGCCCTCCCTCAGCGGGGAGTGACGCGCAGGACCGCGTCCTGGCCGCCGCCGTTGTCGGTGGTCACGTACAGCGCTCCGTCGTTGCCCTGGACGACGCTGCGCAGCCGCCCGTGGGTGCCGTCGAGCTCCGGGACGCGGAGCTGCTCCTGGAGCACGCCGTCGTCGTCGAGGCGGAGCGCCAGCACCCCCTGCGCCTTGAGCAGGGCCACGAGCAGCAGCCCCTCGTAGGCGCCCCACTCCGGGCCCTCGAGGAAGGTGGCGCCGCTGGTGGCCAGCGTCGGCTCGCCGGAGGACCACACCGCCGCGACCGCGCCGTCGATGGCCGGATCGGTCATCGGCACGCTCTCGTCGTAGCTCCCGTCGCCGTCGGGGTCCCAGCCGTAGTTGCCGCCGTCCTGGAGCAGGTTCACCTCGTCGTCACGGTCGGGACCGTGCTCGACCGCGAACACCTGGCCGCTCCCGGGGCGCACCGCCAGACCCTGCACGTTGCGGTGGCCCAGCGTCAGCACCTGCCGCTCGCCGGTCGCCGGGTCGACGCGGAGGACCTTCCCACCGAGTGACCGCGGGTCCTGGGGCAGGCTGCCGTCGGCGGTGTCGCCGGTGCCCACCAGCAGCGTCCCGTCCGGCGCGAACCGCAGCCGGCAGCCGCCGTGCCGCCCCGATCGCTCGTTCAGCGGGATCCCCCCGACCAGCGGGTCCGCGACCCGGGTGGCCGAGGACCAGTCGGCCGCGGCGGTCCAGCCCACGACCACGATGTCGCCGCCCCGGCTGCCCTGGCAGCTGTAGAACCTGCGGTTGTCGGCGAAGGCGGGGTCCAGGGCCAGCCCCATGAGGCCGGTCTCGCCGTCGGCGAAGAGGTCCCCCAGGTCGGCGTCGACCACGCGCACGGCCCCGTCCGGGAGCACCGCGGTGAACCCGCCGCCCCGCTCGTCGACCAGCAGCGTCCCGTCCGGGGCCTGGACGACGTCCCAGGCGTGGTCGAGCCCGTCGACGACGACGCGCACGTCGAGGGCCGGTGCCGCCGCGGGCCCCGACGAGTCGGCCGATGGGGCGCCCGGGGACGCCGGCGGCTCGTTGACCGGCGGGCCGGTGCACCCGGCCAGGACCAGCAGGAGCACGGCCCCCACCGCGAGCGCGCGATCGGCGGGGGGCATGGCGTTCCTCCTAGCTGGTGCGGGTGACCACGTAGTCGCAGAGGGCCGACAACGCGTCCCGCACGTCGCCGGCGGGGATGCCCGCCAGCCGGGCCCGGGCGCGGTCGGCGTACTGCGCCAGCACCTCGTTGGCGCGCTCCAGCGCCGCGGAGGAGCGCAGCAGCTCCAGGGCCTCGGCGTGCTCGCCGTCATCGGTGACCGGCCGGACGACCAGCTCGCGCAGCCGCGCCTCGGCGGGGTCGTCGCCCGCCAGTGCGAACAGGGCCGGCAGCGTGGCGATCCCCTCGCGCAGGTCGGTACCCGGTGACTTCCCCGAGGTGCCGCCCTGGCTCACGATGTCCAGCAGGTCGTCGGAGAGCTGGAAGGCGACGCCGACCTCCTCGCCGAAGGCGGTCAGCTCGCGGACGAGGGACCCGTCCAGGCCGGCGAAGCTCGCTCCGAAGCGGGCGGAGGTGGCCACCAGCGAGCCGGTCTTGTCGGCGAGGACGTCGAGGTAGTGCGCGATGGGGTCGACGCCGACCTCCGCGCCCACGGTCTCCCGGATCTGCCCGGTGACCAGCCGCTCGAAGGTCTGCGCCTGGATCCGCACCGCCTCGGGACCGAGGTCGGCCAGCAGGTCCGACGCCCGCGCGAAGAGCAGGTCACCGGTGAGGATCGCGATGCTGTTGGTCCACCGGCTGTTGGCGCTGGGCGCACCGCGGCGCACGGCCGCCTCGTCCATGACGTCGTCGTGGTACAGCGTGGCCAGGTGGGTCAGCTCGCAGACGACGGCCGACTCGGTGACCCCCGGCGCCTCCGGGTCGCCCAGCTGGGCGGCCAGCAGCGCCAGCATGGGGCGGAAGCGCTTGCCGCCGGCGGACATCAGGTGACCGGCCGCCTCGCGGATGAACGCGTGCTCGCTGCCGACCGCCTCGGCCAGCGCGGACTCGACGCGGGCGAGCCCGTCGGCCAGCGCCGCGCCGAGCTCTCCCTCGGGCAGCCAGGGGCCGATGGTCGAGGCGGGCGTCGAGATCCGGCGGTGCACCTGGGGGTTTCCGCCCTGGACCACGGTGGTGGTGCCCTCGACTGCGGCACGGGCTCCGGTCATCAACCGACGAAGATAGCCGCCCGCTCGGCGACGTCCAGCACCGACCCGGGAACGATGCCGAGCGCCAGGGTGGCCGTGGCCGTGATCGCCAGCACGACGGTGGTGGGCAGCCCCGGCACCCCGACCGTCGGACCCCGGCCGCTGTCGGCCCTCGCCGGCGAGGAGAAGTACATGAGCACGATGACCCGCAGGTAGAAGAAGGCCGCGACCGCGCTGGTCAGGACTGCGACCAGGACCAGCGGCCAGGCGCCCTCCCCGATGGCCGCCCGGAACACCGCGAACTTGCCGGTGAAGCCGGCGGTCAGCGGGATGCCGGCCAGCGCGAGCAGGAACAGCGTCATGACCGCGGCGGTCAGCGGGGAGCGCGAGGCCAGCCCCGCCCACTGCGACAGGTGCGTGGCCTCGCCGTCGCCGTCCCGGACGAGGGTCAGGACGGCGAAGGCGCCCAGCGTCGTCAGCCCGTAGGTGAGCAGGTAGAACATCGTGGCCGCCAGGCCCGACCCGTCGCCCGCCGCGCCCAGCCCGATGACACCGGTGAGCAGGAAGCCCGCGTGCGCGATCGAGGAGTAGGCGAGCATCCGCTTGAGGTCGGTCTGGGTCAGCCCGAGGACGGCGCCGACGACCATCGACACGATCGCCACGGCGTAGATGAGCGGGCGCCACGTCCACTCGGCGGTGCCGAACGCGACGTAGAGCAGCCGGAGGATGGCCCCGAACGCGGCGACCTTGGTGCAGGCCGCCATGAAGGCCGTCACGGGCGTGGGCGCGCCCTGGTAGACGTCGGGCGTCCAGGTGTGGAACGGCGCCACGCTGGCCTTGAACAGCAGCCCGACGATGAGCAGCGCCAGGCCGAGGACCAGCAGGACGTCGGTGCCGCCGGCGAGGTTGGCCGCGCGGATGTCGGCGAGCCGGACGCTGCCGGTGGCGCCGTAGACCAGCGCCAGCCCGTAGAGGAAGAACGCGGAGGCGAAGGCGCCCAGCAGGAAGTACTTGACCGCCGCCTCCTGGGAGAGCAGCCGGCGCCGGCGGGCCAGGCCGCTGATCAGGTAGAGCGGCAGGCTGAGCACCTCGAGCGCCACGAACATGATCAGCAGGTCGTTGGCGGCGACGAACAGCATCATGCCGCCGATGGCGAAGCTGGCCAGCGGGTAGACCTCGGTCTGCACCCGCTGCACGGTGAGCAGCTCGCGGTCGCGCGGGCTGCCCGCCGGCACCGCGGCCGACACGACGAAGGCCGACCGGGCCGGGTCCAGGGACCGCTCGGCGAACAGCAGCAGCGACAGCGCGCCCAGCCCGGCGACCGTTGCCTGGAGGAAGAGCCCGGCGCCGTCCACGGCGAGCGCACCACCCGCGGTGATCTCGCCGCTGCCCGCGAGCAGCAAGGTGCACACCAGCGCGCCGAGCGCCCCGACGAGGGCGACGGCCAGCTGGACGGGGTGGCGGGTGTCGCGCGGCCAGAACGCCTCGACGATCACACCGACGCACGCGGCGCCGAAGACGAACAGCAGGGGCGCGAGCGCGGCGAGGGAGAGGTCAGGGGCCTCGATCATCGGTCGGTCCCTCCGAGGTCGTCCATGGTGGCGATGACGGCCGGCTCGATGACGTCGAGCAGCGGCTGCGGGTACACGCCGAGCGCGATGATCAGCGCGACGAGCGGCGTCACCACCGCCAGCTCCCGCCGGTCGAGGTCGAGCACGCGCAGCGAGCGCCGGGGAGCGGTGAGCACGGCGGTCGCGCCTCCGGTGCCCGGCGCGGGCTCCGCCGGGTCCTCCTGCAGCAGCACGCCGCGGGCGGGCCCGTGCATGGTGCGCTGGTACATCAGCAGGATGTAGAGGGCGGCCAGGATGATGCCGGCGGTGGCGAGGATCGTGAACACCGGCTCCTCCGGGAACGAGCCGATGAGCACGAGGAACTCGCTCACGAAGCTGTTGGTCCCGGGCAGGGCCAGGGAGGCGAGGCCGGCCAGGAGGAAGGCCCCGGCCAGCAGCGGCGCCTTGGCCGCGACGCCGCCGTAGTCGCCGATCTGCCGGGAGCCGCCGCGGGCGATGAGCATCCCGACGACGAGGAACAGCAGACCGGTCGCGATGCCGTGGTTGACCATGTAGAGCACCGCCCCGGTCGCGGCCTCGGTCGTGAAGGCGAAGATGCCCAGCGCGATGAACCCGAAGTGCGAGATCGAGGTGTAGGAGACCAGTCGCTTCATGTCGCTCTGCCCCATCGCGAGCAGCGCGGCGTAGAGGATGCCGACCACGGCGAGGACCAGCACGAACGGCGCGAAGAACCGGGACGCGTCGGGGAACAGCGGCAGGCAGTAGCGCAGGAAGCCGAACGTGCCCACCTTGTCCAGCACGCCCACCAGCAGCACCGACCCGCCGATCGGGGCCTCCGAACCGGAGTCGGGCAGCCACGTGTGGAAGGGCACCAGCGGCGCCTTGATCGCGAAGGCGATGAAGAAGCCCAGGAACAGCAGCTTCTGCACCCCCGGGTCGATGTCGAGCTGCCGGAGGGCGTCGAAGGCGAAGGTGCCCTCACCGAGCTGGCTGTTGCTCACCACGAACAGCCCGACGACGGCGGCCAGCATGATGAGCCCGCCGACCAGGCTGTACAGGAAGAACTTCACCGCGGCGTACTGCCGGCGGGGCCCACCGAAGCTCCCGATGATGAAGTACATCGGGACGAGCATCGCCTCGAAGAAGACGTAGAAGAGGAAGACGTCGGTCGCGGCGAAGACGCCGACCATCATCGCCTCGAGCAGCAGCAGCCAGGAGAAGTACGCCTTCATCGACCGCCCGCCGGGCAGCTCGTCCTGCCAGGACGCACCGATCACCACCGGGACCAGCACCCCGACGAGCAGCAGCATCACCAGGGCGATGCCGTCGACGCCGAGGGCGAAGGAGACCCCGAATTCCTCGATCCACGTCACGGAGCTGGTCAGCTGGAACCGGTCGCCCCCGGTGTCGAAGGCGACCGTCGTGAGCACGGCGAGCAGCAGGACGACGAGGCTCACGCCGAGGGACACCTGCTTGGCGAGCAGGTCGCGGCCCTTCGGCAGCGCCGCGACGACGGCCGCACCGACCGCGGGGACCGCGATCATCAGCAGCAGGAACGGCAGGTCGCTCACAGGAGGCCCTTTCCGGAGGAAGTCTGGGAGGAGCTCATCCCGCCGTCACCGCCAGGAGGGCGCCCGCGACGAGCACGGCGCCGCCGAGGATGCCGAGGGCGTAGCTGCGCACGAAGCCGGTCTGCGCCCGGCCCAGCCGCGAGGACGAGCCGCCCAGGCCGGCGGCCAGCCCGTTGACCGCGCCGTCGACGCCCCGGTTGTCCACCCAGACCAGGGCCCGGGTGAGCCACTGGCCGGGGCGCATGAACAGCGACTCGTTGACCGTGTCGGCATAGAGGGCGTTGCGGGCGGCCCGCGTCACCGGGGAGACCCGCACCGGCGCGGTCACCGGGACCTCACGGCGGCCGACGAACAGCCAGGCGGCCAGGACGCCCAGCAGCATGATCACGGTCAGCGCGATGCCGATGGTGGCCGGCGCGATGACGTGCGCGGCCTCCTCGGGCTCGCCGAACACCGGCTCAAGCCACCCCGACAGCGGGAAGATCGAGATCAGCAGCGCACCGGA
>CADCTN010000234.1 GCA_902805535.1 uncultured Blastococcus sp. | reverse complement strand
AAGGCGGTTCAACTCCCCTCAGCTCCACACCTTCACAGCACGGACCTGAAGACAGCACGATCAGCCGACGCCGTCGGGGCTCACCGCCCCGGCGGCGTTCGCCGTCCGGAGGAGAGCTGACGTGACCGAGCCCGGGCCCGACGACGCGCGTGCGGCGCGGTTGCGCTGGATCGCGCGAGCGGTGGCCGCGGCCATCGGGCTGTGGTTCCTCGCCGACGGGGTCGCGGGCGTGTGGGGCGGTGCCGGCCTCGTCGTCCTCGCCGCCGTGGTGGTCGCCCTCGCCGTCGGCGCGCTGTACCTCACCCGCCGCCGGAGCTGACGACCTCGCGGCTCCCGGTCGGGCTCAGAACCAGGAGGGGAACCACATCCGCAGCAGCCACTCGGAGTGGGACAGCGGGCTCCCGGTGAGCACGGGGTGGAAGAAGACGAACGTGGCCGCGACCAGCGCCACGTAGAGGCAGACGACGCCCAGCCCGATCTGGCGCCGCAGCGCGTCGGGGTGCCGGCGGCCGAGGACGTCCTGCAGGGCCAGCACGACCGCCAGGACGAAGAAGGGCAGCGCCGGCGCCATGTAGAAGATGAACATGGTGCGCTCGGGGTTGAGGAACCAGGTGAGCCAGCCCGCGGCGATCCCCACCGCCACCGGGACCGCCGAGGGATCCCGGCGGGCCACGAGCCGCCAGCCGAGCCACAGGAGTGCCGGCGCGAAGGCGAACCACAGCGTCGGCGTCCCGACCATCAGGATGTAGCGGATCACCTGGTCACCGGCGGGATCGGTGAGGCCCTGCGGGTTCCACAGCAGGATCGGCCGCCCGTCGACCAGCCACGACCACGGCCCCGACTCCCAGGGGTGCGGTGAGGACAGCCCGTTGTGGAACTCCAGCCACCGGGCGTGCTCGTGCCACAGCGAGCGCAGCGCGTCCGGGATCCACGGGAAGGCCGTGTCGGGGTTCTGCTGGGCCCACGCCTTGCCCTGCGAGGTCTCCCCGAGGAACCAGCCGGTGAAGGAGGCCAGGTAGGTGAGCACCGGCACGGCGCCCAGCGCCCACACCGCACCGGGGAGCCCGCGCCGGAGCGTCGTCCGGGTGGGGCCGGCGACGCCCGCCTCCCGCCAGGCCGCGCGGTCCCAGAACAGGGAGAGGACGGCGAAGAAGGCGAGGAACCAGATGCCGCTCCACTTGACCGCACAGGCGCAGCCGAACAGGACGCCCGCCGCGATCCGCCACCCGCGGGGGCCGATCCGCCCGGGCACGTCCATCACCCGTACCCGTTCGCGCACCCGGTCGCGGTCGACGACGAGGCAGGCGACGGCCGAGACGACGAAGACCTGCAGGAAGACGTCGAGCAGGCCGGTGCGCGACAGCGTGAAGGAGAGGCCGTCGAGAGCGAGCAGCAGGCCGGCCACCAGCCCGAGGACCGTCGAGCCGGTCAGCCGCCGGGCGAGCCGGACCAGGACGACGACGGCGATCGTGCCGGCCACCGCCGACGGGAACCGCCAGCCGAAGGAGTCGTAGCCGAACAGCTGCTCCCCGGTCGCGATCAGCCACTTGCCCAGCGGGGGATGGACGATGAAGGAGTACCCGCGGTTGTACTCGAAGCCCCAGGTCAGCAGCTGGGCGGCCTGGGGCGGGTAGTAGGCCTCGTCGAAGAGCAGGTCCCTGGGGTAGCTGATGCCCCAGAGCCGCACGGCGAGCGCGGCCACGCCCAGGGCCGCCGTCAGGACCCAGGACAGTCGTGCGTCACCGGGCAGGGGCGGGGTGGTGTCGCGGCGGCGCCGGGCAGGCGCCCGGAAGCGGGCCACCGGACGAGGGGCCGGTGCCGTCTCCGCCCGCTCGGGGACCAGCACCGCCATGCCTGCAGGGTAGTGAACGGAGCCGCCGTGACAGGCTCGTCGCGTGAGCGGGCGGTTGGTGCTGGGCGGGGCGCCCCTGGGGCAGCCGGGCGACGTCGGCCCGCGGCTGCGCGAGGTCATGGGCACCGCGGACGTGCTGGCCGTCGAGGACACCCGCCGCCTGCACCGCCTCGCGTCGGACCTCGGCGTGACGTTCACCGGCCGGGTGGTCACCTTCCACGAGTCGGTGGAGAAGGCGCGGCTGCCCGGGCTGATGGCATCCCTGGCCGAGGGCGCGACGGTCCTGCTGCTCACCGACGCCGGCATGCCGTCGGTCTCCGACCCCGGCTACACGCTGGTGCGGGCGGCGATCGAGGCCGGTGTGGCCGTCACCTCGGTCCCCGGCCCGTCCGCGGTGACCACGGCGCTCGCGGTCTCCGGCCTGCCGGTCGACCGGTTCTGCTTCGAGGGCTTCCTGCCGCGCAAGGGCGGTGAACGGCGCTCGGCCCTGGCCGCGCTGGCCGACGAGCGGCGCACGATGGTCTTCTTCGAGTCACCACACCGCCTGGCGGACGCGCTGACGGACGCGGCTGCGGCCTTCGGGGCCACCCGTGAGGCCGCCGTCTGCCGGGAGCTGACCAAGACCTACGAGGAGATCCGGCGCGGTCCGCTGGCCGAGCTCGCCGAGTGGGCGGCCGGGGGCGTCAAGGGCGAGATCACGCTGGTGGTCGCCGGCGCGGTGGCCGCCCCGGTGCTGCTGGACGCGGCCCAGCTCGCCGCCGCGGTGGCCGACGAGGAGGCGGCCGGCGCGACCCGCAAGGACGCCATTCGCGCCGTCGTCGTCCGCACGGGCCTGCCCCGCCGCACCGTCTACGACGCCGTCGTCGCCGCGAAGGGCTCTTGACCCGGACGTTGTGCTGTAGTCGGCCCCTCAGACCCTCCCGAGACCCCGACGACTGCACAGTCCTCAACCGCCGATCGCGGCGATGAGCAGGCTCATGAGGCGCTCGGGGTGATGTAGGTCGGCAGCAGTCACGTGGATGACCTGCCAGCCGGCCACCCGCAGCCGGTTGAGCCGCCGGCGGTCACGAGCGAACTGGCCGGTCTCGGCGTGCCAGAGCCCGTCGTACTCCAGGACGAGCCTGTGCTCGGGCCACGCGAAGTCCACCCGCGCCACGAATCGGCCGTCGTGCCGGACGGTGAACTGCGCGACCGGCGGTGGCAGTGAGGTGCGCCCGATCAACAGCCTCAGTCGAGTCTCCTGGGGCGACTCGGACAGTCCATCGGCGAGTGCGCAGACCGACTGCGCACGGATCGACGCGGGGCCCCGTCCCTCGGCGGCGAGGGCCCGCATCGGTCCTAGGTCCACGACACCGGTG
Source organism: uncultured Blastococcus sp. (assembly GCA_902805535.1). Taxonomy (GTDB): domain Bacteria; phylum Actinomycetota; class Actinomycetes; order Mycobacteriales; family Geodermatophilaceae; genus Blastococcus_B. Next base: position 25,001 of record CADCTN010000234.1, on the reverse strand, counting down.
GCGACCAACCGGTCGACCGCGGCGACGGCGTCGTCGTGCGGGAGAGCTGCGGCCAGGCGCACGGCCGTGGCGGCGGGTGTCGTGACGGGTAGCCCCCGCCGTCGTCCGACGTGCCCGTCCGGGAGCCCGGCCAGGCGAGCCCGCACGCCACCGATCCGGCGTGGGTGCGACCCCGGGGGCAGGGTGACCTCCACGTCGTCCTCCGTTCCCAGCAGGTGCAGACCCCACAGCAGCGCAGCACTGCGACCGGTCACCACGGCGTCCGGGAGGAGCAGGACCACACCTCGGATCCGGAGCTCGTGCGTCACCTGCACGGCGCGATGGACGTAGACGTCGCGGAACAGCGGGCGCCAACTGGCGCCGCGGAGCTGGTCAGGCGTCAGCAACCCCGACGCGGTCGCGACCGAGCCCCGGAAGACCTGGTCACGCAGCTGTTCCGGGACGATCGGGCGCACGGGCACCGCCGCACGGTGGCGCAGCGGGCGGGGTCGCCGCTGGACTCGTCCACAGGCGGCCCTGGTTGTGCGCTGGTCGGGGCCTCACCGGTCCGCGAGCCCCCGACTACCGCACAGTGGCGGCCCGAACGGCTAGAGCCAGCCGTTGCGCTTGAAGCCGCGGTACAGCAGCACGCACGCCGTCACGATCACGGCCAGCACCACGAAGTAGCTGTACCTCCACCCGAGCTCGGGCATGAACTCGAAGTTCATCCCGTAGATCCCGGCGATCGCCGTGGGGACGGCGATGATGCCGGCATAGGCCGAGATCTTGCGCACGTCCTCGTTGTCGGCCAGCGTCGTGCGGGCCAGCGACGCCTGCAGGATGGACGTGAGCAGCTCCTCGAGGCCGGCGACCTGCTCGCGTACCCGGAGGGCGTGGTCCTGGACGTCGCGGAAGTAGGAGCGCATCGAGTCCGGGACGATGTCGAACTGCCGCTCGGCCAGCCTCTGCAGCGGCACCTCCAGCGGCGCGACCGCCTTGCGCAGGCTCATCAGCTCGCGCTTGAGCTGGTAGAGCCGGCCGATGTCGTCGGTGCGCTGCGGGCTGAAGACCGAGGTCTCGAGCTCCTCGACGTCCTCGATCACCGCGTCCGTGACCTCCACGAACGTGTCGACGACGAGGTCCGCGACGGCGTACAGGACGGCGGAGGGGCCCAGGCACAGCAGGTCGCGCTGCTCCTCCATGCGGCTGCGCAGGTCCGCGAGCCCCTGGTGATCTCCGTGCCGCACCGTGATCACGTAGTTCCGGCCGAGGAAGATCATGACCTCGCCGGTGTCGACGACCTCGCTGGTCGACGTCAGCTCCTCGTGCTCGACGTACCTGGCGGTCTTCAGCACCATGAACAGCGCCTCGTCGTCGTAGTGCTCCAGCTTGGGCCGCTGGTGGGCGTAGACGGCGTCCTCGACGGCCAGCGGGTGCAACCGGTACTGGGCGCTGATCGAGGTCAGCTCCTCCTCGGTCGGCTCGTAGAGGCCCAGCCACACGAAGCCGCCCTGGCTGCTGGCGACCTGGAAGGCGTCCTCCGGTGCCAGGCGGGCCTGGCGGCGGCCCTCGACGTACACGGCGCAGTCCACGACGACGTCCTGACCCGCCGGGCGCGAAGGTGCGGGCCTCGGCGCACCCATCGGGCGCGGCCGCATCGTGGGGACGTCGGCCAGCGGGCTCCCCCCCGGGTGGTCCCGCGGCGTCTCGGTGTCGGTCATCGCCCGCCTCCTGGATCGGTCCGGTGCCTCCGGGCGTGTGCAGCGTAGGCATGCGCCACGGGCCGCCCCGTGCGACGCTGCCAGGACCACCGGGCGGAGCCGGTGTGCGCCGGTACTGAGGAGGTCCCCATGACCGCAGGTACGCGCCGGATCAAGTCCGTCGAGGACTCCATCCGCGACACCGACGAGCCCGAGCACCGGCTCAAGAAGCACCTCTCCGGTCTGGACCTGACCGTCTTCGGGGTGGGCGTCATCATCGGGACCGGCATCTTCGTGCTGACCGGTGTCGTGGCCCGCGACCAGGCGGGCCCCGCGGTGGCGATCTCGTTCGTCATCGCCGGCGTGGTGTGCGGTCTGGCGGCGCTCTGCTACGCCGAGTTCGCCTCCACGGTCCCGGTCGCCGGCTCGGCCTACACCTTCTCCTACGCGACGTTCGGCGAGCTGGTCGCGTGGATCATCGGCTGGGACCTCGTCCTGGAGCTGGCGCTCGGTGCCGCCACGGTCGCGGTGGGCTGGTCGGGATACCTCAACCAGCTGCTCGACGACCTGGGCATCCCGCTGCCGACGTCGATCGCCGGTGAGGAGGCGACCTTCAACATCCCGGCGATCGTCGTCGTCCTGCTCATGACGACGGTGCTCGTGCTCGGGATCAAGCTCTCCTCCCGCGTGACGGCGGTGATCGTGGTCATCAAGGTGGCCATCGTCCTGCTGGTCATCGCGGTGGGCCTGTTCTTCGTGAAGGCGGCCAACTACACGCCCTTCGTCCCGCCCGCCGAGCCCGCGGCGGAGGGTGCCAGCGGCTGGGACGCCCCGCTGGTCCAGACGCTGTTCGGCTTCGACCAGGGCACGTTCGGCTGGGGTGGCGTGATCGCCGGCGCCGCGGTCGTGTTCTTCGCCTTCATCGGCTTCGACATCGTCGCCACGGCCGCGGAGGAGACGCGCAACCCGGGACGGGACCTCCCGCGCGGCATCCTGGGCTCGCTGGCCATCTGCACGGTCCTCTACGTGGCGGTGTCCCTGGTCGTCGTCGGAATGCAGAACTACGCCGACCTCAGCGCCGACGCCCCGCTGGCCGACGCATTCGCCGACGAGGGTCTGGCGTTCTTCTCCGGCGTCATCTCGGTCGGGGCGCTGGCCGGCCTGACGTCGGTGGTCATGATCCTCATGCTCGGCCAGTCGCGGGTGCTGTTCGCCATGAGCCGCGACCACCTGCTGCCCCCGGCCCTGGCGCGGGTGCACCCGAGATATGGCACGCCTTACACGATCACCATCGCCACAGGGGTCTTCGTCGCGATCCTCGCGGCGGTCGTCCCGCTGGAGGAGCTGGCGAACCTGGTGAACATCGGCACGCTGTTCGCCTTCGTGCTCGTGTCGATCGGTGTCGTCGTGCTGCGCCGGACGAGGCCGGACCTCCCGCGCGCCTTCCGGGTGCCGCTGATGCCGGTGCTGCCGATCGTCTCCGCGCTGGCGTGCCTCTGGCTGATGCTGAACCTGCCCGGCGACACCTGGGCGCGGTTCCTCGGCTGGATGGTGCTGGGCGTGCTCATCTACTTCGTCTACGGCCGGCGGAACAGCCGCTTCAGCACCCCCGGGGGCCGGGAGGACTCCGCCGCCGCGAACGCCGCACGCCGGAGCTGACCACCCCTCACCCCATGGGGTGAGGATGCCTGCCGGCCCCTTCAGCGGCGGTCGTGCCGGGTCGAGCTGACCGGTATGGCGATCAGCGTCCTCGAGGTGGGCGACGGGTTCGCGCTGCGGCACGTCCGGCTGTCCGCGGCGCCGACCGCGGTCCGCCGCCTCCCCGTCGCGATCGTCGGCGCCGCCACCGTCGGCGTCCTCGAGGCGGTGGCGCTGCTCGCCGTCGCCCTCGGCAGCCTGGACGGCGCCCTGTCACCGGGCGCCACGCCCGGCTGGCTGATCGCCGGCGGCCTCGTCGTCCTCGCCGCCTGGGTCGTGCTCTGCGCCGGGAGCGCGGCCGCCCTCGTCGACGGCTCCGGGCGCTCGCTGCTGACCGCTGTGTCCTGCGCGGAGACGGCGCTCGTCGCCTTCCTCCTGGTCCTCGCGACCGTGACCCCGTTCGCGAACCCCACTCCGCTGTCCGTCCCCGCGCTGGGTCTGCTGGCCCTCGCCGTCCCGGTCGGCAAACTGCTCCTGGCCGGTGCGCCCTCGGCGCGCGCGTGGCTCGCCCAGGGCCCCCGCGCCAGGGTGCGCCGCCCGGACGCGGTCCAGGCGCATCGCGGGCTGGCCACGGCCACCCTCGGCGTCATCGGCCTCGCGCTGTTCGCCGTCGCGCTGCTCGCCCCGGTCCCCTCCGGCGACGTCCAGGAACCGGCCTCCGCCGTCTTCGCGCAGGACTGACGCGAGGAGGGGTGGACGACCCTCACTAGTCTCGGGACGTGACAGATCGGCACATCCTGACCGCAGTCGCCTGGCCCTACGCGAACGGGCCGCGGCACATCGGCCACGTCTCGGGCTTCGGCGTCCCCTCCGACGTGTTCAGCCGCTACCACCGCATGGCCGGGGACCAGGTGCTCATGGTCAGCGGGACCGACGAGCACGGCACGCCGATCACGGTCGCCGCCGACGCCGAGGGCGTCTCGCCCCGGGAGATCGCCGACCGGAACAACCGGATCATCGTGGGCGACCTGCAGGCGCTGGGGCTGAGCTACGACCTCTTCACCCGGACGACGACGGCCAACCACGCCGCGGTCAGCCAGGAGATCTTCCTGGGCCTGCTCAAGAACGGGTACGTCTTCCCCCAGACGACCCTCGGCGCCATCAGCCCGTCCACCGGCCGCACGCTGCCCGACCGCTACATCGAGGGCACCTGCCCGATCTGCGGGTACCACAGCGCCCGCGGCGACCAGTGCGACAACTGCGGCAACCAGCTGGACCCCACCGACCTGATCAACCCGGTCAGCAGGATCAACGGCGAGACGCCGAAGTTCGTCGAGAGCGAGCACTACTTCCTCGACCTGCCGGCCTTCACCCGTGCGCTGGGCGACTGGCTGGGCACCCGCCGGAGCTGGCGGCCCAACGTCCTCAACTTCAGCGTCAACCTGCTGGCCGACCTCAAGCCGCGCAGCTACACCCGCGACATCGACTGGGGCGTCCGGGTGCCGCTGGACGGCTGGCGGGACCGCTCCGACAAGCGCATCTACGTCTGGTTCGACGCCGTCGTCGGCTACCTCTCGGCGTCGATCGAGTGGGCCCGCCGGTCGGGCGACCCGGAGGCATGGCGCCAGTGGTGGCAGACGCCGGACGCGGGCGCCTACTACTTCATGGGCAAGGACAACATCGTCTTCCACTCCGAGATCTGGCCCGCCCAGCTGCTCGGCTACAACGGCGAGGGGGACAAGGGCGGCACGCCGGGTCCCTACGGCCGGCTCAACCTGCCGACCGAGGTCGTCTCCAGCGAGTTCCTCACCATGGAGGGGCGGAAGTTCTCCAGCAGCCGCCAGGTCGTCATCTACGTGCGCGACTTCCTCGCCCGCTACGACGCCGACGCGCTGCGCTACTTCATCGCCGTCGCCGGCCCGGAGAACCAGGACACCGACTTCACCTGGACGGAGTTCCGGCGCCGCAACAACGACGAGCTGGTCGCCGGCTGGGGCAACCTGGTCAACCGGTCGGTGTCGATGGCGGCGAAGAACGTCGGCGCGGTCCCCACGCCGGGCGACCTCACCGACGACGACCGCGCCCTGCTGGCCACCACCTCGGGCGCCTTCGCCCCGATCGGCGACCTGCTCTCGCGCAACCGGCAGAAGGCCGCGATCGGCGAGGCGATGCGGGTGGTCTCCGAGGCGAACAAGTACCTGTCGGACCAGGCGCCGTGGAAGCTCAAGGAGGACCCGGCCCGCCGCGACACGGTCCTGCACACCGCCCTGCAGGCGATCAAGGACTGCAACGCGCTGCTGACGCCCTTCCTCCCGCACTCCGCGCAGCAGGTGCACGAGCTGCTCGGCGGGACCGGCGTCTGGTCGGTCGCGCCGGAGATCCACGAGGTCACCGACCTCGACGACGGCTCGCCGTACCCGATCATCACGGGCCCGTACGACCAGGGCCAGGCGGTCTGGGCGTCGACGCCCCTGGCCCCGCACGGCACGCCGCTGGCGCCGCCGAAGCCGATCTTCACCAAGCTCGACGAGTCGGTCGTCGAGGAGGAGATGCGCCGGCTCGAGGACGGCGAGTGAGCCGGTCGGCGAACAGCCGCGCCAACCGGCGGGGCGAGCCGCCGCCGTCGCCCGAGCCGCTGCCGTCGCCGGTGCTGGACAGCCACACGCACCTGGACATCGTCCTGGGGGAGCGGCCGGCCGGGGACGAGCACGGCCAGTGGGCGTCGGAGGAGGACGTCGACGCCGAGATCGCCGCGGCGGCCGCGGTCAACGTGACGCGGCTGGTGCAGGTCGGCGTCACCGTCGCGTCGTCCCGCTGGTCGGCCGACCTGGCCACCCGGCACCCGAGCGTCCTCGCCGCGGTCGCGATCCATCCCAACGAGGCCGGCGAGGGCCGCGCGGACGATGACGCGCTGGCCGAGATCGACCGGCTGGCCGCGCTGCCGCGCGTGCGGGCAGTGGGGGAGACCGGCCTGGACCGCTACCGCACCGGCCCGGAGGGCTGGGCCGCGCAGGAGGCGTCCTTCCGGGCGCACATCGAGATCGCGAAGCGGCACGGCCGCGCGCTGGTCATCCACGACCGGGACGCGCACGAGGAGATCCTGCGGGTCCTCGACGACGCGGGCGCACCCGAGCGCACCGTCCTCCACTGCTTCTCCGGGGACGCCGGCTTCGCGAAGGCCTGCGTCGACCGGGGCTTCGTCCTGTCCTTCGCCGGCACCCTCACCTTCGGCAACGCCGGCTACCTGCGGGAGGCCGCGGCGATCACCCCGGTCGACCAGCTGCTCGTGGAGACCGACTCGCCGTTCCTGACGCCGATGCCGCACCGCGGCCGGCCCAACGCCTCCCGGCTGGTGCCGCACACCGTCCGGGCGCTGGCCGAGGTCACGGGCACCGAACTCGCCGAGCTCTGCGCGCGGCTGACGGCCACGGGGGAGCGCGTCTTCGGTCCGTGGGGTGAGTCCGGGTAACTCGACGCCCCCACGCCGCCCGAACCGGGGGACACTGGTGACGTGGGCCGCCTCATCGCCGTACTCCTCTTCATCGCCGTGCTGGTCCCTGGCGTCCTGCTGGCCCGGGCCTGGTGGCTGGCAGCGGGCCGCCGTGCCGTCGCCGCCGGCGGCGTGGAGCTGGTCGAGCCGACCCCGGCGGGCGCGCAGGCGCTGTTCCGGGCGGCGCAGTACGGCCGACGCGTCCGGGTGCTCGGCCTCCTGCTCGGCGTCGCCGGGATCGTCGTGAGCGTCGTCGTGCTCGCCGAGGCGTCGGTCTTCCTCTGGGTGCCGATCCTGCTGGTCGGCCTGATCGCCGGTGTCCTCGTCGCCGAGGCCACCCGCCCGCGGGCCCGCTGGAAGCTGTCGTCCCCGCCCCGGCGCCCGCGGCTCGGGGAGCTGATCTCCGGGGGGCTGGTGTGGACGATGCGGGTCGCCGTCGCCGCCCAGGTCCTCGCGACCGTGCCCCAGTGGCGCGCCGGCGAGCTGTCCGACGCGGTGGCAGTGGCCGCGCTGGCTGCGCCCCTCGCCGCCTGGGTGCTCGCCGAGACCGCCCTCCTGCGGGTGGTCGTGCGCCCGCTCCCGGAGCAGGGCGCCGACGTCCCCGTGGACGAGGCGTTGCGCACCTGGACCGCCCACCTGGTCACCGCGGCCACCACCGTGCTGGCACTGCTGCCGCTGGGCACGCTGCTGTTGCGGGCCGGCATCGACCCCGACCGGGTCACCCAGGGGTTCGACTTCCTCCCCGTGGTGCTGGTCGCCGGCGGCTTCTCGGCGCTCGCGGCGGGGCTCGCGGTGGCCGGCTTCCTGCTGACCTGGCTGCGGCCGGTGCGCTCCGACGCGCGGGCGCTCACCGGCTGACCACCGCGGTCGCCGACCCGAATCGGCCCTTTAGCGGGCTGTGGACTTGCTCACGGGTCACTGAGCGGTCACGCGGGCTGGTCACCCGCATCTTGCGCCCCGTTCGTCACGGAGGGTGTCGGCGAGCCCACGCGGAGCACGTGAATCCCTCTGCTGTACTTCGTGTGCAGCATTGCCACACGCACCGTGTTCGTTATCGTGTCGTGACCGACAGCCGGGGTGGAGTTCGACCTGGGCGGCGATCACCGGCTGGGCGCACCGCTCCCGTCCGGATGCCGGCCTGAACTCCTGCCCGGGTCCCGTGACCCCCGTGGAAGTGTTTGTGCGCCGCTCGCTCCAGCTCAGCCTGTTCGCCCTCGTCCTCCTGGGACTGATCGGCGGCACGCTCGCCTACCTCGTCGCCCAGAAGTCCGTGACGCTCACCGTCGACGGCCAGGCCCGCACCGTCGGCACCTACGCCGGCACGGTGGCGGAGGTCCTGGAGGAGGAGGGCCTCGAGCCCGCCGCGCACGACGTGCTGCTGCCTTCTGCCGTGCAGCGGATCGCCGACGGCGACACCGTGGTCCTCAACCGCGCCCGCCCGCTCGAGCTCACCGTCGACGGCGTCTCCCGCGAGGTGTACGTCACCGCGCTCTCGGTCGACGAGGCGCTGGCCCAGCTCGGGTACCGCGCAGACGGCCTGGTCCTGTCGGCCAGCCGCAGCGAGCGGCTCCCGCTCCGCGGCATGCAGCTCACGATCACCACGCCCAAGGACGTCGTCCTGGTGAGTGACGGTCAGGAGCGCGTCGTCACCACCACGGCCGCCACCGCCGGTGACCTGCTGGCCGAGCAGGGCATCGCGCTCAGCGGGACCGACCGCACCAGCCTCCACCTCGGTCAGACTCTGCTGAGCCGCATGCGGCTACAGGTCTTCCGCGTGCAGGTCACCGAGGTCGACGAGACCACGGAGCTGCCGCACGAGACGGTGGAGACCGCCGACCCGGAGGTCCTCGAGGGTGAGAAGACGGTCACCCAGCCCGGCGTGCCCGGCGAGCAGGTGGCCACGGTCCGGATCACCGTCGTCGACGGCGTCGAGACCGCCCGTGAGGCCGTGCGCACCACCGTCAGCCGCCAGCCCGTCCCCGAGCTGGTCACCGTGGGCGCCAAGCCGCGGCCGGCCAACTCCCCGACCGCGGACGGGCTCGACTGGGCCGCGCTGGCGCAGTGCGAGTCCGGCGGGCGGGCGACCGCGGTGAGCGGCACCGGCCGCTACCACGGCCTGTACCAGTTCTCCGTCGCGACGTGGCAGGCCGTCGGCGGGACGGGCCTGCCCTCCCAGGCCACGCCCGACGAGCAGACCTACCGGGCGCAGCTGCTCTACAACAAGGCAGGGGCCGGCCAGTGGCCGCACTGCGGCCGCCACCTCTGATCGGCCCCAGCTGAGTACTCCGTCACAGACGCCGGACGGGCTGCTGGGCCCTGCGGTCATCCGCGAGCTGGCCCAGCGGCTCGACCTGCGTCCCACGAAGACGCTCGGGCAGAACTTCCTGCACGACGCGAACACGATCCGGCGGATCGTGCGGACCTCCGGCGTGCGCTCGGACGACGTCGTCCTGGAGGTCGGCCCCGGGCTCGGCTCCCTGACCCTCGGGTTGCTGCCGGCCGCGGCGTCGGTCGTCGCGGTCGAGATCGACCCCCGGCTGGCCGACCTGCTGCCGCACACGGTCGCCGACCGTCGTCCCGACCTGGCCGACCGCCTGACCGTGGTGACGGCGGACGCGCTCCGCATCCAGGAGCTGCCCGGTCCACCGCCGACCGCGCTGGTGGCCAATCTGCCCTACAACGTCGCCGTGCCGGTGCTGCTGAACCTGCTCGAGCTGCTGCCCACGCTCGACCGGGCACTGATCCTCGTGCAGGCCGAGGTTGCCGAGCGGCTGGCGGCGCCCCCGGGCGGTTCCGCCTACGGTGTGCCGTCGGCGAAGGCCGCCTGGTACGGCGAGGTCCGCCGTGCCGGCTCGGTCGGCCGCAAGGTCTTCTGGCCCGAGCCGAACGTCGACTCGGGACTGGTGGCGCTCGTCCGCCGCCCGCCGCCGCCCGGCGACCGGCTGGCCACCTTCGCGGCCGTGGACGCCGCCTTCGCCATGCGCCGCAAGAGCCTGCGTGCCGCGCTCGCCCGGTGGGCCGGCAGCCCCGCGGCGGCCGAGGCGCGGCTGCGCGCGGCCGGCATCGACCCGGCCCTGCGCGGCGAGCAGCTCTCGGTGAGCGACTTCGCCCGCCTGGCCGCCACCGATCCGGTGGACGCGTGAGCACCGTCGTCGCCCGGGCGCCCGCCAAGGTCAACGTGCACCTGGCGGTCGGCCCGCTCCGCCAGGACGGCTTCCACGAGCTGCGCACGGTGTACCTCGCCGTGTCGCTGCTCGACACGGTCACGGCCGCACCCGGGGACGGGCTGACCCTGACCGTCACGGGCGAGGGCACGGGGGGCCGGGGTGCCGACCTGGTGCCGACCGACCGCCGCAACCTGGTCTGGCGGGCCGCCGAGCTCCTCGCGGTGTCCGCCGGGGTGTCCCCCGACGCGACCCTCGCGATCGACAAGTCGATCCCGGCGGCGGCCGGGCTCGCGGGGGGCAGCGCCGACGCAGCGGCCGCACTCGTCGCCCTCGACGCCCTGTGGGGCACCGGCGCGAGCCGTGCGGACCTCCTGGCCCTGGCCGCCCAGCTGGGCAGTGACGTGCCGTTCAGCCTGGTCGGCGGGGTCGCCCTCGGCGCGGGCCGCGGTGAGCAGGTGACGCCCGTGCTCGCGGGCACCCGCACGGACTGGGTCCTGGGCATCGCGGGGGAGGGGTTGTCGACCCCCGCCGTCTACGGCGAGCTGGACCGGCTGCGGGCCGCGGGTCAGGTGCCCGGCGGCGCCGATCCGGCGGCCGCCGACCCGGTGCTGGCGGCGCTGCGCAGCGGTCCACCCGCCGCGCTCGCGGCGGCGATGTCCAACGACCTGCAGGCGCCGGCCCTGGCACTGCGACCCGGCCTCGGCCGAGCCCTCCGGGCGGCGACCGAAGCCGGTGCCGTCGCCGCGCTGGTGAGCGGGTCGGGCCCCACCGTGGCGGCGCTGGCCGACGACGAGCGGCACGCCTCCCGGATGGCCGCGGAGCTGGCCGGGACCGGAGTGTTCCGCACGGTCGCGACCGTGCACGGGCCGGTGCCCGGTGCCCGGCTCGCGAGCTGAGCTGATTCTCAGCCGGCGGCGGGCGGTGCCTCGCGGCTCAGGTGCGGCTGCGGGTGCAGGTGTGCCAGGCCGTTGTAGGACAGGTTGACCAGGTGCGCGGCGACCCGGTGCTTGTCGATGGTCCGGTTGTCCAGCCACCACTGACCGACCAGCGCGACCATGCCGACCAGGGCCTGGCTGTAGAGCTGCGCCAGTCGCGGGTCGTACCCGCGGGCGGCGAACTCCCGGGCGAGGATGTGCTCGACCTTCCGCGCCACCTCGCCGATCAGGGAGGAGAAGGACGTGCTGCCGCCGCTGCCGGGGGCGTCCCGGGTCAGCACGCGGAAGCCGTCGGTCTCCTCCTCGATGTAGTCCAGGAGGACCAGCGCGGCGCTCTCCAGCATCTCGCGCGGCGGACCTGGCGTGGCGAGCGCGGAGGCGAAGCGGGCGAGGAGTGCCTGCATCTCCCGCTCCACCACCGCCTGGTAGAGGCCTTCCTTGCCGCCGAAGTGCTCGTAGACGACGGGCTTGCTCACGTCGGCGCGGGCGGCGAGTTCCTCGACCGACGTCGCCTCGAAGCCGCGCTGGGCGAAGAGCTCCCGCCCGATGTCGAGCAGCTGGCGGCGTCGCTGCACGCCGGTCATGCGCACCCGCGGACGCGCCGGACCGCCGCTCACCCGCGCCTTCGTGCCCGGGAGGGGGTCCTCGATCAGGTCGACGCCGCGGCGGACACCCGAGCCGGGACCGCGTCACGGCGCTTGGCCGCGAGCCGCACCGGGTCGGGCCACCTGACCTCACGTGCCCAGCCGAGCTTCTCGAACACCCAGATGGTCCGGGCGCTGATGTCGATCTGGCCGCGCAGGACGCCGTGCCGCGCGCAGGTCGGGTCGGCGTGGTGCAGGTTGTGCCAGGACTCGCCGGCGCTCAGGATCGCCAGCGGCCAGAAGTTCGTGGCGCGGTCGCGGCCGGGGGACACGAAGGGCCGGTTGCCGACGACGTGGCAGACGGAGTTGATCGACCACGAGACGTGGTGCAGCACGGCGACGCGCACCAGACCGGCCCAGAAGAACGCCGACCAGGCACCGGCCCAGGAGCCGGTCACCAGGCCGCCGATCACGGCGGGCAGGGCGAGGCTCAGGAAGGCCCACACCACGAACAGCTTGCTCGTGGTGCGCAGCGCGCTGTCCTTGAGCAGGTCCGGGGCGTAGCGCTCCTGGTTGGTCTTGCGCCGGTCGAACAGCCAGCCCAGGTGCGCGTGGAACATGCCCTTGAGCAGCGACCGCAGGTCGGTGCCGTAGCGCCACGGCGAGTGCGGGTCACCGGCCCGGTCGGAGAAGGCGTGGTGGCGCCGGTGGTCGGCGACCCACTGGATGACCGGCCCCTGGATCGCCATCGACCCGGCCGCCGCCAGGGCCAGCCGGAGCGGCCGCTTGGCCTTGAACGAGCCGTGCGTGAAGTGGCGGTGGAAGCCCACGGTCACGCCGAGGAGGCTGAGGTAGTAGAAGCCCACGGCCAGGCCGACGTCGAGCCAGGACAACCCCCAGCCCCAGACGGCGGGGACGACGGCGCCGAGGGCGAGGAACGGGACGACCACGATCACGTAGAGCGTGATGATCTCGAGCGTGCTCTTGTGCCTGCCGATGGCGGTGGCGGGCAACCCGGCATGGGGTTCGGCGAGCGGAGGTGCCGTGGGCCGGGTGAGAGCGGGAGCGGACAAATGAACTCCTGAGCGGTGAGATCCGGCCACGGGCGCGGTGGGGAACCGTCGGCTGCCGCGGCTGCGTGCCCGTAATCTACGGGACCGTAGGAAGCCCGGCGACTCGGCCGCCCGGGCCATGAGTGCCCGGAGCGCCTGCCGGGCCCTAGGCTCAGCCCGGGTGCCGGTGTCCGCGGCATCCGCGCGGGCGGGATCGGCCGTACCGCGAGTGGGGGATGGGGTAATCGGCAGCCCGCCGGCCTTTGGTGCCGTGCAGTCTCGGTTCGAGTCCGAGTCCCCCAGCGCAACGTGCCGCCCGTCTGAGGAGATCCGTGATCGCGCAGGAGACGTCCGTCGACGCACCACCGGCGGTCGCCGCCGTCGTCGTCCTGGCCGCCGGGCAGGGGACGCGGATGCGGTCCTCCACCCCCAAGGTCCTGCACACGCTGGGTGGGCGCAGCCTGCTGGGCCACGTGCTGGCCGCGGCGGCTCCGCTGGGTGCGGCCACGACGGTCGTCGTCGTCGGGTCCGGCCGCGACCAGGTCCAGGCCCATCTCGCCGAGACCGCCCCCGGGGCGCTGACGGTCGTGCAGGAGCAGCAGCTGGGTTCGGGGCACGCGGCCGCGACGGCGCTCGCCGCGGTGCCCGACCTCGAGGGCGCGGTCCTCGTCGTCAACGGCGACTCGCCCCTGCTGACCAGCGAGACCCTCGGCACCCTCGTGGCCGCGCACGCCGCGGCGGGCAGCGTCTTCACCGTGCTGACCGCCGAGGTCGACGACCCCACGGGGCTGGGGCGGATCGTCCGTGACGACCACGGCGCCCCGCGGGCGATCGTGGAGGAGCGGGACGCCAGCGACGAGCAGCGGGCCATCCGCGAGGTCAACGCCGGTGTCTACGTCGCCAACGCCGCCACCCTGCGCCGCGTCCTGGCCGGCATCGGGGCGTCGAACGCGCAGGGCGAGCAGTACCTGACCGACGCCCTCGAGCCGCTCGTCGCCGGCGGTGCCCCCACCGCCGCCGTCCGGGCCGAGGACCCCGACGACGTCCTCGGCTGCAACGACCGGGCAGAGCTCGCCGCCCGCCGGCGCACCCTCAACGACCGCGTCCTCGACGCGCTGATGCGCGCCGGGGTCACCGTCGTGGATCCGCGGACCACCTGGGTCGACGTCACCTGCGCCGTCGGTGCCGACGCCCTCCTGGAGCCGGGCACCCAGCTGCGCGGCACGACGACGGTCGAGTCCGGCGCGGTGGTCGGCCCGGACACGACGCTGCTCGACAGCGCCGTGGGCGCCGGGGCGTCGGTCGTCCGTTCCCACTGCCTGGGCGCGGAGATCGGGCCGGAGGCCTCGGTCGGTCCGTTCAGCTACCTGCGGCCCGGCACGCGGCTGGCGCGGGGCGCCAAGGTGGGGGCCTTCGTGGAGACGAAGAACGCCCAGGTCGGCGAGGGTTCCAAGGTGCCGCACCTGTCCTACGTCGGCGACGCCACCATCGGCCGCGGCGCCAACATCGGCGCGGCCACCGTGTTCGTGAACTACGACGGCGTGGCCAAGCACCACACCACCATCGGCGACCACGTGCGCGTCGGCTCCGACACCATGCTCGTGGCGCCGGTCACGGTGGGGGACGGCGCCTACACCGCCGCCGGGTCGGTCATCACCTCCGACGTCCCTCCCGGTGCCATGGCCGTCGCGCGGGCGCCTCAGCGGAATGTGGGAGGCTGGGTGCGCCGTCGCCGCCCGGGATCTCCCGCGGCCGACGCCGCAGAAGCGGCGGAGAGCCGGGCGGAGGCGCCTGCCGGGGGCCGGTCCGACGCCTCCGGGGCAGACTCCGACCAGTAGGGACAGCAGAGCCGATGAGCGCGATCCGGCAGGCGAACAGCAAGAGCCTGATGCTCTTCTCCGGACGGGCATACCCGGAGTTGGCCACCGAGATCGCCGGGCACCTCGGGGTGACCCCCACGCCGACGGCGGCCTACGAGTTCGCCAACGGCGAGCTCTTCGTGCGCTTCGAGGAGTCCGTCCGCGGCTGCGACGCCTTCGTCGTGCAGAGCCACACGGCGCCGATCAACACCTGGCTCATGGAGCAGCTGATCATGGTCGACGCGCTCAAGCGCGCGTCGGCCAAGCGGATCACCGTCGTGGCGCCGTTCTTCCCCTACGCCCGGCAGGACAAGAAGCACCGCGGCCGCGAGCCGATCTCGGCCCGCCTGGTGGCCGACATGTTCAAGACCGCCGGCGCGGACCGGCTGATGACCGTCGACCTGCACACCGCGCAGATCCAGGGCTTCTTCGACGGCCCCGTCGACCACCTCTTCGCCCTGGACCTGCTCGTCGACCAGGTCTGCTCCCGCTGGGGTGGCCGGGACATCACCGTCGTGTCCCCGGACTCCGGCCGCGTCCGCGTCGCCGAGCGGTGGACCGACAAGCTCGGCGGGGTCCCGCTGGCCTTCATCCACAAGACCCGCGACCCCCTCAAGCCCAACGAGGTCAAGGCCAACCGGGTCGTCGGCGAGGTCGAGGGCCGGGTCTGCATCCTGGTCGACGACATGATCGACACCGGCGGCACGATCGTGAAGGCGGCCGAGACCCTCTTCGAGGCCGGCGCCGCCGACGTCATCGTCACCGCCACCCACGGGGTGCTGTCCGGTCCGGCCGTCGACCGCCTCAAGAACAGCAAGGTCAGCGAGGTCATCATCACCAACACGCTGCCCATCGAGCCTGCGCGCCACTTCGACAAGCTGACCGTCCTCTCGATCGCCCCACTGCTGGCCCGGGCCATCAAGGAGGTCTTCGAGGACGGCTCCGTCACGAGCCTCTTCGACGGCGCGAGCTAGGGGATCGGGCCCGCCGGAGGCCCTCTGGGGGACCGAGGCACCGTGCTCGGGAGTCACCTGGCCGCGGCGCTCGGCGCGAGCCCGGGTACATTGGCATGGTTGCCCGGCGAGGGAGCATGCCTGCTCCGTGATCGACGTGCGTTCGCCCTCAGGGGTGTGCCGCGCTCGTGCGCCGGCCCGCAGACCCGATCCACCTCCTGAGGAGCACATCACCGTGGCCGACTTCCGCCTCGAAGCCCAGACCCGCACCGAGTTCGGCAAGGGCAGCGCCCGCCGCACCCGCCGCGAAGGTCGCGTACCCGCCGTCCTCTACGGGCACGGCCAGGACGTCGTCCACCTCTCGCTGCCGGCCCGCGAGTTCGCCGCGGCGCTGCGCAACGGCGGCACCAACGCCCTGCTCACCATCGTGCTCGAGGGCACCGAGCAGCTGGCCCTGACCAAGGCCGTGCAGCGCGACCCGCTCAAGCGCACCCACGAGCACGTCGACCTGCTGCTGGTCCGCCGTGGCGAGAAGACCACCGTCGAGGTCCCGATCGTCATCGTCGGCGAGGTCGCTCCCGACACGATCCCGAACCACCAGCTCAGCACCGTCTCGATCGAGGCCGACGCCACCAAGCTGCCCGACAGCATCGAGGTCGACGTCGCCGGCCGCTCCGCCGGCCAGAACATCACCGCCGGGGACCTGGTCCTGCCCGCGGGATCGAGCCTGATCACCGACGCCGAGGCGCTGGTCATCGGCTTCCTCGGTGCGCCCACGGCCGAGCAGCTCGAGGCCGAGCTGGAAGAGGCCGAGGCCGAGGCCGGCATCGAGCGCGAGGAGTCCGACGAGGCGAAGGCCGAGGAGACCGAGGCGGCCGAGGGCGCCGTCCCGTCCGAGGCCGGGACCGGCCCGGACTCCGAGTCCTGAGCGGTATCCGCTGACCGAGAGCTCGACCCGCGGGGGCGCCGGCACTGCCGGCGCCCCCGTTCCGCGCGCCTCCGAGGGGCCCTTCCTCCTCGTGGGACTCGGGAACCCCGGCCCGGGATACGCCGGCAACCGGCACAACGTCGGCGCGATGGTGCTCGACGAGCTGGCCGACCGGGCCGGCATCCGTCTCTCGCCCGGGAAGGGTGCGCGCTCCCGGGCGCTGGCCGGCGAGGGTCGGCTGGCCGGCCGGCGGGTCGTGCTGGCCCGCCCGCTCACCTACATGAACGAGTCCGGTGGACCCGTCCGCGGGCTGCTGGACTACCACCACCTCCCGGTCGAGGACCTCGTCGTCGTGCACGACGAGCTCGACCTGCCGTTCGCGACCGTCCGGCTCAAGCGCGGTGGCGGCGAGGGCGGGCACAACGGCCTGCGCTCCGTCTCCCGGTCGACCGGCACGAAGGACTACCTCCGCGTCCGCGTCGGCATCGGCCGCCCGCCTGGTCGGCAGGACCCCGCGGATTTCGTCCTGAAGGACTTCTCCGCGGTGGAGCGCAAGGAGCTCGACCTCCTCATCGGCGAGGCCGCGGACGCCGCGGCGGCGCTCCTGGTCAGCGGGCTCGAGGCCGCGCAGAACGAGGTCCACCCCCGCAGCTGAGGGATGCCGGCATCCGCCCTGATGCACATCAGCGCCCGACCGGACCCGCGCAGCGGATGGGGTGGTCCGAGCCGGGAGCGGAGTCGAGTCGAGGGCCCTGGACAGGGTCTCCCCAGGGACGGGTCGTCCGCGGACCGAGGGGCCCCAACGGGTGAATGCTCACTGTGCGTGTTGACCCCGGGTCCCTGCGCCTGTGAAGGTTCTTGCAGGTAATTGCGGTGATCCCTGGCTCGGGACACCGCGCGATCACACGCGTCCGCTACAGCGCGTCATGCGGGCACCGGGGGGCACAGTGCTGCTGGAACACAGCGGGGGCGCAATCGAACGACTGCGGGTCCTGCCAGGACCGCGCACGCCGTGGGAGGCGGCGACGGTCGTCTCTCGACCCTCTCCTCGGACGACACCGGCCTGGGTCCGCGGTTACCGAGTTGCTCTGGTGCTCGCCGAGGTCGTCCTCGCTGCGTTCGCCGGCGTCCTGGTCCTGCTGACCCGAGGTGTGACCCCGCCCGGTGCCGACACGCTCTTCTGGGCCTGCGTCTCCCTCTCCGCGCTCTGGCCGCTGACGCTGGGCGCGTCCGGTGCCTACGCCGAACCGGTGTTCGGAACAGGCAGCGACGAGTACCGACAGGTCGGGCGCGCCGGCTTCCTCCTGCTGGCCTTCGCCGGGTTCGTCTCCTACGCGGCAGACCTCGACCTCAGCCGCGCTCTCGTCGTCGTGGGGGTGCCTGCTCTCACGCTGGCCACGCTGCTCGGTCGCTACGCAGCCCGTGTCGTGCTGCGCCGGCTCCGGGCCACGGGTCGGTGCACCAAGCGCGTCGTGGTCGTGGGCCGGGGCGGCGCCGCCCTCGAGCTGGCTGCGCGCCTGGACCGGCAGCACTTCGCCGGGCTGCACGTGGTCGCTCTGTGCGTGACGCCCGGGGACAGGACCCGCGTCGCCGAGGCGACCGACATGCCCGTCGGCGGGCTGGAGGACGTGCTCGCCCTCGCCGCTGAGATGGACGCGGACACGATCGCCGTCACATCGGCCAGCGAGACCGCAGCCCACTATCTCCGCAGGCTGTCCTGGGAGCTGGAAGGAACCGGCGTCGAACTGCTCGTGGCACCGGGGCTCATCGAGGTGGCCGGCCCGCGCCTGCACATCCGCCCCTTCGAGGGGCTGCCGCTGCTGTCGGTCGAGCAGCCTCGCTTCGAGGGCTGGCGTCGGGTGGTGAAGGGCGCGGTGGACCGTTCCCTGGCGGCGCTGGCACTCCTCGCGCTCAGCCCGCTCCTGGTGACCCTCGCGCTCGCGGTCCGCATGTCCAGCAACGGACCGGCCCTCTACCGGCAGGAGCGGGTGGGGATACACGGCCGCTCGTTCACCATGCTCAAGTTCCGCAGCATGGTCGTGGACGCCGACCAGCAGCTGGATGCACTGCGCGGGGACAACGTGTCCGACGGTCTGCTCTTCAAGCTGCGTCACGACCCGCGGGTCACTCCCGTGGGTCGCTGGCTGCGCCGGCTCTCGCTCGACGAGCTTCCCCAGTTGCTGAACGTGCTCGGTGGGTCGATGTCCCTCGTGGGTCCTCGGCCGCCGCTTCCGGGCGAGGTGGCCCGGTACGACTCGTCGGTCAGCCGGCGCCTGCTGGTCAAGCCGGGTCTCACCGGGCTGTGGCAGGTCTCGGGGCGGAGCGACCTCTCGTGGGACGAGTCCGTGCGCTTGGACCTGCGCTACGTGGAGAACTGGACGCTCGCGCTGGACCTGCTGATCCTCTGGAAGACGGCATCGGCGGTCATCCGCTCTCGCGGCGCGTACTGATCCGCTCCGCCTTCTGACAGCTGAGGTGCGTCTCTGACGTCTCTGACGTCTCGGACCCTGGGGGACGTCCCGCCCGTTGGTGTAGCTCGGTCCGGTTCGCGGGGTCTTCTACGGGTTGGACCATGACGCCATCAGCGCCGGCCGCGCCACCACCCGCCGGTTGACCCGGGCCGTGCAGTAGGTGGCATCGAGGAAGACGTAGGGCAACGCGGTCTCGGCCAGCGAGCGGTCGCGGAAGGCGGCCACCTCCTCGTCGGAGTCGGTGCAGATCCGGGAGACCTCGGACTTGGAGATGCCGGTGTCGGCACCCGGTGCCTTGACCAGGTCGTCGACCTTCCGCGTCGAGACGCCTCGCAGCTTCGGGATCCGCAGCTCCAGATCCCCGGCCGTGGTGGTCAGCGTGCGCGACCGGTGCCCGTTGCGCTGGGCGGTGCGGGCATCGGTGCGCTCATGCGGCCGGCGCCGATCACTGCGGTCAACTCCGCCTCGATCAGCGCCTGATGAAGCGTCTCGGTCGCCGATCAGATGCGGTCATCGACGTCGGCAAGCTTCTGGAGACGCTCCCGCGGCGGCGAGCACGACGACGAAAGGTGCACGTTCCGGCGGGCTCGGCTTGACCCGCCGTGTCCGGCGACCCTCCCCATCCAGGTCCGCGCCACGCGGCACAGGGCAGGTCTCTGGGGGACGGCTGAGCCCGGCCGTCTTCACGGCGTCGTCGGCCGTGCGACGGCTCGGACGAGGACATCGGAGAGCACAGGTCCGGGCGCCGGGGGCCCGGAGCGATCGGCAGTCCCCTCGACACTCGACCACACCGGGACGCATGGCCCGCGCAGGACCTGATCGGACGCGACCGTGCCGAGACGACGTGTCGTCCGTCGTCGTCGGTCGCGTCGACGAGGTCGACACGGGGAGGGCGGGCGATCCCGCCCCCGACCCCGCCGCGCGCCGCAGCACCCGATAGCGGACTCCTCCGCCGTGGTGCCCTCACGACGTGGTTGCTGTGGCGACGGCCGGCGGGGCCGTCAGCGATGCGCCGACCTGCTGGCCGCACCTGGGGTCACGACACGGTGCGTACGGCGGTCCGGTGAACCCGCGGCGGTGGTCCCGGGTGGGCTTCAGACAGCCGGCCGCAGTGCCCGCAGCCAGCCCGCGGACGCGGTCGCCTTGGGCAGGGTCCACGTCGCGTCACCGGACGCACCGGCGGCGCTCATGGATCGGTGGGCCAGCTCAGCTGTCTGCGCGCCGCTGCTCTCGCCCGACTCCGTCCAGCCCGAGGGCGCGGTGACGCCTGCTGCCGAGCTGTCCAGGCCGACGCCGCCGATGACCATCGCCCCCGCCGTCACGGTCGTGACGCCGGGAACGGTGAGGCTTGCCGTCCGGTAAGTGGTGTCCACCGTTCCGCTGGGGGAGCTGTCGAAGGGATTCGCGGTGTCGACCCCGGAGAACGCGGTCATCACCGCATTCCACTTCTGCCCCGCCGAGAGGTCCCACCGGTAGCTGGCGGGCTCCGTGGCCACATCCGTGATGATGTGGTGGTAGACGAAGACGCGGGCGCCGGAGCCGATCGCCAGGGGACCCGTGAGCACCGGCGACCACCCGCTCGGGACGGCGCCCATGGCCGGCGCCCCGTCCGCCGTGATCTGCGCGACCAGCACGTCACCGGAGCGCACCCCGGCGGGACGTCCCACGGCCACCGCGGTGGTGGCGGTCGTGGACGACGCCGTCGCGGACTGCCCCGCGGTGACGGCGCCCGCGCGGGGCGGCGCGTCGGCCGTCACCGTGATCGTCCTGCTGACCGGGGTGCCGGCGCCCGCTGCGTTGCCGGCGGTCAGTGTCACCGTGTAGGTGCCGGCCGCGGTGTAGGTGTGCGAGGGGTGCTGCGTCGTCGCCGTGGCGCCGTCACCGAAGTTCCACGCCCACGACGTGGGAGCTCCCGTGGAAGTGTCGGTGAACTGCACCGGCAGCGGGGCCTGACCACTCGTCACCGACGTCGTGAACGACGACGTCGGTGCCACGGGGGCCGGGTCGGTGGGGCCGGGGCCGGCCGACCCGGCGGCAGGCCGCAGAGCGATCATCCAGCCGCCGGAGGCGGTCTTCTTGGGCAGGGTCCAGGTGGCGTTGCCCCCGTCGCCGGCGGTGGGCATCGCCTTGTGGCCCAGGGAGACGGCCTGTGCGCCGCTGCTCTCGGCCACCTCGGTCCAGCCGGTCGGGGCCGTCAGGCCGGCGGCGGAGCTGTCCAGGCCCACGCCGCTCACGATCATCGCGCCGGGAGTGACGGTGGTGACGCCGGGCACGGTGAGGGTGTTGACGGCGAAGGACTTGTCGACGGCGGTGGTCGCCGCCGTGTCGAACACGGCCGTGGTGTCGACGCCGCGGAAGCTGCCCAGGACCGCGCCCCACTTCTGGGCCGCGGACAGCCGCCAGGTGTAGGACATGGCCTCCGCGGCCACGTCGGCGACCACGTGGGAGTAGACGAACACCCGGGCTCCGCCGCCGATGGAGACCGGGGCGGAGAGGACCGGAGCCCACCCGGCGGGCGCGCTGCCCATGGTCGGGGCGTTGTCGGCGGTGATGGTGGCGAGGAGCACGTCACCGGTCGCCAGCCCGGCCGGCCGGCCGACCGTCACCGCCGTCGTGGCGGACGTGCTGACGGCGGTCGTCGCTGCTCCCGCGCTGACCTCCCGGGTGACCGGCGGGGGAGCGGTCGCGGTGACCGTCCGGGTGGCCGGCGTGCCGGTGCCCACCGCGTTCGTGGCGGTGAGGGTGACGGCGTAGCTGCCGGGCTGGGTGTAGGTGTGCGCCGGGTTCTGCGCGGTGGAGGTGGTGCCGTCGCCGAAGTCCCACGCCCACGCGGTGGGTCCTCCGGTCGAGGTGTCGGTGAACTGGACGTCCAGCGGCGCCTCCCCGCTGGCCGGCGAGGTGGTGAAGGACGCAGTCGGGGCCTGGGGGACGGGGCGCAGGGCCCGGGCCCAGCCACCGGCGGCGGTGGCCCGGCTGAGGTTCCAGGTGAGGGCCGGCGTGGGGCCCGCGGTGGCGGTCTGGCGGTGGGTCAGTTCGGCGACCTGGGCGCCGGTGCTCTCCCACGCCTCGGTCCAGGCGGAGGGGGCGGTGACGCCGGCGGTGGTGTTGTCCAGCCCGATCCCGCCGACCAGCATCGCGCCGTCGCTGACGGTGGTGGGGCCGGCCACCGTCAGCGACGTCGCGGCGTAGGTGGTGTCGACGGCGGTGCTGGTGGCGCTGTCGAAGGGGGTCACCGGGTCAACGCCGGCGAAGGCGGTCATGCCGGCGCCCCACTTCAGCGGTGCGGACAACTGCCAGGTGTAGGCGGCGGGTCCGGCCGCTGCGTCGGTGACCACGTGGGAGTAGGCGAAGACGCGGGCGCCGGTGCCGAGGGCGAGGGGCCTGGTGAGTACGGCGGTCCAGCCGGCGGGCACGGTGCTCATCGTCGGGGCGCCGTCGGCGGTGATCTGGGCGATCAGCACGGTGCCGTCGACCACCCCGGCGGGCCGGGACAGGGTGACTTCCGCGGCCGCCGTCGTGGCGCCCGCGGTGGTCGAGGCGCCCGCCGTGACGACGCCGGTCGCGGTCGCGGCCGCGGTCACCGTGACGGTGGTGGTGGCGGGTGTGCTGGTCCCACCGGCATTGGTGGCGGCCAGCCCGACGGTGTAGGTGCCCGGCCTGGTGTAGGTGTGCGACGGGTTCTGCGTGGTGGCGGTGGTGCCGTCACCGAAGTCCCACGCCCACGACGTCGGGCTGCCGGTCGAGGTGTCGGTGAACTGCACCGGCAGGGGAGCGGCCCCGCCCGCGGAGGACGCGGTGAAAGCCGCGGTGGGGGGAACACCCGCGACCGGGCCCAGAGGCACCTCCGCGTGCCAGTACCGCTGCGTCGCCTTGTTGCTCGCGAGGACCACCAGGCCGCTCGCCGCGGTGACGCTCTGCTTGGTGGAGGTGACGTCGTTCATGTGCGGTGAGGCGGCCTCGCGGATCACCGGTGTGCCGCGGCCGGCGGCGAAGACCGGATCGGCCATCGGCGCGCTCTTCTGGTAGATCGTGCCCGGGGCGCCCGGGAAGGGGCAGCCGCCGCTGGTGGGTGCCGTGGCGAAGACGTGCACCGACTGGTGGGACTCGTCGAGCATCAGCAGTGGTCGGGTGTGGCAGTCGGCGAGCGTTCCGACCGTGGTCGCCGACCACGCGCCGGTGCCGGGCTTGAAGCTGAGCAGCCGGATCTGCGGATCGCCGGGTACGGCGGTGGCCGATCCGTCCATGCTGGTCTTCACGACGGCGAAGACCCGGCCCGAGGTGTCGGCCTGTACCGCCTTGATGTTGAGGTGGTCGTCGGCCTGACGGTCGCCCCGCACCGCCGGGCTCACGCGCCACGTACCGCGCGGGGAACCGTCGTCGTGCACAGCCCAGTAGACGGTGCCGTCGAGCTGATTGCTCCAGAGGATGCCGATCCGGCTCCGGCCGAAGGCCACCACCGAGGAGATGTCGTCCTGGGAGGCCGTGCTGCCCGCCACGGGGAGGACGAACGGGGTGCCCCAGGTGGTGTCGCCGCCGGAGGTGGCGTTGGCGTGGACCCGGCTCGTGTAGGAGCCGTCGGCAGCCGCGCTGACCTGCGTCCAGGTCGCCCACAGCGTGCCGGTGGAGTCCTTGTCGATGGTCAGCGACTCGCTGGAGTAGTCCGTGATGGTGGTCGGGAAGCCGGCGTCCAGCGTGTAACCGAGAGACGCCGAGTAGCTGTACCGGTAGAGCCGGGCGGGGCTGTTCGACCGGGAGACGACGGCGCTGGTGTCGCTGGAGATCGTGACCACGTGCGAGGCGACGTACAGGTGGCTGCCGTCCCACAGGACGTCGGCCAGGGTGTCGGCGCGGTCGTCGACCCGCACTCCTGTGTCGACCCACTGCTGGGTGCTCCGGTCCAGCCGGAAGATGTGCCAGTCGGCGGAGGAGGTGTCGAACATGACGCCCCACCACGAGCCCTGCGCGTACCAGAGCTTGCTCTGCGGCTTGTCCGACGTGGGGACGTGCGGGGCCCCGCTGTAGGAAGGCCCTTGCTGTCCCACGTCCCCCGTCGCCGCGGCGGCCACCCCGGCGCCGGCCAGGAAGGAGGCCCCGGCCAGCAGCGCGATGACGGCGACGAGGACGGACCTGCGAATGACACCCACGAGAAACGTTCCCCCTTGTACGTTGACCCGTGCGTGACGCTCCATCGGGGCGGACGATCAGAAAGTTCAGAACGAAAGTAGTTCACGGAACGTGACTGGCGCAGTCCCCTGAGCGGGTGAAGCCCGCCTATGGGTTGCGCCCGCGCGGGACGGCGCTTCGGTCAGAGCTCGAGAGCTTCGAGCATCGCCTCGGCGATGGCGGCGTGGCCTGCGTCGTTGGGATGGAACTGGTCCCGCACACCACCGCCCGGAACCTCCGAGCCCTCCGGACCGCGCAGGGTCTCGTCGATGTACAGGCCGCTGAGCGGGACGACCACACCGTCGTGCCTGGCACAGAGCGGCCGCAGTTCGCGGTCCAGGTCCGAGGCGTGCTCCAGGCCGTTCCAGACCCCGTCGCACACGAGACCCGCCTCAGGCGCGAGAAGCCGGACGCGACCCAGGAGGGCCTCGTAATCCGCGGCGAACTCCGCGGGGGTGATGGCGACCGAGTCGTTGGCGCCGATCTCGACGAAGACCAGGTCGATCGGCCCGGTCACCTCGTCGAGGTCCTCCGTCGCCTCCGCGGCTCTCTCACCAGGGCCTCCGACGAGGACCGGTTCGACGGGTCCCCCTTCGCTCAGGGCTGCCTCGATGAGCGCCCGGTAGGTGAGGCTCTCGTCGCTCGCGAACGACCCCCACATCAAGGAGTCACCGATGAAGAGCACTCGGAGGGGGCGGTCCGCCGGTCGTTGCACCGCCACTCCCGTTGGTTCCGAGGAGACAGTGGTCCCCTCCGGGAGAGGCGGAGCCGCAACGGCCGGCTGCGCCCCGTCCCGCGCCGACCACAGGACCCCGGCGACGGCGAACCCGACGACGCAGAGAGCGAAGGCCACCACAGCCCACGCCGGCGGACGCTCCCACCGCCGCCCTCGACCTCCGGAGGGCCGGCGTCCCCATCGGCTCCGCATCAGTCGGTCCTGCGGCCGAGGGCCCGGTAGGTCCAGCCGGCCGCGGTCCACGCCGTGCGGCTCAGGGCGTTGCGCCCGTCCAGGACGCGCTTCTGCGCCACGACCTTGCCGAAGGCGACCGGGTCCAGCTCGCGGTACTGCTTCCACTCGGTCA
>CADCTN010000233.1 GCA_902805535.1 uncultured Blastococcus sp. | reverse complement strand
CCGCGCGATCGTGACCGCCGGTGTGGCCGTCCTCGCAGGTCGCACCGTCATGGCGCTGGTGGGCGATCGCTTCCTCCCTCCTGGCGCGCCTGCGACCCCCGACCTGGTCGGGGCGCCGGTCGGGCGCGCACACGCGCTCGATCACGAGGCGCCGGGGCGGTCGGCTTCCTGATGAGCGGTGCTGCGTCGGACGTGCCCGCTGCCGACGACCTCTGGCACGACGGGGAGCCACCACGAAAATCGACCGGCCGGTGGAGGCGACCACTGCTAGGTTCCCGGCGACCGTGCGGAGGACGAGCAGGTGGTACCCGTGAACGCGGTGATGACATGGGTGCTCCCCTCCGGAGTCGCGGTCGGCCGGCAGGGCGTACTTCTTTGCCGCCAGCACCAGCGCTGCGACGGAGTCTGAGGCTGGGGACGGACGCCCTTCACCCGCTGGTCCTCGCCGGCCGGCATGCCGGCGACGCCTGCGTGCCGGCCTTGCAGCGGCCGAGGCGATCGCTTCGCCGAGCGTGAAGCGCGCCGCGGGTCACGGACTCGGACGATGGACCGACACAGCTGTCCGCCTCGAGGAGTGCGCGTCAGCCCATCGTCTTCTGCCCGTCGATCGATTCCCGCAGGATGTCGGCGTGGCCGGCGTGCTGAGCGGTCTCGGCGATGATGTGCAGGAACACTCGCCGGGCCGACCAGCGGACGCCGGGTTCGTACCACGGCGCCTCGGGGAGTGCGTGGTCGGCGTCCAGGTCGGGCAGGGCGGCGATGAGGTCATCGGTGTGCCGCGCCACCTCCTCGTAGTCCGCCAGCACCCCGACCAGCGTCTCCCCGGGCGCGATGTGCCAGTGACGGGTGTACGCATCCGGGCCCCAGTTTCGGTTCATCGCCTCAGCGCCGCCCTCGGCGAATCGCGCCCATCCTGCCTCGGTGGCCGCGACGTGTTTGATCAGCCCGGCGAGGTTGAGCGCGCTGACCGTCGGCCGCCGCTGCGCTTGCTCCTCGCTGAGGTCGCGGACGGTGAAGCGCAGGAAGTTCCGGTGCCGCCGCAACGACTCGATGAGGTCTGACCGCTCGCGCGTGAGGGTGGTCGTACCGGTCATGGGTCCGCCTTCCGTCGTCCTCTGGGTAGATCGGTGCCGACGCTAGGGGCAGAGGACGTCGGGTGGGAAGGATCATGGTGTCGGCGGCCTGCCTCCGGTGCCCGGGCCGCGCTCAGCGTGCCGGTGCAGCCAGCCGTTTGGTGAACAGGACGAGGTCGTCGCCGTCGGCCCACCACTCCGGGACCCGGGCGACCCGGTCGTAACCGCACCGGTCGTAGAACGCGCGGGTGCCGGAGTACTGGTCCGTGCCGGAGGTCCGGACCGCGAGCATGCGCGCGCCCCGACCGGACAGGTCGGCCTCCACGTGGCGCATCAGAGCCTGCCCCGTGCCGCGGCCCTGCAAGGCCGGGTGCACGGCGATCATCGTGAGGTCCCACACGCGGTCGGCGGCCTCCTCGGGCCGGTAGAGGACGACCGCTGCCAGCGCTTCGGGAGCGAGTGGATCCCCGGGATCGGTGGCGGTGGCCCGTCCGCCTGCCTCCTCCACGAGGCAGGTCCCACTGTCGACGTCGTCCTGCCCGGAGGGTCCGATGAGCGGCGCGAGGACGTCGTCGAGGAAGGTCGCCTCCTCAGCCGTGAACATGCCGGCCGCTACGACGAGGTCGCGCACTGCGGGGAGGTCGCCGTCGCGCAAGGGCCTGAGCACGGCGGCCAGCGTCGGCCACCGCGCCCGATGCCGCAACGCGATTGTCCGCAGCCACGCCTCCCACGCACGTGCAGCCCGTCGACGGGTCCGGGCAGGAGCGCGCAAGCGAGCCGTTTCCCCGGGGTGACGAGCCGTGGGCAGGTCGGGAGTCACCCGGGGACTCGGTGCTGCCGGGTCGGGCACAGTGCGCCGGGGGAGTGCCTGGCGGGCCTGCGCCTGACTCTTATGGGCAGTCGTGACGGGTAGGGGCTTGGCATGTCCGATTTCGAGATCACCGCTCTGGTCCTGGCCGAGCACGAGGTCTTCCGACGGGAGTTCGCCGCGCTCGACGACCTGAGCGGCGAGGAGCTCGGTGCCGGGTGGCAGGCGTTGCACGCCAAGCTCGAGGTGCACGCCGTCGCCGAGGAGCAGCTCTTCTACCCGCTGCTCGCCCAGGAGGCGGACGGGGAGCAGGAGACCGCGGAGGGCGTGCACGACCACAACGAGATCCGGCACGCCGCGGCTGCCGTGTCGGAGCACCAGATCGGCAGTGCGGGCTGGTGGGAGGCGGTGCGCAACGCGCGGCAGGTCAACGCCGACCACATGGCAGAGGAGGAGGTCGACTTCTTCCCTCCGTTCAAGGAGGCCGTCGACGGCGAGCAGCGTGAGGCCCTCGGGTTGCGCTGGCTGGCCTTTCACGACGAGCACGAACAGGCTGACGGGCTGTCCGGCGAGGACGCGGCGGTGGAAGAGGTCGTCGCGACCGAGGTGCCGGAGGGTGAGCCGTCTCTGTGAGCACGCCGGCCGCTCCCGGGCGGCCGGCTCTTCCGGCCGGCATCGATCGGTAGCCACCGCCGCTCTGTGGCCGCCGTCCTGGGCGGCTGAGCGCGGATGACCGTCGCCCACCGCGCGATGCATCGGCCATGCGCTTCGGGCGAGAACCGCCTCGTCTTGCCCAGCATGAGCCGCGAGGGCGCTCCCCCCGGCGACCAGTGCCCCGCCATGGAAACCACACTTGACACTATGACAAGCTCACTTTACGTTTCGTCCATGGCTCCGGAGCACCAGGAACGCGACAGTGCCAGCGACATCGTGCGGCGGCGTGCGGCATCCCGTGACCTGACGCCGGGGCTGACGGTTCTCGTCGGCAGCGAGGCGTCGCTCATCGCGCTGAACCCGGATGCCTCTGCCAGCGGCTGGCATCTGGCATGGGCTCTGTCGCCTCTGGTCGGCCTCGGGCTGTTGGTGTGGGCGCAGATCAGGATGCTCGGGCGCTCCGACGAACGCGAGCGGGCCCAGGAGCTGTCGGCGATGGCGATCGGATTCGGCGTGGTCATGGTTGCGCTGGCCGTCGTCGGCGTCCTCCAGGCCGCGGGTGTCGGCCACGTACGACAGCAGCTGCTGATCACGACGGGGCTCGGGATCGGAGCGTGGGTCATCGCCTCGCTGCTCCTCAAGCGACGAGCATCGTGAACAACCGACTTCGCGAGTTGCGGGCGATCCACCGATGGAGCCAGGCGGACCTGGCAGACCGGCTCGACACGTCGCGCCAGACGGTGAACGCAATCGAGAACGGGCGATACGACCCGAGCCTTCCCCTCGCATTCAGGATCGCTGCGGTCTTCGCCCGACCCATCGAAGAGATCTTCTTCCCCTCTGGCGCACCCGACCCGGCACCCGAGATTTCGAACGACACCCGTGGAAACGCGCCTGCGTGACCGCAACCGCGACCGACGAAAGGACTCGACATGCTGGCTGAACAGATCCTGATGCTGCTGTACCACCCGGATACCGGTCGACTGCTGGTCTCGGCCAACAAGGCCGACCTCGCCCTGGGAGGAGCCCTGCTGGTCGAGCTGACCGAACGTCAGCGGATCGATCTGACCGAACCCCACCGGGTGACCAAGAATCGGACCGTGGTCGTGGTCGACCCCACTCCCACGGGCGACGATGTGCTCGACGAGGCGCTGCGACGCATCTCGGCTCAACGCTCCACACGCGCACAGGTCGTGGTCTCGAAGATCGCCAAGGGCATGAGAGGCGAACTCCTGGAGCGATTGGCCGGACGCGGACTGCTCAGGAGCGAGCAGGCAAAGCTCGTCGGCGTCATACCCACGGACTCGTGGCCGGCAGTCGACGTACGGCCGGCTGAGGAACTCACGCGAGATCTGCGGCAGGTCCTCGTCGACCAGCGGCCGGCCACGAGCCACGAAGCTGCGATCATCTCGCTGGTCCAC
The DNA here is from genome assembly GCA_902805535.1 of uncultured Blastococcus sp. Lineage (GTDB taxonomy): Bacteria > Actinomycetota > Actinomycetes > Mycobacteriales > Geodermatophilaceae > Blastococcus_B. The sequence continues at coordinate 24,320 of CADCTN010000233.1, read as the reverse complement.
ACCGTGGGAGGAACTGCGAAAGTGCTCGGCGGCGCCGGGCCCGAGGGTCGCGAGCTGGAAGAACGAGCCAAGGCGATCGCCGGGGGAGACGCCGCAGCTGACGTAGTCCACCAGGCGCTCAAGGCCGCCGCGTTCTGAGTCTTGACCCGCGTCTACGGCGGGCGAGAACGCTCCCTCGTGGCTTCCGCTGGGGCTCAGGCGGGACACCACGCCAATGTGATGGTGTCCCGCAGTTCGAGGAGGACGACGCGAATCGGCTCTTCGCCCGGCACCTGACGTGACGGCGGGGCCCCAGGCCAGGCACAGCCGGCATGGGCTGCGGGTCAGGAAGTCCACGACCGCCTGATCGCGCCGGTACCCATCACTCGCGGTGCCGGCCGTTCAGGAGGTGCAGTCATCACACCGGTCGACTGGGCGCTCGCCGACTCCGCAACGCCTCGGCGCAGCGAGCGAGGTCACTGTGCAGCCGGTGCTGATCCTCGGCGGAGAGGTGTTCGAGCATCCTGTGCTCGACTCCGGCGACGGCTCGACTGGCCTGCCGCAACAGGTCGCGTCCTGCCGGAGTGAGCTCGGTGGGCAGTGCCCGCCCCTGCGGTGCGGCGTCCGGCCGGGAGAGCAGGCCGCGGGCGGCCAGCCCTGTCAGCACCCCCTGCATCGACTGCCGGGTGACGAAGGTGCGCCGGGCGAGCTGGGCGGCGGAGAGCCCGGGCTGCTGGCCGAGCACCTCCAGCGAGGAGTACTGCGACACCGACAGGTCCAGCGGTCGGAGTGCGTCTTCCATCGCGCTGCGCAGCGCCGAGGCGGCCTCCTTCATCGCGTAGCCGATCGAGGCGTCCAGGTCCCCTACTTGCTGCATGTCAGCATGCTGACATAGGTTTGGCCATGTCAGGACCTTGACATCACCCACAGGGGGACCAGTGCCCGTCACCGGACCGGACTTCATCGCGCTGCAGGTGCGTGACCTCGACGCCGCCGCAGCCTTCTACGAGGAGCGGCTGGGTCTGCGCCGCGCGCCGTCGGCTCCGCCCGGTGCCGTCGTGTTCGCCACCGAGCCGATCGCCTTCGCCGTCCGGACGCCGCTGCCTGGTACCGACCTGGGCGCTGTCCACCCTCGGCCGGGGGCCGGGGTCGTGCTCTGGCTGGCCGCCGACGACGCGCAGGTCCTGCACGACGATCTGGTGGTGGCGGGCGTGCCCGTGCTCGCGCCGCTGTCGAACAGCCCCTTCGGCCGCACCTTCACCTTCGCCGACCCCGACGGCTACGCCATCACCGTCCACGACCGCGGCTGAGGGCGCGCGCCGATGTCGCGGCACACCGTGTCGCTCGCACTGCAGGGGCCGTGGTCGCTGACGGTCAGCCGGCGGTTCTGGGAGGGCTTCGCGCCGGCCGCGCTCCCCGCCACCGCAGCGGACGACCGGCTGGCCACGGTCTTCCGCGTCGAGGCCGACTGGACGCGGGCCGAGGTGGTCGTCAGGCAGGACGAGGGCACCGCGATCCTGGAGCTCTCCGGCGCGGGCGACCTCGACGCCGCGGCGGCGCAGGTGGCGCGCTTTCTCTCCCTGGACGTGGACGCCCGGGCCTGGCCGGAGGTGGGGCGCACGGACCCGGTGATCGGGCATGCCCAGCAGGCCCTGCCCGGTCTCCGTCCGTGCGGTTTCCACTCGCCCTACGAGGCCGCTGCCTGGGCGGTGCTCTCGCAACGGGTGCGGATCGTGCAGGCCGCCCGGCTGCGCGGTGACCTCGTCGCCCGGCACGGCGACGACGGCGCGTTCCCCGCACCCGCGGTGCTCCGCGCACTGGACCTCGACCTGCCCGGCCGCAAGGGCGAGTATTTGCGCGCCGTCGCCGGGGCGGCCCTGGACGGCGTGCTGGACGGCGCCCGGCTGCGCACGCTCGACCCCGTCGACGCGGTCTCCGCCGTCCAGCAGGTCCGGGGCATCGGGCCCTTCGCCGCCGAACTGGTCGTGCTGCGTGGCGCGAATGCGCCGGACGCACTGCCCGGCCACGAACGGAGGTTCGACGCCGAGGTCGACGAGCAGTACGGGTCCGGCGCCCTCCTGGCCGAGGTGGCCGAGCACTGGCGCCCCTACCGCACCTGGGCGGTGGTGCACCTGCGTGCGCTGCGGGAGCAGCGCACGAGGGAGATCGGCGGAGCGCCCGATGCCGTGAGTTCGTCGCCGCGCCCGTCCGGAGAAACGGGTCGGTTCGACGGCTGAAGTACCCGTCACGACACCGGGTGGGTGGGTGCCGGCTCGCATCCCGGCAGCCGACGAGGCGGTGCTGCGACCGGGCCCGTCGAGCAGCGTTGCGTGCCACTCTCACGCATGGCTCGTGTGCAACGCATCCGCCCCGAGGGGCTGGTCGTCAGCCCCGCCTTCAGTCACGTCGCGGTGATTCCCCCCGGAGCGACGACGATCTACGTCGGCGGGCAGAACGCCGTCGACGCGGACGGCGCCCTGGTGGGCGGTGCGGACGCGGCGGCACAGGCCACCCGTGCACTCCAGAACGCCAGGACCGCACTGGCAGCTGTCGGCGCCACCACCGACGACGTGGTGCAGTGGACCGTCCAGTTCGTCGAGGGCGTCGACATCGCGGCCGCGTACGGGGCCGTCGCGACCGAGCTCGCCTCCGCTGAATCGCCGCTGGTGACGGCCACGCGAGTAGTCGGGCTCGGCGTACCCGGAGCACTCGTGGAGATCGGCGCGATCGCAGCGGTGCTGCGATGAGTCGTCGGCTCTCGGGCTGTGCGGCGCGGGAGCGAGTGGTCGATGACGTGCCTAGGCGCCGTAGCGCGCGACCATCGTCCGTGCTGCCTCCTCGATCACACGGCGGGTCTCCGCTTCATCGATCGACCAGGTGGCGTGGACCAGACGGGGCCAGAAGATCGCGGTTGCGATCATGCCGAGGAACTGCGCGGCGGCGATCTCAGGGGAATCCACCGCCACCAGCCCAGCGTCCTGCTCGACTCGGAGGTAGCGGCTGAGGGCGGCGAGGGCGGGGAGTGTTCCGAAGTCGAAGGTCAGCTCCCGCAGTTCGGAGAAGCGGGGAGCCTCGGCGATCACGAGCCGGATCAGGTCGGCCGTCCGAGGCTGCATCAGCACCTCGGCGTACGCCCAGCCCAGCGCCAGGAGGCCGGCGTGGACGTCGCCGGTCGGGGGGACGGTGACGGGCCCCCCAGGGGTCTGGCCCACTGCGAGGACGGTTGCCTCGAACAGCAAGGCCTTCGTCGGGAACTGCTTGAACAGCGTCGCCTTGGAGACACCCGCGCTCTCGGCGACGCGGGCGAGCGACGTCCGGTCGTACCCACTGTCGAGGAACAGGGCCTCGGCGGCGGCGAGGATGGCGGCGCGATTCTCGCCGGCCACGCGCTGGTGGTACTCGGGCAGCTCGCGAGTCATGACGCCAGTCTGACATGGTGGCGAGACGCTTGACTCACCACTCCTGGCTCCCTATCGTCGACGAGGTGAGTCGACTGACTCACAACTGAACGAAGGAGGGCCTCATGCATGACACGACTCCCCGAACGGCCGCGGGCAAGGTGCTGTGGCACTTCTCGATGTCCCTCGACGGATTCGTCGCCGGCCCCGGTCACGACATGGGCTGGATGCCCGAGGCGACCAATCGGCCGGGTCTGATCGAGGAGTACGTCCAGACGACCGGAGCAGTGCTCGGGGGACGCGACGGATGGGATGAGTTCCCGGACGCGGGCGCCGTGTACGGCGGCGCGTGGACCGGGCCCGTCTTCGTGCTCACTCACCACCCGGAGGACGCCGAGCCCGCAGACGGCGTGACCTTCCTCAGCTGCGACGTGGCCGAAGCGGTGCAGATCGCCCGGCGGGCGGCGGGAGGCAAGAACGTCGAGGTCCTGTCCCCGACCATCGGCCGGCAGCTCCTGGAACGCGGCCTGCTCGACGAGATGGATCTGCACGTCCTGCCCGTGCTGCTCGGCGACGGCGTGCGGCTCTACGACAACCCAGGCGGGTCGCCGGTGCCGCTGGAGTTCCTCAACGGCGACCCGGTCGAGGAGATCAACCTCCGTTATCGGCCGGTGGCCCAGCCGCGCGGCTGATGCCCCGCCCCGCAGGACGTCCGCGCGATGGACGTCCACGGGTGCCTACCTGCGGCATGCTCGACCGCGTCGGGGACCTCAACCGGTCGCCACGGTGACGGCGCGGCGCACGTTCTCGCCGTCGTCCAGTTGAGCGACCAGCCACGCGGCGAGGTCGACCCGAGAGGTCCTGCGGGCCTTCTCGCCGGTCGCGGGGTCGACGGTCCGTACCTCGGCGGTGGCCGGCTTGTCGGTCAGGATCGCCGGACGCGCGATGGTCCAGTCCAGCCCGCTGGCCGTGACGACCCGCTCCATGGCCGCCTTGTCCGCGGTCGAGCCGCGCAGGAAGGTCTTGAGCAGGACCCGCAGGCCCCGGGTGGCGTTGGCCAGGCTGTCGCCCACGCCGACACTGGAGATGACCAGCAGCCGGCGGACGCCGGACCGGTTCATGGCGGCGACGACCGCCCTGACCACATCGGTTTCCAGCGTGATGTCCGACTTGTACGGCGTCTTGCCGCCGATCGTGTCGATCACGGCGTCCTGCCCCGCCACGGCAGCGGCCATGGCGTCCGCGTCCATCGCGTCTCCCTCCGTGACCCCCACTCCCGCCGGCGCGTCGTAGGCGCCGGCGCGGCGGACGAAGGCAGTGACCTGGTGTCCGGCCGCCTGCGCCTGCTGGACCACGGCGCCACCGGTCTTTCCACCGGCACCGAGAACGAGCACTCTCACGACATCTCCTCGTCGATCGACGGTGAGTACCAGAGCGGCGGTCGCAGGACGGTCAACGGCACTTCATGATCGTTGTGCGCATGTGGGCCTTTCCTTGGGCTCTGATACGCCCATATGCGCACAATCGCACCAAAGGCGACCCCGTGGTTGGCCGTCGCACGCGGCGGACGACGGCGAGGTCGGAGCCCGGTCTCGCCGGACCGGGGCGCCGCCGCATCGGTCAGGGCTGGTCGGCCGCCGGAGCCGCCTGCCCGGCCGCGGCCGACGCCGCCTGCGTCGCCGCCCAGCTCGCCAGCACCTTCAGGCCGTCCTCCGACGCCGAGCCCGGTGTGGCCGTGTAGATGGTCAGGCGGAGGTCCGAGCGGTCCTCCGCGGGCAGGGCGAGGGTGCAGTAGCCGAGGTCGAGCGTGCCGACGACGGGGTGGTGGAACTGCTTGGCGCCGTCGTGGCGGATGCGCACGTCGTGGGCGGCCCAGCGGGTGCGGAACTCCTCGCTGACCGTGGACAGCTCCCCGACGAGCTCTCGCAGCTCCGTGTCGTGCGGACGGCGACCGGCCTCGGCGCGCAGCAGGGCGGCGGTGACGGTCGCCGCGCTCTCCCAGTCCTGGTAGAAGTCGCGCGACCTCGGGTCGAGGAACTGGAAGCGGGCGAAGTTCGGCTGCCGCCGCGGGTCGTCGAACATCGGTGAGTGCAGCACCCGCCCCAGGGTGTTGGCCGCGAGGATGTCCAGGCGGCCGTTGGCCACGAACACGGCCGAGCCGGTCATCGTGTCCAGCATCCACTGCACGCGCGGCTGGAGCTGCGCCGCGCGGCGGCGCGGGGGCGTGCGGATCGGTCGAGCGGCGCGGGCCAGGTCGAACAGATACGTCCGCTCGCCCTCGTCCAGCTGCAGCGCCCGGGCGACGGCCTCCAGGACCTCCTCGGAGACGCCGCTGATGTGCCCCTTCTCCAGCCGGGTGTACCAGTCGGTGCTCACCCCGGCCAGGACGGCGACCTCTTCCCGGCGCAGCCCCGCGACCCGCCGTCGTCCGCCGCCGGGCAGCAGCCCCGCCTGCTCGGGGGTGATCCGGGCGCGCCGGCTGGTGAGGAAGTCCCGGATGTCCGCGCGGTTGTCCACCCGATCGACGCTACGTCGCTGCGCCGGGGGAGGGAGGTCGAGCTTCTACCCCCCACAAACCCGCCCTCCCACGTGCCGGCCCGGGCGCGTTCCGTGGAGTCCGACGCCCCGTCCAGACCACCTCGCGAGGAGCCCTCCATGCGCGTCAACGCCTACGCCGCCCCTGCCGCCGGCCGGCCCTTGGCCCCCACCACCATCGAGCGCCGGCCGGTCGGCGCGAACGACGTCCTCGTCGAGATCGAGTTCGCCGGGATCTGCCACTCCGACATCCACACCGTGCGCGGCGACTGGGGTCCGCAGCCCTTTCCCGTCGTCCCGGGTCACGAGATCGTCGGCGTCGTCGCCGAGGTCGGCGCCGACGTGACCCAGCACGGGGTCGGCGACCGCGTCGGCGTCGGCTGCATGGTCAACTCCTGCGGCCAGTGCGCCCACTGCCGCAACGGCGACGAGCAGTACTGCCTGCAGGGCATGGTCCCCACCTACGCCGGCACCGCCCGCGACGGCAGCACGACCCAGGGCGGCTACTCCACCCACGTCGTCGTGGACGCCGACTACGTCCTGCGCCTGCCCGGCGGCATCGACCCCGCCGCCGCCGCGCCGCTGCTGTGCGCCGGCATCACCACCTACTCGCCGCTGCGCCGCTGGGGCGCCGGCCCGGGCAAGAAGGTCGCCGTCGTCGGCCTCGGCGGTCTCGGCCACCTGGCCGTCAAGCTGGCCTCCGCCATGGGCGCCGAGGTGACGGTCCTGTCGCAGTCGTTGAAGAAGCAGGAGGACGGCCTGCGGCTGGGCGCCGACTCGTACCACGCCACCAGCGACCCGGAGACCTTCACCGAGCTGGCCGGCCGGTTCGACCTGATCGTCAACACCGTCAGCGCCGCCATCGACGTCGACGCCTACCTGTCGCTGCTGGCGGTGGACGGTGCGCTGGTCAACGTCGGCGCCCCCGCCGAGCCGCTGAGCCTGCAGGTGATGTCGCTGATCGGCGGGCGTCGCACGTACGCCGGCTCGATGATCGGGGGGATCGCCGAGACCCAGGAGATGCTCGACTTCTGCGCCGAGCATGGCATCGGCGCCGAGATCGAGGTCATCGCCGCCGACCAGGTCAACGAGGCCTACGAGCGCGTGCTGGCCTCCGACGTCCGCTACCGGTTCGTCATCGACGCGACCACCCTGCGGTGACCGCAGCACACCTCGACCGCGCTGGCGGTGCGCTTCGCCGGCGTGGCACCGACGCTCGGGGTGGCGATGCCCATGGCGGCGTACGACCTCGGCACCGCCCTGGGCACCTGGCCGGCCGGGCAGGCACTCGGTTCCGGCCTCTCGGCGTCGCCCCCGGCCCCGAGGTCGGCAATAGTGTGCCGCACGCAACGGCGCACACCAGGGACGGCGATGACGGGCACGGAACGCGAAACGGGCACCCGGCGGCTGGGTGCCCCACCGGACCCGTCGACGCTGGACGCCGCTGAGCGGATGGGCGTCGACGAACTGCGGGCACTCCAGCTGGAGCGGCTGCAGGGGACCCTGCGGCACGCGTACGACAACGTGCCGCACTACCGGACCGCGTTCGACGAGGCGGGCGTGCACCCCGACGACTGCCGCGACCTGGCGGACCTGGCCCGCTTCCCGACGACGTCCAAGGGCGACCTGCGCGAGAACTACCCGTTCGGCATGTTCGCCGTCGCCCGCGAGCAGGTCCGCCGCGTGCACGCCTCTTCGGGGACGACGGGCCTGCCCACCGTCGTCGGCTACACCGAGGCGGACCTCGACGTCTGGGCGACGGTCATGGCGCGGTCCATCCGCGCCGCCGGCGGCCGGCCGGGCGACGTGCTGCACAACGCCTACGGCTACGGACTGTTCACCGGTGGTCTGGGCGCGCACTACGGCGCGGAGCGACTCGGGTGCACCGTCGTCCCCGTGTCGGGCGGCATGACGCCACGGCAGGTCCAGCTCATCCGCGACTTCGAACCGCGGGTGATCATGGTGACGCCCTCGTACGTGCTCGCTCTCATCGACGAGTTCGAGAACCAGGGGATGGATCCGCGGGGCAGCTCGCTGCGGATCGGCATCTTCGGCGCCGAGCCGTGGACCGAGCAGATGCGGTGCGAGATCGAGGACCGCCTCGACATCGAGGCCGTCGACATCTACGGGCTGTCGGAGGTCATGGGGCCGGGCGTGGCCCAGGAGTGCGTCGAGACCAAGGACGGTCTGCACATCTGGGAGGACCACTTCTATCCCGAGATCATCGATCCGATCACCGGCGAGGTGCTGCCCGCGGGGGAGGAGGGGGAACTCGTGTTCACCTCACTCACCAAGGAGGCCATGCCGGTCATCCGGTACCGCACGCGCGACCTCACCCGGCTGCTGCCCGGCACCGCGCGGCCGGGCATGCGCCGGATGCAGCGGATCACCGGCCGCACCGACGACATGATCATCCTCCGCGGCGTGAACGTCTTCCCGACGCAGATCGAGGAGGTCGTCCTCCGCACTCCGGGCCTGTCCCCGCACTTCTCGCTGCTGCTCACCACGCGCGGCCGCATGGACCATCTCACCGTCCAGGTCGAGGCCCGCCCGGACACCCCGGCCGAGCGCCGGGACCCGGCCGCCGCCGAGGTCCGGAAGGCGGTCAAGGACACCGTCGGCATCAGCGTCGACGTGACCGTCGTCGACCCGGAGACGTTGCCGCGGTCGGTCGGCAAGCTCAAGCGCCTGGTCGACGAGCGGGACAGGCCCTGACGGCGACGGCCGAACGGCTCCCGCCGGCTCAGCGGGTGAGCATGGCCCGGACGGTGCTGATCACCTCGTCGGGGGCCTCCTCGGCCAGGAAGTGGCCGGTGGAGACGGTCCGGTGTTCCAGGTCGGTCGCCCAGCCCTGCCACGCGGCGGCGGCACCGGCGCTCAGTTCGGGGCCCCAGTCCTGCTGCAGCACGCTGACCGGCATCCGCAGCTGCTCGCCCGCCTCGCGAGTGGCGCGGTCGTGCTCGACGTCGATGGTCGCCGACGCCCGGTAGTCCGCGACGATGGACGGCACCGCATCTCGGCAGGCGGCCAGGTAGGCGGCGCGCACGTCCGGGGGGATTGCGCCGGGGTCGCGCGCCCAGGCGTCGAGGAAGGACCCGAAGAAGGCGTCGGGAGCACCGGCGATCAGCTGCTCGGGAAGGCCCGGTGGCTGAGCCATGAGGTACAGGTGCCAGGCGACGGTCGCCGACAGGCCGCGCAGGACGTCCCAGGTGTCCAGGTTGGGCAGGACGTCCAACGAGGCCAGGTGGGTGACGACGTCCGGGTGATCGAGTCCGGCACGGATGGCGACGAGGGCCCCTCGGTCGTGACCGACGAGGGCGAAGCGTTCGTGGCCGAGCGCGCGCGCTGCCGCGACGACGTCAGCGGCCATAGCGCGCTTCGAGTAGGTCTGCCCGTCGGTGTCGGCCGGTTTGTCGCTGCCGCCGTAGCCGCGGAGGTCGGGACAGACGACGGTGTGGTCGGCGGCGAGGTCGACCGCGACATATCGCCACATCAGGTGTGTCTGCGGGAAGCCGTGCAACAGGACGACGGGTGTGCCGGAGCCACCGACGGCGACGTCGAGCACGACGCCGTCGGCGCCGGCGATCCGCTGCCGGGAGAAGCCGGGAATGGTCGGGGGCATGCTGCACTCCATGGGGGTGGGCGATGTCGTCCCGCCCACCGTGCTGACCCCCGATCAGCGCGGGATCAGCGCTGACCGAACGCACAGCGCTCGCCGGATAGCGTGGTCGGTGTGCCAGCGGTGAGGTTCGGGGTGCTCGGGCCGATCACCGCGTCGGACGCCGCCGGTCCGGTCGACCTCAAGGGCCCGCGGCACCGCGCCGTCCTGGCCCGGCTGCTCATCGCCCGAGGCGGAGCGGTACCGCTCGCTCGGCTGATCGACGATCTCTGGGACGAGCCGTCCGACGGTGCCGCTGGGGCGGTCCAGACCTTCGTCGGCGCGCTGCGCAGGGCACTGGAACCGGACCGGCCGGCCCGGAGCCCGTCCACACTCCTGGTCACCGTCGCAGGCGGATACGCGCTGCGAGCCAAGGACGTCGATGCCGCACGCTTCGAGGTCGCTGTCACCTCGGCCGGCGACCTCCTGTCGGCAGGACGGGCCGCCGAGGCCCGATCGGCGCTCGACGAGGCGCTCAGTCTCTGGGCGGGACCTGCGTATGCGGAGTTCGCCGACCATCTGTGGGCGAGGGCGGAAGCGGTGCGGCTCGGCCACCTGCACGTGCTGGCCCTGCACCGTCGGGCCGAGGCGCTCGTACGCACCGGACGCGCGGCCGAGGCGGTGCCCGAGCTGGAGTCTCTCGTGACCGGGCATCCGCTGCGCGAGGACACCTGGCGGCTCCTGGGCCTGGCGTCGTACCAGGCAGGAAGGCAGGGCGACGCGCTGGCCGTGCTGCGCCGGGCCCGATCGACGTTGCTCCACGAGCTGGGTGTCGACCCCGGTCCGGGGCTGCGCGCGCTGGAGGCGGACATCCTCGATCAGGCCCCAGCGCTCACCCCTGATCCGCCGGTGCCCTCGCGGCCGTCCCCGCCGCAGGACGCCTTCGTCGGCCGTGTGGACGAGCTTGCCCGGCTCGAGGCGGTGGCCCGCGAGGCGGCGGTGGACGGGCCCCGGCTCGTGCTGCTGTCGGGCGTCGCCGGAGCAGGTAAGACGGCGCTGTCGCAACGCCTGGCCGCTCGACTCGGCGCCTCCGGGTGGACGGTCGCGTCGGGCGCCAGCCCCGAGCTCGCCGGTGCCCCGTCGGACTGGCCGTGGAACCGGATGCGGGACCAGCTGGGGCTGCCTCGGGTCGAGGACCTTCCCGGCGATCCCATGGCCGCCCGCTTCCATCGTCATCGCACCATTGCGTCGGCCCTGGCAGGCCGCTCCCCCGACCGTCCGATCCTGCTCGTCTTCGACGATCTGCACTGGGCCGACGAGGAGACGTTCGCCCTCGTCGGCACTCTGGCCACCGATCGTGCTCTGGGGCGGGTGCTGATCGTGGCCGCGCACCGCTCGACCGACGTCGGCCCCGGGCTCGCCCGGACGCTGAGTCGGGTGGCGCGCGCCGAGCCCAGCCGCATCCACCTGGGCGGACTGACCAAGGCGCAGACTCGGGAGTTGGTCCACTGCCTCTCCGATCGGCAGATCACCCCGGAGCAACTCCGGCTCCTCCACGACCGCAGCGACGGCAATCCATTCTTCGCCCGGGAGCTGATCCGGCTCCGAGAGGCCGAGGGTGACGCCGCCCTCTCGCGGGTGCCGGCCGGCGTCCGTGACGTCCTCCGGCACCGGTTGACCATGTTGCCGGCGGCGTCACGGACGCACCTCCGGCAGGCCGCCGTCCAGGGAGCCGACATCGACCTCGACGTCCTGGTGCGGCTCGCCGGGGACGAGGAGTCGGTGCTGGACACCGTCGAGGCGGCACTGGTGGCCGGCTTCCTCGTCGAGCGAGACGCCGACCGGCTGAGGTTCGCGCACGCTCTCGTCCAGGAGACCTTGTACGCAGACGTACCCCGCCCGCGGCGCGTCCGATGGCATGCCGCCATCGCGGAGATCCTCCAGGAGGTCCGGCCGGACGACGTCGAGGCGATCGCCGTCCACCTGATACGTGCCGGCAGCCGGGCGCCGGGCGACCGCGCCGCCCACTTTGCGCGGATCGCGGCTCAGCGGGCCGAGCAGCGGTCGGCGCCGCACGCGGCGGCGTCCCTGTGGCGCGGGGTGGTCACGGCACTCGACCGCAGCGACGGGAACCCTCGCTCCCGCCTGGAGGCAACGACCGGTCTCATCCGGGCGCTCGCGGTGACCGGCGACCTGGCCGAGGCACGACGGCTCCGGACGCGAGCCGTCGATGCCGCCGAACGGATCGGCGACCCTGCGCTGACGGCTGCGGTGGTCAGCGCCTCGGACATCCCGGCGATCTGGACGACCAACGACGACGAGGCGCTGTCGGCCCGGCTGGTCGAGGTGGCGGAGCGGACCCTGACAGCGCTGCCGGCCGATCGGTGGGCGGAGCGGGCTCGGTTGCTGACCACGGTCGCGCTGGAGCGGCGTGCGGACGAGGGTCCGCGCGGTGCCGCAGCTGCCCGCGAGGCGGAGGAGATCGCTCGGCAGCTGGACGACCGGGCGCTGCTCGTCCTTGCCCTGAACGGCCGGTTCCTGCAGAGCTTCCAAGGCGCGGGGATGGCGCCGGAACGGGCCCGGATCGGGGAGGAGATCGTCGAGCTGGCGTCGGAAGTCCCCGCCCTCGCTCCTTTCGAGGTCCTCGGTCACTTGATCCTCGTGCAGGCCCGGTCGGCGCTGGCCGACTTCCCCGTGGCCGACCGCCACGGGGCGGCGGCCGACGAGCTCGCCGAGCGCTACGGACTTCCGGTCGTCGGGGTGTTCACAGCCTGGTACGCCGCGATGAAGCTGGCCGTGAGGGGGCGGTTCGACGAAGCCCGGGCGGCCTACCGGGTGGCCGCCGCCCAGCTGACCGGCACGGGGATGTCCGGACTCGAAGGGGGCCTGTTGCCACTCGCCCTGCTGAGCGTCGACGTTCTCGAGGGACGGCCGGTCGTCTCCGCCGACTACGGCCCCTTCGAGCCGTGGGTTCGGCCCCTGGTGCTCCTGGCGGAGGGCGACCGTCACGGTGCGCTGACGGCACTCCACGACGTGCCTGACTCACCCCGGGACCTGCTGTACGAGGCCCGGACCTCCCTCCACGCGCTCGCGGCGATCGAGCTCGGTGAGCGGCCGACGATGGCGTCGCTGCACGAGCAGCTTCTCCCCGCCGCCGGTGAACTCACCGGCGGCGGCAGCGGTCTGCTCACCCTCGGCCCCACCTCCCTGTACCTCGGGCGCCTGGCGTCGTCGCACGGCCGGGTCACGAGCGGATGAAGTCCAGCAGGTCCGCGTTGATGGTGTCGGCCTGCGTGGTCGGCATGCCGTGCGGGAAGCCGGCGTAGGTCTTCAGCGTGCCGTTCTGCAGCAGGTCGGCCGACTTCGGTGCCGAATCGGCGTAGGGAACGACCTGGTCGTCGTCGCCGTGCATGACCAGGACCGGCACCGTGATCTTCTTCAGGTCCTCGGTGAAATCGGTCCGCGAGAAGGCGATGACGCCGTCGTAGTGGGCCTTGGCCCCGCCCATCATCCCCTGCCGCCACCAGTTGGCGATGAGGGCTTCGGAGGGCTCCACGCCCGGGCGGTTGAAGCCGTAGAACGGTCCGGTCGGCAGGGCGCGGTAGAACTCCGACCGGTTGGTCGCGAGCTGGGCCTGCAGGTCGTCGAAGACGCTCTCCGGCAGCCCGTCGGGGTTGGCCTCCGTCTGCACCATGAGCGGGGGCACCGCGCTGAGGATCGCGGCCTTCGCGACGCGGTCCTCGCCGTGCCGGGCGAGGTAGCGCACGACCTCTCCGCCGCCGGTCGAGTGACCGACGTGCACGGCGTCGTGCAGGTCCAGGTGCGCGGTCACCGCCGCCAGGTCGTCGGCGTAGTGGTCCATGTCGTGCCCGTCCGGCGTCTGGCTCGAGCGCCCGTGGCCACGCCGGTCATGGGCGATGACGCGGTACCCCTGGTGCAGGAAGAACAGCATCTGGGTGTCCCAGTCGTCGGCCGACAGCGGCCACCCGTGGCTGAACACGATCGGCTGGCCCGTGCCCCAGTCCTTGTAGAAGATCTCCGTGCCGTCCGTGGTCGTGACCGTGCCCATGGCGTGCCTGCCTCTCGTCGGGTCCCTGCGGTGATCTGCGCCTGCGTTGCCACGTCCGGACGGCTGCCGGCGCGGAAGGTCTCGGCGGACGGCGCGTCAGGCGCTGCCGGTATCGGAGCGTCGGGTGCCGAGGACGTCCAGCCCTCTCGCCGCGTGTCCTGCCAGCCGGACTCGATCGTCAGCGAGTGACCACGGAGGGCAACTGCGCGAACGCGGTCACTGCCGCCCCGCGGTGCTCGCCGGCCGGCCCGGCACGGAATGGCCCGGCCCATCTGGTGGATCATGTTGTGCGACTGGCGACCCGGCGGAATGCTCCTGCGTGGGAGCGGTTCTGCTGGTGGCGGGACATCGACCTGCCCTGCGCCGAATCCCCATGACCCGAAGAACCCGGAGCCCACCGTGCGAACCCGCCTGCCCTTCACCCTTGCTCTCGCCACCGCCCTGCTGCTGACGTCCTGCGGCGGGGACTCCGACGATGCGGGAGGCGGGAGCGCGAGCGGCTCGGACGACGTCCTGCGCGTCGGGACCGAGGGCACCTACGCGCCCTTCACCTTCCATGACCCGAGCAGCAACGAGCTGACCGGCTACGACGTCGAGGTGGCCGAGGCCGTGGGCGCGGAACTCGGCATGGAGGTCGAGTTCAGCGAGACGCAGTTCGACGCGATCTTCGCCGGCCTGGAGGCCGACCGGTACGACGTCATCGCCAACCAGGTCACGATCAACCCCGAGCGCGAGGAGAAGTACCTGTTCTCCGCGCCGTACACCGTCTCCACCGGCGTCGTCGTGACCCGGGCGGACGACGACAGCGTCACCACGCTCGCCGACGTCGCCGGCAAGCGGAGCGCGCAGTCCTCGACCAGCTCCTTCGCCGAGGTCGCCACCGAGGCCGGGGCGCAGATCGAGACCGTCGAGGGCTTCACCCAGGCCATCACGCTGCTCAAGCAGGAGCGCGTCGACGTCACCATCAACGACAGCCTGGCTTTCCTGGAGTACCAGAAGTCCACCGGCGACGAGGACGTGAAGATCGCCGCCGAGATCGACGAGCCGAGCCGGCAGGCCCTCGTCTTCCGCAAGGACAGCGCCGACCTGCAGACGCGGGTGGACGAGGCCCTGGAGTCGCTGCGCGCCGACGGCACCCTCGCCGAGATCTCGGAGAAGTACTTCGGCGAGGACGTCAGCGCGGAGTGAGCGCGATCGACTGGGACCTGGTCCGCAGCAGCCTCTGGCCGCTGGGCCGGGAGCTGCTGCGCGGGACGCTGCCGCTGACGGCGGTGAGCTTCACGCTGGGGCTGGCGCTCGCCGTACTGGTCGCGCTCATGCGGCTGTCGGGGAACCGGCTGATCTCGGCGCCCGCCCGGGCCTACGTCTCGGTCATCCGCGGCACGCCGCTGCTGCTCCAGCTGTTCATCATCTTCTTCGGGTTGCCGTCCCTGGGCGTCACCATCGACCCGTGGCCGAGCGCGATCATCGGCCTGTCCCTCAACGTCGGGGCCTACGCCTCCGAGGCGGTGCGGGGCGCGATCCTCGCGGTCCCGCGCGGGCAGTGGGAGGCGGCGATGACGGTCGGCATGGGGCGGGTGACCACGCTGCGTCGGGTGGTGCTGCCCCAGGCCGCCCGCATCGCCGTCCCGTCGCTGAGCAACACGCTCATCTCGCTGGTCAAGGACACCTCGCTGGTCGCGGTCGTGACCGTCACCGAGCTGCTGCGCCAGGCCCAGATCATCGCCGGGCAGACCTTCGAGTACTTCACCCTCTACGGCGTCGCCGCCGTCTACTACTGGGTGGTGTCCCTCGTGCTGTCCTTCGGTCAGACCCGGCTGGAGACCAGGCTGTCCCGGCACGTGGCCGCATGAGCACCCCGCTGCTCGAGGCTCGCGGGCTCGTCAAGTCCTTCGGCGCCAACCACGTGCTGCGCGGCATCGACGTCCAGGTGCCGGCCGGGTCGGTCACCTGTCTGATCGGGCCGTCCGGCTCTGGCAAGACGACGGTGCTGCGCAGCCTCAACGGGCTGGAGACGCCGGAGGCCGGGACGGTGCGGATCGGCGACGTCGAGCTCGACTGGGCGGCCCGGCCCGACGCCCGCGCGGTGTCCCGGCTGCGCGGCCAGAGCGGCATGGTGTTCCAGGCCCACAACCTGTTCCCGCACCTCACCGTGCTGGACAACGTGATATCCGGGCCGGTGTTCGCGCAGGGCCGGCCGAGCGCGCAGGCGCAGGAGGAGGCTCGGGCACTGCTGACCCGCGTGGGCCTGGCCGACAAGGCGGACGCC
Source organism: uncultured Blastococcus sp. (assembly GCA_902805535.1). GTDB lineage: Bacteria > Actinomycetota > Actinomycetes > Mycobacteriales > Geodermatophilaceae > Blastococcus_B. Next base: position 8,472 of record CADCTN010000233.1, on the reverse strand, counting down.
TACCCGGTGCAGCTGTCGGGTGGGCAGCAGCAGCGCGTCGGCATCGCCCGCGCGCTGGCCACCAAGCCGCAGGTGGTGCTGTTCGACGAGCCCACCAGCGCCCTCGATCCCGAGCTGGTCGGCGAGGTGCTGAGGGTCATGCAGTCGCTGGCCGCGGACGGCTGGACGATGGTCGTGGTGACCCACGAGCTGCGGTTCGCCCGCCAGGTGGCCGACCAGGTGCTGTTCCTCGACGGCGGCGTGGTGGTGGAGCACGGGCCGCCGTCCGAGGTGCTCGTCGAGCCGCGCGAGGCTCGCACCCGGCAGTTCCTGCAGCGCCTGCTCGACCCGCTGTAGACCCTCAACCCTGGAAGGGGTGCGGGGACCGCTCCGACCGTGGCTCCTGGAGTTCCTGCCCGGGCTCGGAGCCGGTGGCGGGCTCGGCGCCCTCACCGGGCCGCGCCGACGTCCGCACCAGAGCGAGCGCCGCCGCCGGGAAGACGGCCACCGACAGGATGCCGGTGGTGACCAGGGCGGCAGCCGTCGTCGGTGACATCAGGTCCAGGGCCACTCCCACCTGGGTCGACGCGACGATGAAGGGCAGTGAGGTGGCCTGCAGCAACCCGGCGGCGACCGACCGGCGCAGGCCCAGCGTCCGGGCGAACAGCAGTGCCGGCAGCCCGCGCACGGCCAGCAGCGCGAGCAGGAAGATGGGCACGCGCAGCAGGGCCGACTCGTCGGCCAGCAGACCCCGGACGTCGAGCTGGAGACCGGTCGTGACGTAGAAGACCGGTATCAGCAGCCCGAACCCCAGCGCGTCGAGCTTGGGCCGGAAGCGTGGGTGCTCACGCGGTGTCCGGTCCAGGAGGCTGATGACCACACCCGCGACGAATGCGCCGAGGATCGTCTCCAGCCCGAACTCGGCGGCCAGCGCGGTGAGCCCCACGAGGAGCACGACGGAGAGCCGGACCCGGATCTGCGCGGTCGAATCCTGCAGCGACACGAGAACAGTTCGCAGTCGCCTCCACCGGGACGCCAGGCCGGCCGCGAGACCCAGTGCCACCACGACGACGGTGAAGGTGATCAGGAGCCCGCTACGGGAGCCGGCGCCGCCCTGTGCGCCGAAGAGCAGGGAGAGCAGCACGATGGCCATGACGTCCGCGACCGTGGCGGCCGCGATCACCGTCTGGCCGAGTGCGCCGGACGACTCGCCCGAGTCGCGGATGACCGGGACGACGAGGCCGAGCGCCGTGGCGGACAGGATGATCACGAGCAGTGCCGGATCGTCGACCCACCCGGCCGCGGCCAGCACCAGTGCGATGGGCGTGGCCAGTGCCAGCGTCAGCACGTAGCCGAGCACGGCGATGCGGACCAGGGGTCCCCGGAGCTGCGCCGGGTCGATCTCCAGTCCGGCCAGGAACAGCAGGAAGGTCAGGCCCAGCCAGCTGAGCACGGCGACCGGGGTGTCGGCCTGCACCCAGCCGAGAACCGCGGGTCCGATGATCACGCCGGCGGCGATCTCCAGGACGACCGAGGGCAATCGCAGGCGGGGCAGCAGACCGAGCGCTATCGGGATCAGCGCGCCCACGAGGCAGACCAGGAGCAGGTTCTGGTACGACAGCTCGTCCACGAGGTCACGCGTCCGCGACTGGGAGGGCGAAGTACGGGAAGGAACCGGTGATCCGTCCGGGATCGGGCGACGTGCCGTTCGCCAGGGGCGTGTTCACCAGCAACGAGAGCATGACGTCCATGACGTTGTCGTGCAGCGTCCGCCCGTTGAAGCCCGCGAAGTCGAACGAGGCCGGCGAGCCGAGCGTGTACGGCAGGGTGAGCAGGCCGAGCCGGTCGAGCACCCGCTGGGCGTAGAGACCGGGATCGGCGGCCGTTCCGGCGATGGACGTGCTCGCTCGGATGGTCGAGGCGATCTGGTCGCGGACCGCCTGGTCGTCCGCCGAGGGCGCGGTCCGGTTGAACGTCTCCCGCGACTCGTCGTCACCCAGGAAGAGGTGGGTGATCAATGGCAACCCCCACCGGGCGACCAACTGCTCGGGGGCGTGACCGTGCAGGGAGATGCTCGCCCAGGCGTGGACGTCCCCCGTGCCGATCAATTCGTTCGGCACCTCCAGGACGATGGCGGCGACGTGACGCGAGGCGAAGAAGTTCTGGCGGCCGGCGAAGGCCTCCGGCTGGTACTCGCCGCGCGCCATGGCGGCCCCGAACTCGTCGAGACCGCCCGCGTTCCCGGCGAACGTGTCCTGCACGACGCCGGCGAACGCCGTGATGCCGTTCGGGGCGGTGGTCGTCTCCGCGGTCGCCCCGCCGGCCACCAGCTCCCCGCCATCGCCGTGGCCGGCGGCGGCCCCCGTCGCGCGGCGTACCGCGAACTCCTGCCGATGGTCACCCGTCCCGGTGTGCGCGGCCACCCCGAACCGGACCGTGAAGGACACGTCGTCCCGGCCGTCCCCGTCGAGATCGAACCGGAAGGCGTACAGCGTCTCCTCGCGGAAGAGCGGAGCCGAGGCAGCGGCTGCCTGCGGGTTGACGGTCATCGCCATGACGGTCGAACCGGGCCGGCCCGCGAAGAGGTAGAAGTCGCAGAGATTGAGCCGAGGATCCGCACGCCCGGACGGGGTGTCGAAATGGTGCGACATGGAGAGCGCCTCTCGTGGGGTCAGGGTCGTGCCGACATCGACGACCGGCCGGGCTCCGGTCCCGCGTGCCACCTGGCGTCACAGGTCGCTCGGTGGCCGTGCTCGCGTGGTGGAGTCCGCTTCGGCGGTCCGGTGTTTCACCACGTCGGGGAGGTGTTCTCAAGCTGTCGGGTGGGCAGGTCGACACAACCCGGAACGGGTGGAGGACTCCAGGAGGGGGTGGTGGGACGCATGGACCGGACGCGACGCCGTTGGACGGGCCGGATGGCCGCTGTCGGCGCGGCCACCGCGGTGGCGTTCGGGAGCCACGCCGGAGCAGCCTCCGCCGCCCCGGACGATCCGGCGGACCCGCAGCGCGCCGCCGTCGCGCAGGCAGCGGAGGACGCCGCCGCCCAGGTGGGACAGCTCCTGGAGCGGCTGGGCGCCGCGCAGGTCGCCATGGACGACGCGAGCAGCCGGGTGGCGCGCGCCCGAGAGCAGGTCGCCACCCAGCAGCAGGCCCAGGACCGTGCGGTGTCCGAGGCGCAGGCAGCGGAGGTGGCCGCACGGCAGGCGCACGCCGATCTGGCCGACGCCCGCGGCACGGTCGCGTCCTTCGCCCGCGAGAGCTACATGAGCGGGTCGACGTCACCCCTGCTCGTGGGGCTGCTCACCTCGGGCAGCCCCGCCCAGGCCATGGAGCGGGCCGCCCTGCTCGACGCAGCCGGTGACCACCGCTCCACGGTCCTCACGGCCGTGTCGCAGGCCCAGGTCCGAGCCGCCGAGACGCGGCTCGTGGCCCGGGACGCGGCGACCGAGGCCGAGCAGTCGCGGCGGGACGCGCAGTCCGGCCTCGCCTCCGCGGAGGCGGCACGTGCCGGCGCCGCCGAGCTGGTGGCCGACCTGCGCACCACGCAGGCCGCGATGCAGGCCCAACTGGACCAGGCACGCTCGACCCTGGTGCAGCTGGCGGAGCAGCAGGCGGCCGCTCCTCCACCGCCGCCGCCCACTCCGGCGCCGTCTCCGAGCGCCGCGTCTCCCAGCGCCCCGTCTCCGAGCGCCCCGTCTCCGAGCGCCCCGCCCCTGGTGGTCACCACCAACGACTGGGACGCCGTCGCACGGTGCGAGTCCGGCGGCAACTGGAGCATCAACACCGGCAACGGCTACTACGGCGGCCTGCAGTTCAGCTCGTCAACCTGGACGGGGTTCGGCGGCGGCGACTACGCACCGCGGGCAGACCTGGCCACCAGGGAGCAGCAGATCGCCGTCGCGGAGGAGGTCCTGGACGTGCAGGGCCCGGGGGCCTGGCCCACCTGTGGGCGGAACCTGCGGGCCGGCTGATCAGGTAGCGGCCGGGATCAACGATCCCCGAGCTGCTCCCGCACCGGGGCAGCGATGCGGGCGAGTGCGGCGCCGAGCTGGCGCTGCTGCGCGGAGCTCAGCGGCTCGAACACCAGCCGCCTGACCTGATCGACGTGCTCGGGGGCGCTGTCCACCACCTTCTGGCGCCCCGCGTCGGTCAGTGTCGCGAGGGTGTATCGGCCGTTGGCCGGGTCGGGGGACCGGGCGACCCACCCCTGCTGCTCGAAGCGGACCATCACCTTGGACAGCCGTGGTTGCGTGCTGTTGCACTGCGCCGCCAGGTCGCTGAGCCGCATCGTGAGTGCCTCGGTCATCGACAGCCGGGCCAGCACGCTGTACTCGAAGTTCGAGATGCCCGCGTCCCGCTCCAGCTGCCGATCCAGCAGTGCGGGCAGCCCGATGACCACGGTGAGCAGGTCCTGCCACACCTGCTGCTGTTCGTCGTCGAGCCAACGGGGTGCTGCGGCCATGGCGCGAACCCTACTTGCCTGAGCAACGGTGCGGCGTCGCTGTCCGGGGCGCGCGGACGGGCCCGGAGGCACTCGACGCCCTCGGCGCTTGACTTGCCTGAGCAACCGTGTGAGTCTGGTCCGTACTTGCCCAGGCAAGTCATCTAGACGACGCAGGTCCGCCTTGAGGAGACCGCCCCGAGTGAGCGCCACGAGCAGTTCGACGTCCTCCACCCGGACACCCCGGCCGGCCGGGGCCTACCACGAGCATCTGGACCGAGTGCTGCCCCTGGCCCGGGAGCGGCAGGTCTGGACGGCTTCCGATGGGCCGCTGCCCAGCCTCTTCGTGAGCCACGGGGCCCCCTTCACCCTCGACGACCCGCAGTGGATCGCCGACCTCTTCCACTGGGCGCAGACGATGCCGAGACCGCGGGCCATCGTGGTCGTGTCGGCGCACTGGGAGGAGGCGCCGCTGGGGATCTCCGGTTCCGCGGCCGGCACGCCGCTGTTCTACGACTTCAGCGGCTTCCACCCCCACTACAAGACCCTGCCCTACGCCACCCCGGACGCCACCGCCCTGGCCCAGCGGCTGGTCAAGGCGCTTCCCCGGACGACGGCGGTGCACGAGTTCACCGACCGCGGCCTCGACCACGGGGCCTTCATTCCCTTGATGGCGATGTACCCGGCCGCCGACGTCCCCGTCGTGCAACTGTCGATGCCCAGTCTCGACCCGGGCGCGCTGCTCGACCTCGGCGCACGGCTACGGCCGCTGCGGGATGAGGGCATCTTGATCGTGGGATCCGGCTTCTTCACCCACAGCTTCGCGGTGTTCCGGAACCCGGCTCTCGCCGCACACACGGCAGCGTTCGACGAATGGGCCTCCGATGCCCTCGCCCGAGGAGATGTCGACGCCCTCGCCGACTTCCGCGCCGCGCCCGGCGCGGCCGTCGCACACCCGACGTCCGACCACTACGTACCGCTGCTGTTGACCGTCGGGTCCGCCTCGGAACCCAGCAGCGCGGTGAGCGCCCTCGACCGGATGGTGCTGGGCAACTCCATCCGCTCGGTCCAGCTGACCTGAGCCGGGGCTCTTCCCGGCATCCACGGGCGCATTCGGCGACCACTTGCCTGGATCTGCGGCACGACCGCCGCAGATCCGATCCCACGAGAAAGCCTTGAGGAGAACGACGTGAAGGCAATCCGATACCACCAGTTCGGCACTACCGAGGTCCTGCGCGAGGAGGAGGTGGAGCGTCCGGTGCCCGGCCCCGGGCAGGTGCTGGTGAAGGTGACGGCCACCTCGTTCAACCCGGTCGACGAGCACATCAGGCTCGGCGTGCTCGCGGAGATGATCTCCATCCCGATGCCGATCACCCCCGGCCTGGACGTGGCCGGCACCGTCGCCGAGCTCGGGAACGGCGTCCGCGGGCTGCAGGTGGGCGCGCCGGTCATCGCCATGTTGCCGCTGGACACGCACGGGGGAGCCGCCGAGTACGCGATCGTGGCGGCCGACCAGCTGACCGCCGCCCCCCGAACCGTCGACCTGGCCGACGCCGCGTCCCTCCCGATGGTCGGGCTGGCTGCCATGCAGGCGGCCGTCGATCTCGCCGAGGTCAGGGCCGGGCAGACGGTCCTGGTCAACGGGGCGGGCGGGGCGGTGGGCAGCATCGTCGTCCAGCTCGCCGTGGACGCCGGCGCGAAGGTGACCGCGGTCGACGCGCCGCAGCACGCCGAGCGGCTGCGCGGCTACGGTGCGGATGCCGTCGGCCCGCTGGACCTCGACGAGGGCCCCGCGGCCGTGTCCGGTCCCTTCGACGTGGTGCTGAACCACGTGCGCCTGGCTCCCGAGGACCTGGCGAGGCTGACCACCTACGTGGCCGACGGCGGGATCGCCGTCAGCTCCGCCGGCCCGGTGCCGGCCGACGAGGAACGCTCCGTGCGCACGGCAGGCGTGTGGGTCCGACCCAACCCCTCCCACCTGGCCGACCTGGTCTCGCGGGTGGACGACGGCCGGCTCGCGCTGCACATCGCCGACCGCCGCCCGCTGGCGGAGCTGCCGACGGTGCACGAGGACGCCGGCTCCGGCCGGCTGCTCGGCAAGACGGTCATCGTCGTCGCCTGAGGGATCCACGTGTGTCGGGGTGCGCTCCTCGTCGCTCGACCGCCGGTGCAGCTGTCGGCGGGTGTGACCCGCGGCCAGCGGATAGGTTCGCAGCACACAGGCGGTCGGCGCAGGGGAGTGGCACGTGGGCAGATCGGTGCTGGTGACCGGGGGCAACCGGGGGATCGGGCTGGCCATCGCCCGCTCGTTCGCCGAGGCGGGCGACTCGGTCGCCGTGACCCATCGCGGCAGCGGCGCTCCCGACGGTCTGTTCGGCGTGCAGTGCGACGTCACCAGTGCCGAGGACGTCGACCGCGCCTTCGCCGAGGTCGAAGAGCACCAGGGGCCGGTCGAGGTGCTGGTGAGCAACGCCGGCATCACCCGCGACGGCCTGCTCATGCGCATGAAGGAGGACGACTTCACCGACGTCCTCGACGCCAACCTCACCGCCGCCTACCGGGTGGCCAAGCGGGCCAGCGCCAAGATGGTCCGCGCGCGGTCGGGGCGCATGATCTTCGTGTCGTCGGTCGTCGGCCTGCTCGGCTCGGCCGGTCAGACGAACTACGCGGCCAGCAAGGCCGGGCTCGTGGGCCTGGCCCGCTCGATCGCCCGCGAGCTGGGCAGCCGCGGCATCACCGCGAACGTGGTGGCGCCCGGCTTCGTCCAGACCGACATGACCGCGGAGCTGCCGGAGAAGCGGCAGCAGGAGATCCTGGGGCAGGTGCCGCTGGGCCGGTACGCCGATGCCTCCGAGATCGCCGGCGTCGTGCGCTTCCTGGCCGGCGACGCCGCGGGCTACATCACCGGGGCCGTCGTCCCGGTCGACGGCGGACTGGGGATGGGGCACTGATGAGCGGGATTCTCGAGGGCAAGAAGGTCCTGGTCACCGGCGTCCTGACCGAGGCGTCGATCGCCTTCGCGACCGCCCGGCTGGCGCAGGAGCAGGGCGCCACCGTCGTCCTCTCCAACTTCGGGCGGGCGCTGTCGCTGTGCCAGCGGATCGCCAAGCGGCTCCCGCAGGAGGCCGCGGTCGTCGAGCTCGACGTCACGAACACCGAGCACCTGTCCTCGCTGGCCGGCCGGCTGCGCGAGCAGGGCTTCGACTCCCTCGACGGCGTCGTCCACTCCATCGGCTTCGCCCCGCAGGAGGCGATGGGGGAGGGCTTCCCCGAGGTCGCCTGGGAGCACGCCTCGACGGCGTTCCAGGTGTCGGCGTGGTCCTATGCCTCGCTGACGCACGCCTGCCGGCCGCTGCTGGCCAACCCGTCCTCGGTCGTCGGGCTCACCTTCGACGCCTCCGTCGCCTGGCCGGTCTACGGCTGGATGGGTGCGGCCAAGGCGGCGCTGGAATCGACCTCCCGCTACGTCGCCCGGGAGCTGGGCGGCGACGGGGTGCGGTCCAACATCGTCGCCGCAGGTCCGCTGCGCAGCATGGCCATGAAGTCGATCCCGGGCAGCGCCCAGTTCGAGGAGGCGTGGGAGGGCCGCGCCCCGCTCGGCTGGTCGGTCACCGACACCGAGCCCGCCGGCAAGGCCGTCGTCGCGCTGCTGTCCGACTGGTTCCCCGCCACCACCGGCGAGATCGTGCACGTCGACGGGGGCTTCCACGCCGTAGGCGTGTGAAGGGTCATAGAGCCACGCCGTAGGCGTGTGAAGGGTCATAGAGCCACGCCGTGGGCGTGTGAGCGCATCCGTTCCAGCCGCTGAGGAAGAAGAACCGCTGTGCCACGCGCAACCGTCGACAGCCCCCCCCCTGGCCAGCGCGCCGACGAGGACCCGTCGCTCGCCGTCCGCAACAACGGCGGTGCCGAGCCGTCCACCGAGCCCGCGCCGGCCGGACGCCGCGAGGCGCTGCTGGTGCTGTCCTTCGGTGGTCCCGAGGGGCACGACGACGTCATGCCCTTCCTCGAGAACGTCACCCGCGGCCGCGGCATCCCGCGCGAGCGCCTGC
>CADCTN010000232.1 GCA_902805535.1 uncultured Blastococcus sp. | reverse complement strand
CTCGAAAGGGCTCTCGGCCAGGATGCGGGTGTTGGCCACGCAGTTGAGCGCCGTGCCGCCGGCCATGGTGAGCACCCGGTCGCCGGTCTGCTCGTGCACCCAGCGGGCGAGGTCGACGAGCACCTCCTCCAGCCGCTGCTGCACGCTGGCGGCGAGGTCGGCGTGGTCCTCGGTCCAGTCCTCCCCGTTGCCCAGCCGCGGGGCGAACTCCGCGAAGTCGATCCGTTCGGTGCGGAAACCGCCGTCGCCGGTGGCGCGGATGAGCTCGGACAGCTGCCCGAGGAAGCGCGGCTTGCCGTAGGAGGCCATCGCCATGACCTTGAACTCGTCGGAGCTGCGCAGGAACCCGAGGTGGTCGGTGAGCTCCTCGTAGAGCAGCCCCAGGGAGTGCGGCAGGGACTGCCCGGCCAGCACCTCCAGCTGCCCGTCGACGTAGCGGCCCGCCAGGTGGCTGTGCGCCTCCCCCCGGCCGTCGAGCACGAGCACCGCGTTGTCCCGCTGGGGGGCGGCCAGCCCCGCGGAGGCGGCGTGGGCGACGTGGTGCTTGACGAAGCGGACCTTCCCCGGGTCGAGGCCGGGCAGGGCGTGGGCGAGGAAGTCCGGGGCCAGCTCGGCGTACTTCTTGCGCATCGTGTCGCCGTCGTCGAACAGCCCCGAGTCCTCCGGGGTGCCCATGAGCGCCGGGTCGAAGGAGTAGCCGACCGCGTCGAGCTCGTCGGGGCGGATGCCGGCCTCCCGCAGGCACCAGGCGGCGGAAAGCTCGGGCAGCTCCCACGCACTCCACGGCAGCGGCCGCTTGCCGTGCTTGCGCCGGCTGAACCGCTCCTCTTCCGCAGCGGCGACGACCTTCCCGTCGACGACGAGGGCCGCCGCCGGGTCGTGGTAGATCGCGTTGATGCCGAGGACCTTCACGCGCGCACTCCCTGTCCCGGGTTCCTGCCCGTCTGTTCCAGGCGTCGACCCGTCGTACTGCTGATGATCAAGCGGACATCGCCGACCCGCAGCTCGAACCGGGGCGAGCGGGTTCCGGTGCGGCCGTCAGGTGCGGGCCTGCAGCAGGTCGTGGCCCAGGACGGCGGCCAGCCCGAGCGTCTTGTAGCCGACCTCGTCGAAGAGCACGGTGATCCGGTCGTCCTCGACGCGCATGACCACGCCCGGGCCCCACTCGCTGTGCTCGACCGGCGTCTCGACCGGGAACGGGGTGTCGTGATCGTCCGGCCCGGGGTTGCGCTGGGCGGTGCCGGCCGAGCAGGTGTCGCAGTTGCCGCACGGCTCGTCGAGCTGCTCGCCGAAGTAACCCAGGAGGAACTGCCGGCGGCACTCGGTGGTCTCGGCGTACCCCCGCATCATCTCCACACGGCTCCGGTCGACCCGCTCGTGGTGCTCGGCGAGCTCGCGGGCGGCCGCGGCGGCCTCGGCCGGTCCCGGTCCGTCGTCCGCGGGGTGGGCGGCGCCCTCCTCGTCCAGGACGACGGCCTCGACCTGCTCGAGCAGGTTGAGGTCCCGGGCGAGCGGGGTGGCCGCACGGCCGGTCTCCTCGCGCAGGTCCTTCACGTCGACGCCGTCGTCGATGCCAGCCGCGACCGCGGCCCGGACGAGGCCGGCGACCTGCTGGAGCTCCTCCTCGGCAGGCGCCCCGGCGGCGAAGAACCGGCGGATGCCGAGGTCCTCCTGCCGGTGGACCAGCACGGCGAGCGCCGGCCGCCCGTCCCGGCCGGCGCGGCCGATCTCCTGGTAGTAGCTGTCGAGGGAGTCCGCCGGCTCGGCGTGGACGACGAACCGGGTGCCGGGCTTGTCGATGCCCATCCCGAACGCGGTGGTGGCCACGACGACGTCCAGCTCGTCCGCCATCCAGGCTCGCTGCGTGTCCTCGCGGTCACCCCTGCCGAGGCCCGCGTGGTAGTGCCGGGCACGGAGCCCGCGGTCGGCCAGGGCCTCGGCGAACGTCTCGGTGCCCTTGCGGGTGGCGCTGTAGACGATTCCCGGTCCGCGGCCCGCGCCGACCTCTCCCAGCACCCGATCGAGCACGCCCAGCTCTTTGGCGCGGGCGTCGGCGTGGTGGTCTACCTCGAGGCGGATCTCGGGCCGGTCGAACCCGGCGACGACGATCTCCGGGCCGCGCATCTCCAGCCGCTCGACGATCTCGGCGCGCACCGGCGGGGCGGCGGTGGCGGTGAGCGCCAGGACGGTGGGGTGGTCCAGCTGCTCGACCACGCCGCCCAGGCGCAGGTAGTCGGGCCGGAAGTCGTGGCCCCACGCAGAGACGCAGTGCGCCTCGTCGACGACGAAGAGGGCGGGCTTCGCCGCCGCGATCGCGTCGACCACGTCCGGCTTGGCCAGCTGCTCGGGGGCGAGGAAGAGGAAGCGGACCGTTCCGTCACGCAGTGAGTCGAGCGCGTCGCGCTGGTCGCCGGCCGACATCGTGGAGTTGAGCTGCGCCGCCCGGCCGGCGCGGTCCCCGACCTCGACCAGCCGCTCGACCTGGTCGCGCTGCAGGGCGATCAGCGGCGAGACGACGAGGACCGGGCCGTCGAGCAGCTGCCCGGCCACCTGGTAGACCGCCGTCTTGCCGGCGCCCGACGGCAGGACGGCGAGGGTGTCCCGGCCGGCGACGACGGCCTGCATCGCCCGCTCCTGCCCGGGCCGGAACTCGTCGTAGCCGAGGACGTCGCGGGCGAACCGGCGGATCCGGCGGGTGCGGACCGATGGCGAGGCGCCGGCGGTATTGCCGGCAGGACTCTCCGGAGGCGAAGCAGGAGGCACCGGTCCCGTCTCCCCGGCGCCCGAGATCGACAAACGGGTCCGCTCGGTTTCGCCCGCGCTACGGCCGGCGGACCAGGAGGCACTTCCGCAAATGCGGACTCCCCGGGCTTGCCCGATCCGCAGCCGCGGACCTAAGGTTCCGCCGTGCCCACCACCTACCGCATCGCCGAGGCCGCCGCGCTCCTCGGCGTCAGCGATGACACCGTGCGCCGCTGGATCGACGGGGAGCGGCTGCCCGCCCACCGGGAGGGAGCCGGACCGGCGCTGGTCGAGGGTGCGGACCTGGCGCGGGTGGCCGCGGAGCTGCGCGAGGCGCCGCAGCCGGGGACCACGCCCTCGTCGGCGCGCAACCGGCTCACCGGCATCGTCACCCGCGTCGTCCGAGACACCGTGATGGCCCAGGTGGAGATCCAGGCCGGCCCCTTCCGGCTGGTCTCGCTGATGTCGCGGGAAGCGGCCGACGAGCTCGGGCTGGAGACCGGGGTCCGGGCCGTCGCGACGGTCAAGGCCACCCAGGTCAGCGTGGACGTGCCGTGAGGCTCCGTACGCTTCCTCTCGCGCTGGTCCTGCTGGTCACCGCGGCGTGCGGCGGGGAGGCAGACGCCCCCGGCGCCCCGGCCGGCGCGGCGGAGGCCGCCACCGATCCTTCGGGCGGGGCAGGCCTCACCGGGACGCTGACCGTCTTCGCGGCGGCCTCGCTCACCGATGTCTTCGAGGACCTCGGGGAGCGGCTGGAGGGGGAGAACCCCGGCCTGGCAGTGCAGTTCAACTTCGCGGGCAGCTCGGCCCTGGCCACCCAGATCACCCAGGGCGCGCCCGCCGACGTCTTCGCCTCCGCGAACCAGTCCCAGATGACCGTCGTCACCGACGCCGGGCTGGAGAGCGCCGACCCGGAGGTGTTCACCGAGAACGTCCTGGAGATCGCCGTCCCGCCGGACAACCCCGGCGAGGTCACCGGGCTGGCCGACTTCGCCCGCGAGGAGCTGGCCCTCGCCGTCTGCGCCCCGGCGGTCCCGTGCGGCGCCGCCGCGGAGGACGTCTTCGGGATCGCGGGGGTGACTCCGCTGCCCGACACGCTCGAGGAGGACGTCCGGGCCGCGCTCACCAAGGTCGAGCTGGGCGAGGTCGACGCCGCGCTGGTGTACGCCTCCGACGTCGCCTCCGCGGGGGACGCGGTCGAGGGGATCGGCTTCCCGGAGGCGGAGGAGGCCGTCAACGAGTACCCGGTCTGCGTGCTGACCGAGGCGCCCAACCCGGAGGCGGCCGAGGCGTTCGTCGAGCTGGTCCTCTCCGACGAGGGGCAGCAGGCGCTCGAGGACGCGGGGTTCCGTGCGCCGTCGGCCTGAGCCGACCGGCGTGGTCTCCTTCCCTCCGTGACGGCGCCCCCTCCCGACTCCCGCCGCGCGCGTGCGGGAGGACGGCGGCGGACGGGGGCGGGCGTCCCGGCGCCGCTGCTGGTCCCGGCCGTGCTGGGGGTCGCCTTCCTCGTCCTGCCACTGCTGGGCCTGCTCGTCCGGACGCCGTGGTCGTCGGTCGGCGAGCAACTCGCCGCGCCCGGGGTGGGCCAGGCGCTGCGGCTGTCACTCCTGTGCGCCACGCTCGCGACGCTCCTCTCCCTGTTCCTCGGCGTGCCGCTGGCCTGGGTGCTCGCCCGATCCAGCGTGCGCTGGCGCGGCGTCCTCCGGGCGCTGGTCACCGTGCCGCTGGTCCTGCCCCCGGTGGTCGGCGGTGTGGCGCTCTTCCTGGTCCTGGGGCGGAAGGGGCTCATCGGCAGCTGGCTCGACGAGGCGTTCGGCATCACCATCCCGTTCACGACGACGGCCGTCGTCATCGCCGAGACCTTCGTGGCGATGCCGTTCCTGGTGATCAGCGTCGAGGGCGCCCTGCGCGCGGCCGACACCCGGTTCGAGGACGTCGCGGCCACCCTCGGAGCCGGCCGGTGGACCACCTTCCGCCGCGTGACCCTGCCCCTCGTGGCGCCGGGCGTGGGCGCCGGCGCCGTCCTCTGCTGGGCGCGGGCGCTGGGCGAGTTCGGGGCGACCATCACCTTCGCCGGCAACTATCCCGGGACGACGCAGACGATGCCGCTCGCGGTCTACCTCGCGCTGCAGAACGAGCCGGAGGCCGCGATCGTGCTGTCGCTCGTGCTGCTCGCCGTCTCGTTGGCCACCTTGCTGCTCCTGCGCGACCGCTGGCTCGGCCGGTCGGGGACCACGCTGTGACCCTGCAGGCGCGGATCCAGGTGCAGCGGGGGACGCTGGCGGTCTCGGCCGCCTTCGACGTCGGCGGCGGCGAGGTGCTCGCGCTGCTCGGCCCCAACGGTGCGGGCAAGTCCACGCTGGTGCGGGTCCTGGCCGGCCTGCTGCGGCCGGACGAGGGCCGGGTCGCCGTCGACGGCGCGGTGTGGGACGCGCCCGGATGGCACGTCCCCGCGCACGAGCGCTCGCTGGGGATGGTCTTCCAGGACGCGCTCCTGTTCCCGCACCTCTCCATCGCCGACAACGTGTCGTTCGGCCTGCGCACGCGCGGGGTCGGCCGGCAGGCCAGGCACGCGACCGCGGCGGAGTGGCTGGCGCGGGTGGGGCTCGAGGGGCTGGGGCACGCGCGCCCCGCGGAGCTCTCCGGCGGCCAGGCCCAGCGGGCGGCACTGGCGCGCGCCCTGGCCGTGGAGCCCGCCGTCCTGCTGCTCGACGAGCCGCTGTCCGCGCTCGACGCGCGGACCCGGCTGACCGTGCGCGCCGAGCTGCGCCGCCATCTCGGGGACTTCCCGGGCAGCACGGTGCTGGTGACCCACGATCCGGTGGACGCCATGGCCCTGGCCGACCGGGTCGTCGTCGTCGAGGACGGGCGGATCGTGCAGGCGGGCACCCCCGACGAGGTGAACCGGCGGCCGCGGACGGACTACGTGGCGCGCCTCGTGGGCCTGTCGCTGCTGGCCGGTACGGGCGAGGGGCGCGCCGTCCGGCTCGACGGCGGTGGAGTGGTCGCCGTGGCGGAGGAGACCTCCGGACCGGTGTTCGCCGCCGTGCGGCCGGAGTCCGTCGCGCTGTACCTGGCCCGCCCCGAGGGCAGCCCCCGCAACGTCTGGCCGGCCCGGCTGACCGGGGCCACGCCGCACGGGGCGACGGTGCGCTGCGAGCTGGCTGGCGAGGTGCCGCTGGTCGCCGACGTCACCGCCACGGCGTTCGCCGAGCTGGGTCTCGTGCCGGGGGCCGAGGTGTGGGCGACGGTGAAGGCCGCCGAGGTCGCCGTGTACGCGCGCTGAGACAGTGGGGGAGTGAGTACCGCCGCCGTCGTCCTCGCCGCCGGGGGCGGCCGCCGCTACGGGATGCCGAAGGCCCTCGTCGAGTACGGGGGCAGCCTGCTGGTCGAGCGCGCGGTGGTGACGGCCCGCGCGGTGTGCGACCCCGTCCTGGTGGTGCTCGGCGCCCGGGCGGTCGACGTCTGGCGGCAGGCCGACCTGGGCGGGGCCGCCGTCCTCGCCAATCAGGAGTGGGAGAGCGGCATGGCGTCCTCGCTGCGCACCGGTCTGGACGGGCTGCGGGGCTGGCCCGGCCGGGTCGACGCCGCCCTGGTCCTGCTGGTCGACATGCCGGGGATGACCGCCGGAGCGCTGGAGCGGATGGCCGGGCACGCCTCGCCCGACGCGCTCGCCGTCGCCACCTACGACGGCGTCCGTGCGCACCCCGTGCTGCTCGGCCGGGACCACTGGGCGGGGGTGATCGAGGCGGCCACGGGGGACGAGGGCGCCCGCCCGTATCTCGCCACCCACGAGGTCACCGAGGTCGACTGCACCGGCCTGGCCGATCCGGCCGACCTCGACGTGCCGCCGCCCGGGGTACCTTCGGCGCCGTGATCGCCCGGGTCGTCGACGAGCCGCTGTCCGTCGCCGAGCACGAGGACGCCGTGGCCGACAAGGCCGCCGGCGCCGTCGTGTCCTTCGCCGGCGTGGTCCGCGACCACGATGGAGGCCGGTCGGTGACCGAGCTGGAGTACGTCGGCCACCCGACGGCGACCGACGTGATCGTCGCCCTGGCCGAGGAGTTCGCCGCCCGGCCCGAGGTGCACGCCGTCGCCGTCTCGCACCGGATCGGGCTGCTGGGCATCGGTGACATCGCCCTGGCGTGCGCGGTCAGCGCCTCGCACCGGGGCCAGGCGTTCGCCGCCTGCGCGGAGCTGGTCGACGAGGTGAAGAAGCGGCTGCCGATCTGGAAGCGGCAGGTCTTCACCGACGGCGAGGAGGAGTGGGTGGCCTGCCCCTAGGCCGACCCTGTCGACCGTGCCGACCCGGGCGTCCAGCCGGCCACCCGGAGCCGGTCGAACCCGTCGAGCAGCAGGTCGAGCGCGAACTCGAACTCGAACTGCTCGTCGCACCCGTCACCGACGCGGGACAGGTCGCCGTCCGTGGCGGCCGTCGCGATCTGCAGGATGTGCGGGTAGCGCTCGGCGAACTCCCGCGCCATCGCCGCGCGCGCCTCGGGGTCGGGGGCCGGGGCGTCCGCGTCCGGCGGCGCGTCGAACAGCTCGGGGGTGAAGCCCCAGATGCGGTTGCCCAGGGCGTGCATCACGTGGTGGGTGAGGTGGGCGGAGAAGCCGCCGGCGAGGAACGCCCCCGCCAGGGAGTCCATGTAACCGAGGACGGCGGGCGTCCGCCGGGTGCGTGACTCGATCGCGAGCCGCGCCCAGGGGTGACGCAGCACCGCACGGCGGGCCGAGAGGACCCGCCGGCGCACCTCGCTCTTCCAGTCCGGACCGGCGGCCGGCGGCTCGAACTCCCCGATGACCAGGTCCACCATGCCGTCGAGCAGCTCGTCCTTGCCGGCCACGTGCTTGTACAGCGCCATGGGGACGACGCCGAGCTCCTGGGCGAGCCCCCGCATGTTGATCGATCCGATGCCCGCGGCGTCGGCCCGCGTGACGGCGGCGCGCAGCACCCGGTCCCTGCTCAGTGGCGCCCGCCGGGTGACCGCCGATCGCTGCGCCATGGCACCCACCCTTCCAGGGGCCCGGCACGGGCCTTGACAGGTGTACACCGTACACCTACCGTGCTCCATGAAGGTGTACGCCGTACACCTCAGAGGCCGGAGGCGCTGGACATGGGTTCGACGAGACGGACCGCGATGGTCGCGGGTGTGTTGTTCCTGATGGCGGCGGCCGCCTCGATCCCGGCACTGGTGCTCTTCCAGCCGGTGCTGGGCGACGCGCGGTACGTCCTCGCTGCGGGCGCGGACGGCGGCGTCCTCCTGGGCGCGCTGCTGGAGATCGTCACCGTCGTCGCCGTGCTCGGGACCGGCGTGGCGCTCTATCCCGTCCTCCGGCGGGAGAGCCCGGCCGCGGCGCTCGGCTACGCCTTCGGGCGGCTGATGGAGGGCGTGCTCATCGCCGTCGGCCTGGTGAGCGTCCTGACGGTGCTGACGCTGCGCCAGGACGCCGCGGGCGCTGACGACGGCGCCCTCGTGGTGGCCCAGCAGGCGCTCGTCGCGGTCAAGGACTGGACGTTCCTGCTCGGGCCCAACGTCGCCCTGGGCGTGAACACCCTGCTGCTGGCCGGGATCATGCACCGGTCCGGGCTCGTGCCGCGCTGGATCGCCCGGCTGGGACTCGCCGGCGGCGCGATCATCCTCGCGTCCGGGACGGCCGTGCTCCTCGGCGCCTACGAGCAGGTCTCGGTGGTCGGAACCGTCGCGGCCCTGCCGGTGTTCGTGTGGGAGATGAGCCTCGCCGTCTGCCTCGTCGTCACGGGCTTCCGGCCGTCCGCGCTGCTCGCCGAGGCGTCGGCCCGCCCGCCCGCGATGGCCCGGTGAGCACCGGGGCTCAGCCGGCGAACTCCCGGACCGGCAGCCCCCGCACGCCGGCGTCCACCCGGAACAGGGCGCCGGCGAGCGGGTCGTCACCGGGCTGCATGTCCTGGCGGGACGTGGTGATGAAGAGCTGGTCGAGCTCCGGCCCGCCGAGCGTGCAGGCGGTCACCTGCGCCGTCGGCACCTCGACGACCTCGTCCAGCCGGCCGTCGGCGTCGTAGCGGCGGACCTGCCCGCCGCCGAAGAGGGCCACCCAGATCCCGCCCTCGCCGTCGACGGTCAGGCCGTCGGGATTCTCGCTGTCGGTCAGCTCGACGAAGGGCCGTCGTCCGGTCAGCCCCGACGCGCGGTCGTAGTCGAAGACGTCGATCCGGTGGGTGGCGGTGTCGTCGTAGTAGGCCAGCGACCCGTCGGGGCTCCATTCCAGGCCGTTGGACACCGTGACGCCGCCGAAGACCTCCCGGACGCTGCCGTCGGGGTCCAGGCGGTACATCGAGGCCGCGCCCGGGGCCTGGTCGTAGGCCATGGATCCGCACCAGAGGCGGCCGTCGGGATCGCAGCCCCCCTCGTTCATGCGGACGGCGGGGTCGGTCCAGACGGGCTCGAGCACGGTGCGCGTGCCGTCCGGCTCCTCCAGCGCGAAGCCCCGCTCGACGGCGACGACCGCACCGCCGCCCCGGCGGGGCCGGACGACCGCGGCGACGTCGCCGACGTGGTCCCGGCCGATCACGCCGTCCGGGCCGAGGGTGAGGACGTCGCCGGCGATCATGTCCACCCAGCGGAGCCCGCTGCCGTCCGGCCACCAGACCGGGCCCTCGCCGTGGTGGGCCACTGCCCCGGTCAGCTGTTCGGCGCGCACCCGGCGATCAGACCGCACCGGGAGCCGGGGCGCCAGGCGCCGCCCGGATCGCGGACACCCTGTCGGGCGGCGGCGGGGGCGTCAGGCCGGCGGCCATGAGGGTGCTGAGCATGCGGGCGACGGCCTCCACCACGCGCAGATCCCGTGCCGCGCTGCGTGGTCTGGCCCGGAAGGCGACCCCGCAGACCGTGCCGAACAGGCTGCCGTCGGCCCGGAGCAGCGGCACCCCGACGTAGGCGGCGACGTCCCGCAGGGGACCGCTCGTGCGGGAGGCGTAGGCGGGGACGGCGGCGGTGACCGTGGCGAGCCGGGGCGCGTTGCCCTCGATCATCTGGCGGCAGAAGCTCTCCTCCCACGGGAGCTCGACGCCGGGCCGGACGGCCTCGGGGGGCTCGGCCACCAACACGATCTGCCGCCCGTCGACGACCTGGGTGACCATCCAGAAGTCCCAGCTCAGGTGACCGTCCAGGAAGCGCAGGGCACCCTCCGCGGCGGAGCACCAGTCCCGCCACGGCGTGACATCGGCGACGTCCGCCGGAACCATATCGGTCGTATTCCCCCCGGGCGGTTCCGTCAATCGCGGCGTCCGCGCGTCAGCGGGCGCCGGCCAGCCCGTCGTCGTCGGGGCGGTGCTCGCCCGGGCGGTGCTCGCCCTGCTCCCGGCGCCCGAGCTCTTCCTCCTCCGCCTCGGCCTCCAGCAGGTGCGCCTCGCCGGCGAACGTGGCGGCCGCATCCCCGTGGGACTCCCCGTACACGTGCTCGGCCCGGCCCAGCAGTTCCTCTGCCTTGGCCCTGACCCTGTCGAAGATGCTCATCTCCTCATCCTCCGGCAAAGGGTGGGAGCACGTCGACGACGGTCCCCGGGGTGAGCGGGAGTGCCCGGTCGCGGGCGCTGGTCCCGTCGACCAGGAAGGAGCAGGCGGTCAGCACCCGCTCGAGCCGCTCGCCGTGGGCGGCCACGAGCTGGCCAACCAGCTCGTCGAGGCTGGCGGCCTGCCGGTCCTCGGTGGCCACGCCGGCCGCGGCCCGCGCCCCGGCGAAGTACCGCACGGTCACCATGACTAGCCGCCGATGGCCGACATGGGGCGCGCCGGCTGCAGAAAGCTCGGGTCGTCGATGCCGTGGCCGGGCAGCTTGCCCAGGGTGGCGATCCGCCAGCGGTCGGCGATCTCCTGGTCGGTGGCCCCGTCGCGCAGCGGAGCGCGCAGGTCGGATTCCTCGCGGGCGAACAGGCAGTTGCGGATCTGGCCGTCGGCGGTGAGCCGCGTGCGGTCGCAGCTGCCGCAGAAGGACCGGGTGACCGACGCGATGACGCCGACCGTGGCGGGCCCGCCGTCGACCAGCCAGCGCTCGGCGGGGGCCGATCCACGGGCCTCGGTGTCGGGCGTGAGGGCGTGGGCGGCCGACAGGCGGTCGAGGATGTCCTCGGCGGTGACCATCTCGCCACGCGTCCAGGCGTGGTGGGCGTCCAGCGGCATCTGCTCGATGAACCGCAGCTGGTAGCCGTGCTCCAGGCAGAAGTCGAGCAGGGGGACGGCGTCCTCCTCGTTCATGCCGCGCAGCAGGACCGCGTTCACCTTGACCGGGGTCAGGCCCGCGGCCTGGGCGGCGGCGAGCCCGGCGAGGACGTCGTCGAGG
Organism: uncultured Blastococcus sp.; assembly: GCA_902805535.1. Taxonomy (GTDB): domain Bacteria; phylum Actinomycetota; class Actinomycetes; order Mycobacteriales; family Geodermatophilaceae; genus Blastococcus_B. Next base: position 17,298 of record CADCTN010000232.1, on the reverse strand, counting down.
CGGTCGCGATGGGTGAGCTGCTTGAACCGGTCGCGGTCGACGGTGTCGAGGCTGACGTTGATCCGGTCCAGTCCGGCCGCGGCCAGCGCCGGCGCCACGCGGGCCAGGCCGATCGCGTTGGTCGTGAGGCTGACCTCGGGGCGCGGGGTGAGGGCGGTCGCCCCTGCCACGATCCCCACCAGGCCCGGCCGCAGCAGCGGTTCCCCGCCGGTGAACCGCACCTCCTCGATGCCGAGCTGCTCGACGCCGATGCGCACCAGCCGGACGATCTCCTCGTCGGTGAGCACCTCCACCTTGGGCAGCCAGTCCAGGCCCTCGGGCGGCATGCAGTAGGTGCAGCGCAGGTTGCAGCGGTCGGTCAGCGACACCCGCAGGTCGGTGGCCACCCGGCCGTGCCGGTCGACCAGCCCGCCGCTCCCGGGGACGGGGGCCGGCGAGAGGCGCACCCGGGGGTCGGGGAGGGGGCTGCTGGTCATGGACCGAATGTAGTGGTGCCCACCGATAAATGGAGATGGAGCGGACGGCCGCCCCCGATAGGCTGACCCCGCCACCCGAGAGCCCGGCGAGGACCACCCCGCACTCGCCCGTGGCCAGGAAGGCGCCAGAACATCGTGTCGCCGCGCACTCTCTTCAGCCCCTACGCCCGCCTGTTCGTCGTCCCCGGCGCGCGCTCGTTCTCCCTCGCCGGCTGGGTCGGGCGGCTGCCGGCGCCGATGCTCGGCCTGGGTGCGGTGCTGCTGGTCGAGGGGGAGACCGGCAGCTACGGCCTCGCCGGAGCCGTCTCGGGCACGCTCGCGCTGAGCTACGGCATCGCCGGCCCCCAGTGGGCCCGCGCCATGGACCGCCGCGGGCAGGGCCGCGTGCTGCGCCTGGCCATGGCCGTCTTCGCGCTCAGCGGCGTCGCCTTCGTGGCCGCGGTCGTGGCGGGCGGGCCCCGGTGGAGCTGGTTCGTCCTCGCCGCGGTCGCCGGAGCCTGCGGCCCCAACGTCGGCTCGCTGGTGCGCGCCCGGTGGTCGGCCGTCCTCGACCCCGCCGGGCGGCAGACGGCCTACGCGTTCGAGGCTGTCGTCGACGAGGTGGTGTTCGTCGTCGGCCCGCCGCTGGTCACCCTGCTGGCCACCCTCATCGCGCCGCCGGTCGGCTTCCTGACCGGCGTCGGGTTCGGCGTGGCCGGAGGCCTGTGGCTGGCGTCGCAGACCGCCACCGAGCCGCCGGCGCAGCCGCTCGACCCCACCGCGCCCAGCCGGCGGTGGTCGGTGCTGACGCCGACGTTGCTGGTCGTCGTCGTCACCTACCTGGCGGTCGGCACGGTGTTCGGCGCCATCGACGTCGTGGTCATCGGGTTCGCCGAGGAGCAGGGCGCCATGGCGCTCTCCGGGCTCGCGCTGGCCGTCTTCGCCGGGGGCAGCCTGGTCGCCGGCCTGGTCTACGGGGTCGTGCGGCTGCCGGGGACGCTGGCCGCGCGGTTCGTGGGCACCGCCGTGGCCTTCGGGCTCGCCGCCCAGGCGCTGTGGCTGGTCGGCTCGCTGCCGGTGCTGATCGCCTGCGGCTTCCTCGCCGGCCTGACCATCGCGCCGGTCCTGGTGTCCGGGACGTCGCTGGTCGAGTCGCGGGTGGCGGCCGGGGTGCTCACCGAGTCCCTCGCCTGGACCATCACCGGGCTGACGCTCGGGGTCACCGCGGGGTCGGCCCTGGCGGGGGCCGCCGTCGACGCGTGGGGAGCCGAGCGCGCCTTCGCCGTCCCGGCCCTGGCGGGCGCGTTGGCGGCGCTGCTCGCGCTCGCCGGAGCCGTGCTGCTGCGCGATCCGGCACGCCCGGCCGTGCCGGATCGCCTGGTCGGGGGCGAGATCCCGGGGTAGGCGCGACCAGGCCGGTCTGCGCACCGGGCGTCCGCGGGGGCCTTCGTCAGTCGGTCGTGACGAAGTCGATGAGCTCCTCGACCCGGCCGAGCAGGGCGGGCTCGAGATCGGTGAAGCTGCTGACCCGCGTCAGGATGCGCTGAGCCCACACGTAGCCGGTGTCGTCCTCCCAGCCGAGCCGCCGGCAGACGCCGGTCTTCCAGTCCTCCCCCTTGGGCACGGCCGGCCAGGCCGCGATGCCGACCACCTGCGGCTTGACCGCCTGCCAGATGTCGATGAAGGGGTGGCCGACGACCAGCGAGTGCGCGCCGGTGATCTGCTCGGCGATCCGGGACTCCTTGGAGCCCTTCACCAGGTGGTCGACGAGGACGCCGAGGCGACGTCCCTGCGTGGGGCGGAACTCCTTGACGATGGCGGGCAGGTCGTCGACGCCGTGCAGGGGCTCGACGACGACGCCCTCGATGCGCAGGTCGTGGCCCCAGACCTTCTCCACGAGCTCCGCGTCGTGCTTGCCCTCGACGTAGATGCGCCCGGCGCGGGCGACCCGGGCCCGCGCGTTCTGCACGTACAGCGACCCGGAGGCGCTGCGCAGCGGACCACCGGACGGCGCCGCGTGCTTGGGCCGGACCAGTACGACGGGGCGCCCGTCCACCCAGAACCCAGGGCCCAGCGGGTACCCCCTGACCTTGCCGAAGCGGTCCTCGAGGTGGACGACGTCCTTCTCGCAGCGCACGACCGCGCCGACGAAACCCGTGCTCGGGTCCTCGACGACGACGTCCTTCTCCGCCTCCACCTGCGGCACCGGCTTCTTCACGGTCCGCGGGTGCACGAGGTTGTCGTAGGGAGAGCGGGGCGGCATCCCTCCATGCTGGGCACGAGATCCGGCCGGGGCGGGGAGGACGCGCCGGATGAGACGTGGGACACGCCCGGGCCGGGCCGAAGTTGCGCAGAGTAGTCGACACGAATACCCGGCTTCAGGTGGCCAGCCGGGATCGGTCGTGCGCAATGGAACTCGGCTCCGACCTGCGTCGACCGCCGCCGTCGACCGGTGGCCGTGTCCGGCAGTCACGGTAATTCCAGAAGCAAGTCATCCCGCGCTCGGGCGTGTCGGAACGACCGAGATCGTTTCGCCGCCTCGGCGTCGGTCACCCATTGGTGGACCGCGCTGTCCCCCGAACAATGGATGGGAGCACCACCAGATGATCGGCACCGACACCATCAGCCGCGTGATCGGCCAGGACGTGTACGACGAGTCCGGCGACAAGATCGGATCGGCCGCGGAGGTCTACCTCGACGACGAGACGGGCCAGCCCGAGTGGGTCACGGTGCGCACCGGCATGTTCGGGACGAAGGAGTCCTTCGTCCCGATCCGGAACGCCGACCTCGTCGACAACGGCGTCCGCGTACCCGTCAGCAAGTCGAAGGTGAAGGACGCCCCGAAGATCGACACCGACGGCCACCTCTCCCCGCAGGAGGAGCAGGAGCTGTACCGCTACTACGGCATGGGCGCCGGCACCGACACCGCGCAGACCATGACCACCACGGAGTCGACGACCGGCATGGCCGGCACCGGCATGACCGGCCGTACCGACACGGACATGAACGAGCGTGGCACCGTCGGGCACGACACCTCGGGCCCCACCACGGACGACGCGATGACGCTGTCCGAGGAGCGCCTCAGTGTCGGGACCCGTTCCCAGGAGACCGGCCGGGCCCGGCTGCGCAAGTACGTCGTGACCGAGAACGTCACCGAGACCGTCCCCGTGTCGCACGAGGAGGTCCGACTCGAGCGCGAGCCCATCACCGACGCCAACGTCGGCAACGCCATGGACGGGCCCGCGATCTCCGAGGAGGAGCACGAGGTCGTCCTGCACGCCGAGACGCCGGTCGTCGAGAAGGAGGCCGTGCCCGTCGAGCGCGTCCGCCTCGACAAGACCACGGTCACCGAGCAGACCCAGGTGAGCGAGGGAGTCCGCAAGGAAGAGGTCGAGCTCGACGGCGACGGCACCGAGCGCCGGATGTGAGCACCGCCCCCCTTCCTCCCCACCTTCAGTGCGGGACCCGGGAAGGGGGCCGCAGACGGCGGCGGCCGGTCGAGGACCAGACTCGACCGGCCGCCGTTGCGCGTGTGCGGCGACCCCGCGGGACCGGTCCTGACCCGCTCGCCGGCTCCGCCACGACGATCGGTGGGATGCTCACCCCGTGAGCGAGCCCACCGTCACGCCCATCGGCGCCAAGGCGCCGTCGGACCGGGCGCCGTCGGACCGGCCGTCCTTCGCCGGTCCGGAGCAGATGTCGGCCGCCCTCGAGGCCACCGGCTACCTGCCCGACGAGGGGCTGGCCACCGCCGCCTACCTGGCGCTGGTGATGCACCGCCCCCTGTTCCTGGAGGGGGAGGCCGGCGTCGGCAAGACCGCCCTGGCCCACGCGCTCGCCCGGATCACCGGGCGGCCCATCTACCGGCTCCAGTGCTACGAGGGCCTGGAGGCCAGCCAGGCGCTCTACGACTGGGACTTCGGCCGTCAGCTGCTGCACCTGCGCGCCGCCGAGGCCGCCCACGCCACCGGCGACACCGAGACGCTCGAGGCGTCCCTCTACGACCGGCGCTTCCTGCTCGCCCGGCCGCTGCTGCAGGCGCTCGAGGACTCGCCGAGCGTGCTGCTGGTCGACGAGGTGGACCGGGCCGACGACGAGTTCGAGGCCTTCCTGCTGGAGGTCCTGTCCGACTTCACCATCTCCATCCCGGAGCTGGGCACCGTCCGGGCCACGACGCCGCCGCTGGTGGTCCTCACCTCCAACCGCACCCGGGAGGTGCACGACGCCCTCAAGCGCCGCTGCCTCTACCACTGGCTGCCGCACCCGGAGTTCGACCGGGAGGTGGCGATCCTGCGCAGCCGGCTGCCGCAGGTGACCGAGACGCTGGCCCGCGAGGTCGCCCGCGCGACGGCGAAGCTGCGGACGCTCGACCTGCTCAAGCCGCCCGGCATCGCCGAGTCGATGGACTGGGCGACCGCGCTGCACACCCTGGGGGCGCGCGACCTCGATCCCGACCTGGCAGCGCGCACGCTGGGCGCCGTGCTCAAGTACCGCGAGGACACCGAGCGCGTGCAGGGCCTGGCCCGGGGGGCGCTGTTCGGTGGCTGACGCCCCGACGACCGGTGCGCCGGCCACCCGCCCCGCCCGCGACGTCGTCGACACCGTCCTCGGGTTCGCCCGCACGCTGCGGCACGCCGGTGTGGGGGCGTCGCCGGACCGGGTCGAGGCGATGCTGTCGGCCCTGGGGGCGCTCGACGTGCTGGAGCCGCGCGCGGTCTACTGGGCCGGCCGGCTGACGCTCTGCGGTGGTCCCGACGACCTGGACCGCTACGACACCGCCTTCGCCGTCTACTTCTCCGGCCGGCGCCCGCGCGCCCCGCGCCCGGCCGGCCGGCCGGAGGTGCAGCTGGCCACCGCCGCTCCGCTGGAGCAGGGCACCGGGGACGGCGAGGACGACCCCGAGACCCCGGACCTCGCGGTGCGGGCCAGCGCCGAGGAGGTGCTGCGCCGGCGGGACGTCGCCGAGCTGACCCCGGCCGAGCGCGAGCACCTCCGCCGGTTGTTCGCCCTGCTGGTGCCCGCCACGCCCATGCGCCCCTCGCGCCGCCGGCGGCCGGACCCCCGGGGAGCGGTCCACCCGGCCCGCACCGTCCGCCGGGCGCTGCGCAGCGGCGGCGAGGTCACCCGGCTGATGCGCCACCGGCGACAGTCGCGCCCGCGCCGCGTCGTCCTGCTGGTCGACGTCTCCGGCTCGATGGCGCCCTACGCCGACGCGTTGCTGCGGTTCGGGCACGCCGCCGTCCGCGGCCGGCCGGCCAGCACGGAGGTGTTCACGATCGGCACCCGGCTGACCCGGGTCACCCGCGAGATGCGGCTGCGCGACCCGGACCGGGCGCTGGCCGCCAGCGGATCGGCCATCGCCGACTGGTCCGGCGGCACCCGGCTGGGGGAGGTGCTCAAGGCGTTCCTCGACCGCTGGGGTCAGCGAAGCACCGCCCGGGGCGCGGTGGTGGTCGTGTGCAGCGACGGCTGGGAGCGGGGCGGGACCGACCTGCTCGGCGAGCAGATGGTCCGGCTGCGTCGCCTCGCGCACGCCGTCGTGTGGGTGAACCCGCACAAGGGGCGGGCGGGCTACCAACCGCTGACCGGTGGTATGCAGGCGGCCCTGCCGTCGGTCGACCACTTCGTCTCGGGGCACAGCATGGCCGCCTTCGAGGAGCTGGCGGGAGTGATCCACCGTGCCTGAAGGGCCCCGCTGCCGACGGAAGGGAACTGCCCGTGCGTGACGTCCTGGACGAGCTGGTCGGCTGGTGGCAGGCGGGGGAGACCGTCGGCGTGGGGACCGTGGTCGGGACCTGGCGCTCGGCGCCGCGCCCGGCGGGCGCCTCGATGCTCGTCGGCCCCGACGGCACGGCGGTCGGCAGCGTCTCCGGCGGCTGCGTCGAGGGAGCGGTGTACGAGGAGGCCAGGGACGCCGTCGCGACCGGGGTGCCCACCCTCGAGCGCTACGGCGTCAGCGACGACGACGCCTTCGCCGTCGGGCTGACCTGCGGCGGCATCCTCGACGTGTTCGTCGAGTCGATCTCCCGCGAGTCCTTCCCGGAACTGGGCGAGGTCGCGCAGTCGGTCGACCGGCACGAGCCCGTCGCCGTCGTCACGGTGGTCAAGGGACCGGACGACCGGCTGGGCCGGCGGCTGGTGCTGTGGCCCGACCGGTCCTCGGGGACGCTCGGGCTCCAGCGGCTCGACGACGCCGCGGCCGCCGACGCCCGGGGCATGCTCGTGGCCGGGCGGACCGGGATGCTGCACGTCGGGCACGACGGCGAGCGGCGCGGCGACGACCTGACGCTGTTCGTGAACTCCTTCGCGCCCCCGGCCCGGATGGTCGTCTTCGGCGCGATCGACTTCGCCGCCGCGGTCGCCCGGGTCGGCGCGTTCCTCGGCTACCGGGTCACGGTGTGCGACGCCCGGCCGGTCTTCGCGACGCCGAAGCGGTTCCCCGGGGCCCACGAGGTGATCGTGGAGTGGCCGCACCGGTATCTGCAGGCGGAGGTGGACGCCGGCCGGATCGACGACCGCAGCGTGCTGTGCGTGCTCACCCACGACCCGAAGTTCGACGTCCCGCTGCTGGAGGTGGCGCTGCGCACCCCGGTGGCCTACGTGGGGGCGATGGGCTCGCGACGGACGCACGAGCAGCGGCTGGCACGGCTGGAGGAGGCCGGGCTGTCCGGTGCGGACATCGCGCGGCTGTCCTCGCCGATCGGCCTGGACCTGGGCGCCCGGACCCCGGAGGAGACGGCGATCTCGATCGCCGCGGAGATCATCGCCGGGCGCTGGGGCGGCTCGGGGGAGCGGCTGGCCGGCACCGGGGGCCCCATCCACCGGACGGCCGAGCGTTGATGGCGGACCCCGTCCGCCCGGCCCCGCACGAACTGGGGGCGGGGCCCCACCGCTACGCCGTCGAGGTGGTCGGGCTGCTCGCCGCGCCCGAGCACCGCTACGCCGGCCGGCCGGGCGGGACGGTGCCCGAGCAGGCCGGGGACCAGCGGGAGCGGATCGAGGTGCGGGCCGGGTTCGGGATCGTCGGCGACCGCTACGCCGGGAAGCCGGCGCACCGGGACGCGGCGGTCACGGTGCTCGCCGCCGAGGCGGTCGACGCCCTGGCCGCGGAGCTGGGCTCCGTCCCGCTGGACCCGCTGCTGATGCGGCGCAACGTCGTCCTGCGCGGGGCCGAGATCGAGGCGCTGCGCGGGCAGGTGTTCTCCCTGGACTGCGGGGAGGGAGAGGTCGTCCTCCGCGGCGGCCGGCCGGCCAACCCCTGCGCGTGGCTGGACACCGTGCTCGCGCCCGGCGCCCACCGCGGCATGCGGGGACGGGCGGGGATCCGCTGCGCGCCGCTCAGCGGCGGCGTCCTGCGGCTGGGTCCCGCCGTCCTCCGCAGCTCCGTGCCGCTGGACCTCACGCGGGCCGGGGCGGTCCGGCCGCTCGCCCCGCACCGCGCGGGACGGACGCCCTGAGCTCGCCTCCGGAGGACGGCCGGATCATCGCCGGTCGGCGTCGCTGTAGACGATCATGCCGCGGATGTTCTGGCCGTCCCGCATGTCCTGGTAGCCCTGGTTGACCTCCTCCAGGGAGTACTTCGAGGTCACCAGCTCGTCGAGCTTGAGCTGCCCGTCCTGGTAGAGGGAGAGCAGCTCCGGGATGGCGTTGCGCGGGGCCAGACCGCCGAAGATGGCGCCCTGCAGGTCCTTCTGCAGCAGGGTGAGCTCGAAGAGGTTGAGCTGCACCTCCATGTTGGCGTAGTTGCCCATGCCGGTGACGACGACGCGACCGCCCTTGCCGGTGAGGCCGAGCGCGGTGGCGATGTCCTCGCCCTGGATGTCGCCGACGGTGATGATGGTCTTCTCCGCCATCCGGCCCCAGGTCAGCTCGTTGACCTTCCCGGCCGCCTCCTCGGCGTTCTCGTAGACGTGGGTGGCCCCCATGTCCATGGCCCACTCCCGCTTCCGGGCCACCGGGTCGATCACCATCACGCGCTTCGCGCCGGCCGCCGCCGCGCCCTGGACGGCATTCATCCCGACGCCGCCGGCGCCCATGATCACGACGTTCTCGCCGGGCCGGACGTCGGCCACCTTGGTCGCCGATCCCCAGCCGGTCGTGACGCCGCAGCCCACCAGCGCGGCGACCTCCAGCGGGATGTCCGGCTCGATCTTGACCACCGACGCCTGGTGCACCGTCATGTAGGGGGAGAAGGTGCCGAGCAGGCACATCGGGATGACGTCCTTGCCCTGGGCCTGGACGCGGTAGCTGCCGTCGGAGATGGAGGTGCCGGCCAGCAGGTGGGCGCCGAGGTCGCAGAGGTTCTGCATGCCGCGCGAGCACGGCGGGCACTGGCCGCAGGCCGGGATGAACGCGGTGACGACGTGGTCGCCCTCCTGCAGACCGGTGACGCCCGGCCCCACCTTGGTGACGACGCCGGCGCCCTCGTGCCCGCCGATCACCGGGTAGAACGCGACCGGGGTGCCGCCGGTGACCAGGTGCTCGTCGGAGTGGCACAGGCCCGAGGCGGCGAGCTCGACGGTGACCTCACCCTCGCGCGGATCGCCGACCTCGATCTCCTCGACCGACCATTCCTCGCCCACGCCCCACAGGATCGCGCCCTTGGTCCTCACGAAGTCCCCTCCCTGCACCCGGCCGTCGTCGGCGGGATCGGTGGCATCGGTGTGCTCCACGCCACGGCACTGATGTGCTCTGCGCCACAGCCTGTGCAGGGGGGCGGTACCCGTCAAGGCGGACTGCGGGTTCGCGCTGCCCTGCTGCAACGTCGTGCAGCGGTCGGCGACACTGGCGTGATGTCCGCTGCCCAGGTGCCCGGCGCTCCCGTGGTCGTGGTGGGCGCCGGGCCGGTCGGGCTGACCGCGGCGCTGCTGCTCGCCCGCCGCGGCCTCGCCGTCGTGGTCCTGGAGCGGCACGAGGAGCCCTATCCGCTGCCCCGTGCCGTCCACCTCGACGACGAGGTGTTCCGGGTGCTGCAGGCCGCCGGCGTGGCCGACGACGTCCTGGCCCGCAGCCGGCCGCTGGCCGGGCTCCGGCTGCTCGACCGCCGGCACCGCGTGCTCGCGGAGTTCGGCCGGCACCCGGACGCCGGCCCGCACGGCTGGCCCCAGGGGTCGCTGATCCACCAGCCCGACCTCGAGGCGGTCCTGGCCGCGGCGGCGGCGGCGCAGCCGCGGATCGCCGTCCGGCGGGGGGTGGAGGTGACGGGGCTCGTCCAGGACGCCGACGGTGTCACCCTCGGCACGCGCCGGCCGGACGGCGGACCGGACCGGTCCGTCCGGGCGTCGGTCGTCCTCGGCTGCGACGGGGCGGGGAGCACCGTCCGGCGGCTCGTCGGCGCCACGATGCGGGACCTGGGCCGGGCCGACCGGTGGATCGTGCTGGACGTCCGGTCGCCGGTGCCGTTGCCGGTGTGGCCGGGCGTGCACCAGGTCTGCGACGCGCGCCGGCCGGCGACCTTCATGCCGGTGACGGGGGACCGCTACCGCTGGGAGGCGCGGCTGGGGCCGGGAGAGACCGTCGCCGACGCGACGACGCCGGAACGACTGGCCGAGCTCCTGGCGCCGGTCGACCCGGCGAAGGTCGAGGTCGTCCGCGCCGTCGAGTACACGTTCCGCGCCCAGGTCGCCGACCGCTGGCGCGCGGGCCGGGTGCTGCTGGCCGGCGACGCCGCGCACCTCTCCCCGCCGTTCGTGGGGCAGGGCCTCGGGCTGGGGTTGCGCGACGTGCACCAGCTGGCCTGGAAGGTGGCCGCCGTCCTCGCCGGGCAGGAGGAGGAGCTCCTCGACACCCACCAGGGCGAGCGCGAGCCGCACGCCCGCGCCCTGATCCGGGTGGCCCAGCTGCTGGGGATGCTCATGACCGGTGGTGGGCGCGGTGGTGACGTCGTCCGCCGCGGTGTGCTGGCCGTCGTCCGCAGGATTCCGGCGGTGGCCCGGCTGGCGACCGACAGCCGTACGCCGCCGCTGCGTCGCGGACCCCTCGTCGAGCGCCGCGGCCGGTCGGGCCGACGCCTGGCCGGGACGCTCGCCCCGCAGCCGGAGGTGCTCGTCGACGGCCGGCCGCGGCGGCTGGACGACGTCCTGGGCGAGGGGTGGGCCGAGATCACCGCGGACCTGGCCGTGCGCCGGGAGGACGGGAGCGTGATCGGTGTCGAGGACCCCACCGGCGCGCTGGGCCGCTGGCTGCGTGGCGCCTCGCTGGTCCGCGTCCGCCCGGACCGGATCGTGGCGGCCGGCCGGCGATAGCGGATGGGGATCGACCGGAAGGGGTAGGGCCGGGCCCATGAACATCGACAAGAACCAGATCCTGGAGCTGCTGCGCTCGCAGGGCGACCACGACAAGGCCCAGCAGGCCGATCAGGAGCTGCCCGGCCAGGTCGACACCGACCGCGACGCCGGGCTGCTCTCGAAGTTCGGCCTCGACCCGATGGACCTGATGAAGAAGTTCGGGGGCGGCGGCGGGCTGGGTGGCCTGCTCGGCGGCTGAGCACTTGTGCGGATGTGGACCTCACCCGGCGCGGATGAGGTCCATGTCCGCACAGTGGCGCGACGGGGTCAGGTGGACTGCCCGAGCGCGCGCTCGAAGCCGGGCGGGACGACCAGGTCGTCGCGGCTGAGGTCGCCGACGCGTGGGCGGCCGAGGCCGACCATGGCCGACCCCAGGCCGTCGCGCATCAGGTCGAGGACGTTCTCCACGCCCGCCTGGCCGTTGGCCGCCAGGCCCCAGAGGTAGGCCCGGCCGAGCATGACCGCCTTCGCGCCCAGAGCCAGCGCCTTGGCGACGTCGCCGCCGCGGCGGATGCCGCCGTCCAGCAGCACCTCGACCTGGTCGCCGACCGCGGCGGCGACCGACGGGAGGGTCCGGATCGAGGCCGGCGTCCCGTCCAGGTTGTTGCCGCCGTGGTTGGACACCGAGATCGCCGTCACGCCGGCGTCCACGGCGCGCCGGGCGTCGTCGACCCGGATGACGCCCTTGAGCATGAACGGCCCGTCCCACTGCGAGCGCAGCCAGGCGACGTCCTCCCACGTGGGCATCGGGGACTGCATCCACATGCCGTAGGCGCCGAAGAAGGTGGGCGCGGGGTCCCCGGGGGTGGCGACCATGTTCGGCACCGTGAGGTCGGGGAGCTTCCCGGTCCTCGCGAAGTCCAGCAGCCACCGCGGCCGGGTCAGGACCTGCGGGGCGTAGCGGCGGGCGGCCTGGAAGTCGATCTTCGCGGGGATGAACGGGCTGCCCCAGTCGCGCCCGTGGGCGAAGGACCAGTCGAGGGTGGCGATCATGCCGACGGCGCCGGCCCTTCTCGCCCGCTCCATGCGGGCCAGCATCTCCTCGCGGGTGCCCACCCAGTACATCTGGAAGAAGGTCTGCGCGTTGGCCGCCACGACCTCCTCGATCGGCTTGCTCGCGAAGGAGGAGAGGCCCATCGCGACCCCGCGCGCGGCGGCGGCGCGGGCGACGGCGACCTCGCCGTCCGGGTGCACGGCCTGCACGCCGGTCGGGCTGATCATGATCGGCATCGACATCGGCTGGCCCATGACGGTCACGCCCATGTTCCGCTCGTTGGCGAGCCCCGCCGTGTGCGGGGCGAAGCCGAGCTCGGCGAAAGCGGCCAGGTTGTCCTCGAGGGTCAGGCCGCGCTCTGACCCGGCGACCAGTGCGCCGTACACACCCTTGGGCAGCCGCTTCTTGGCGCGTCGCTGCGCCTCGGCGACGGATTCGAACCAGGGGTTCGCCATCGGTGACCTCCTCGCGGACCCCTTCGGGTCGATGTTCCGCCTCAGGGCCGACGGATGGCACTGAGTGCCATCCTAGGGCGGCGGTGAGACGGCCACCACACCGGGCGGCAGTGACGGGCACCGCCCCGCTCACCGGCGCAGGCTGGGAAACCCTTCGGTCAGCTCGTCGAAGGCCCGCGTCAGCTGCTCGCGCAGCGACAGGCCGTCGTCGGTCAGCCACACCGCGAAGGCAGTCATCGCCGCCGCGCGGGTGCTCGCACCCACCAGCCGCGGCAGCAGGTCGGTGGGTGCCTCGCCGGTCCGCCGCGCCACGTACTCGGCGACGACGCGGTCGATCTCGGCGTAGCGCAGCTGCGAGTGCGCCTGGAGGGCCGGCTCGGTGAGGATCAACCGCATCCGCTGCCGCAGCACGGGGAGGTCGTCCGGGCCGTAGTCGTTGACGTCGACGTACGCGCGGCACACCGCGGCCAGGATCGGGCGGGCGGGATCGGTGTTCCGGAGCAGCTCCGCCAGGCGGGCCACGTGCCGCGCGAAGTCGCCCCACACCGCGTCGGCCTTGGTCGGGTGGTGGCGGAAGAAGGTGCGCCGGCTGATCCCCGCCGCGTCGGCGACCTCCTCGGTGGTGACGGCGTCGAACCCGCGGAGCGCGAACAGCTCGAGCGCGGCCCGCTCGACGCGGGCCCGGGCGTCCCCGGCCGGCGCGGTTCCCGTCTGCGTCACGCGGAGATCATGCCGGTCGGCGTCCGCCGGTGGATGCACACCACCGGCAGCTGCGTCTTGTTCGGTGGCACTGAGTGCCGTTAGTGTCGCCCTCTGCCCGTGACCGCGATCACCTGGAGTGCCTCGTGCCCGAGACGAACACCCCCGTCGAGACCGTCCCCGCCCCGGCCCCCACGGCTCCGGGGGAGGAGCTGGTGGAGGAGTCCCTCGTCGAAGAGGTCTCCATCGACGGCATGTGCGGCGTGTACTGAGCGACGCCGGAAGATGACGATCAGCGTCGGCTTCGACGTCGACCTGCCCTGGCAGAAAGCCGGCTCGGTCGCGTTGCGGCCGGAGCCGTTCGGCGCGCTGGCCTACCACTTCGGCAACCGGAAGCTCTCCTTCCTGAAGTCCCGGCCCCTCGTCGCCGTCGTCGAGGCGCTGGCCGAGCACCCGAGCGCGGCCGCCACCCTCACCGCCTGCGGGGTGACCGACGCCCAGCGCCCCGCCTACGTCAAGGCGCTCGCCGACCTCGCCCGCTCCCAGATGATCGAGGTACGTACATGACCGCCGTGATCCCGCAGCGCCCGGTGGGCGGCAGGCTCGTCGACCAGTTCGAGTACGGCCTGGACGCCCCCATCTGCCTGACCTGGGAGCTCACCTACGCCTGCAACCTGGCGTGCGTGCACTGCCTGTCCTCCTCGGGACGGCGGGACCCGCGGGAGCTGTCGACCGCCGAGGCCGAGTCGGTCATCGACGAGCTGCAGCGGATGCAGGTGTTCTACGTCAACGTCGGCGGCGGCGAGCCCACGGTCCGGCCCGACTTCTGGCACCTGCTCGACTACGCGATCGGGCACGACGTGGGCGTCAAGTTCTCCACCAACGGCATCAAGCTGGACCGGGCCCGCGCCCAGCAGCTCGCGCGCACCGACTACGTCGACGTACAGATCTCCCTGGACGGCGCCACCCCGGAGGTCAACGACGCCGTCCGCGGCACCGGCTCCTTCGCCACCGCGACCCGGGCGCTGGAGAACCTGGCCGAGGCCGGGATGCGGGACGTCAAGGTCTCCGTCGTCGTCACCCGCGAGAACGCCGGCCAGCTGGACGAGTTCAAGGCCCTGACCGACCGCTACGGCGCCCAGCTGCGGATCACCCGCTTCCGCCCCTCGGGCCGCGGTGCGGACGTCTGGGACCGGCTGCACCCGACGCAGCAGCAGCAGCGCGAGCTCTACGCCTGGCTGCTGGCCAACGGCGACCGGGTGCTCACCGGCGACTCGTTCTTCCACCTCTCCGCGCTGGGGGAGGCACTGCCCGGGCTCAACCTGTGCGGCGCCGGCCGCGTGGTCTGCCTGATCGACCCGGTGGGCGACGTCTACGCCTGCCCGTTCGCCATCCACGAGAACTTCCTGGCCGGCAACCTGCGCGACGTGGGCGGTTTCCAGCGGGTGTGGCAGCAGAGCGAGCTGTTCGCCGAGCTGCGCAGCCCGCAGACCGGGGGGGCCTGCACGAAGTGCGCCCACTTCGACGCCTGCCGCGGTGGCTGCATGGCGGCCAAGTTCTTCACCGGCCTGCCCCTGGACGGTCCCGACCCCGAGTGCGTCCAGGGCTACGGCGAGACGGCGCTGGCCGCCCGCGACGTCGGCCTGGCCACCCCGCGCAGCTCCGTCGACCACTCGCACAAGGGCCCCGTCCGCGGCCAGCCCACACTGCTGGGCCTGCCGGCCATGCCGGTCAAGATCTGCGACGAGTCACCGCTGGCGGGCCTCGACCGGGGCTGACGCCGTCCGGGCGGCATTTCAGTTCCGGGGCCGACCGGCCGATTGGCCATCCGTGAGCTTCTTCCGACGACGTGGTGACCGAGCCGTCGGCCTGTTGCCCGAGGGGCGGCTGCTCCCCCCGGCCGTGTGGGAGCGCCGGCACCGCGCCATCGTGCGGTTGTGCCTGGCATCGGCCGGGCTCCTGGTCCTGCTGGCCTGGTGGCAGGGCAGCGGCCAGCCCGCCGCGGTCCTCGTCCTGGCCGCCGTCGCCGGCCCGGTCGCCGTGGCGTCGCTGCCCCGGCTCGGGCGCAAGGTGCGGGCCGCCGCGACCACGGCGAGCCTGCTGGCGGCGTCGGTCGCCCTGGTCCACCTGTGGAGCGGGGTCACCGAGGCGCACTTCATCTTCTTCGTGACGATCGGCGTGGTCTCGCTGTACCAGGACTGGATCCCCTACGGCGTCGCGCTGGTCGTCGTGACCGTCCACCACGGCGTCCTCGGCACGCTGTACCCGCACGCGGTCTTCAGCGCGCAGGCCCAGCACGACCCGTGGCTGTGGGCAGGCGTCCACGCCGCCTTCGTCCTGGCGGCCAGCCTGGCGCACCTCGCCGCCTGGCGGCTGAACGAGGACCAGGTGCTCAGCGACCCGCTCACCGGCCTGGCCAACCGCACCCTGCTCGAGGAGATCACCCACCGGCTGCTGGCCCGTGGCGGTGCGGTCAGCCTCCTCTTCCTCGACCTCGACGACTTCAAGGCCGTCAACGACAGCCGCGGGCACGCGTCCGGCGACGAGCTGCTGCTGGTGCTCGCCGAGCGGCTGCGCGGCTGCGTCCGCCCCGGCGACGTCGTCGCCCGGATCGGCGGCGACGAGTTCGCCGTCGTCGTCGACGGCGGCGCCGACGTGGCCCGCGCGGTCGGGGAACGCGCCCTCGTGGCGCTGGCACTCCCCGTTCCGATGGCCGACGGGATCGTGGCCGTCCGCGGCAGCGTCGGCGTCGCCACGTGTGCGGGTGTCACCGACCGCACGGCGGGTGCCACCGACCGCACGGCGGGCGCGCTGCTGCGCAACGCCGACCTCGCCATGTACCTCGCCAAGGCCCAGGGCAAGAACCGCCTCGTCGTCTACGCCGACGGAATGGCCGAGGCCGCCACCCGCCGGGCCGGCCTGGCCCAGGACCTGGACGGCGCCGTCGAGTCCGGTCAGCTGGAGGTCCACTACCAGCGCACGGTCCGGCTGTCCGACGGCCGGACCACCGGCTTCGAGGCGCTGGTGCGCTGGAACCACCCCGAGCGCGGCCTCGTCCCGCCGGTCGAGTTCGTCCCGCTGGCCGAGGAGACCGGGGCCATCACCGGCATCGGCCGCTGGGTGCTGCGCGAGGCGCTGCGCCAGGGCGCGGTCTGGACCGCCGGGACCGGCGCGCCGCTGCACATGGCCGTGAACCTCTCGCCGCGCCAGTTCCAGGACGGCGACGTGACCGCCGACGTCGTCGCCGCGCTGGCCGAGAGCGGCTTCCCGGCCGAGCTGCTGACCCTGGAGGTCACCGAGGGCGTCCTCGTCCGGGACATGGACGCCGTGGTCGCCCACCTGGGCTCGCTGCGCGCGCTGGGGATCCGCATCGCCATCGACGACTTCGGCACCGGCTTCTCGGGGTTGTCCTACCTGCGGCACCTGCCCGCGGACATCATCAAGATCGACCGCAGCTTCGTCACGGACCTGCCGCGGAGCCGGTCGGCGGTCACGCTGATCACCTCGATCGTCGAGCTCGCCCGCACGCTGGGCCTCGACGTGGTCGCCGAGGGCGTGGAGACCGAGGGCCAGCGCCGGTCGCTGGTCGACCTGGGCTGCGGCTCGGCGCAGGGCTACCTGTTCGCTCGGCCCGAGCCGGCCGCGCGGGCCGGGGCGCACCTCCGCCGTGCCCCGCTGGCCATCCCGGCCCAGTCCGGTGGCCCGGCGATCGAGCGGCTGCGGGAGCTCCCGGCCCGCTGACCGGGAGGGGCGGCCCGGGTCCGCGCGACGAGGGAGTGGCGACGCCGGCCCAGTGAGCGCGCCATAGTCTCCTCCGATGACCCTGCTGGCCGGCGCCGTCTGGCCGGAGATCCCCGACGCTCCGCTGGTGGTCGTCCCGCTGGGGTCGGTGGAGCAGCACGGCCACCACCTGCCGCTGGGCACGGACACGGCGGTGGCCTGCGCCGTCGTCGACGCCGCGGCCGGTTCGCTCGACGGGGCGCTCCTCGCGCCGGCGCTCGCCTACGGCGCCAGCGGCGAGCACGAGGGATTCCCGGGAACGATCTCGCTCGGCACGGCCGCGCTGACCGGCCTGCTCGTCGAGTACGGCCGGTCCGCCGGGCGCTGGGCCGGCCGGGTGCTCGTGGTGAACGGGCACGGCGGCAATCTCGATGCCCTGCGGGCCGCCGTCCCCCTGCTCCGGGCCGAGGGCCGCGACGTCGCCTGGTTCGCGTGCGGGGTGCCCGGCGGCGACGCCCACGCCGGACGCACCGAGACGTCGCTGATGTTGCACGTGGAACCGGGCGAGGTCCGGGAGGACCGTGCGGTCGCGGGGGAGACCGCGCCGATCCGGGAGCTGCTGCCGCGGCTGCGGGCCGAGGGGGTGGTCGGCGTCAGTCCCGTCGGCGTCCTGGGCGACCCGGCCGGGG
>CADCTN010000231.1 GCA_902805535.1 uncultured Blastococcus sp. | reverse complement strand
GCGCGCACGGCGTTGACGTTGATGTTCGACACGTTCCGCCCCCACCCTTCTGACTCGTTGCCGTAACTCTGCCGTCGCGGGTTGCGTTGCAGCGCTCGGTACCGCTCGGAACCCGGCTGTCGGGATCGCGGGCCTTCGACTTCTCGAGACGCCGATCTGCCCTGGTCGCGGCGCCCGCCTACGCTTCCCGATCATGGCAGCGCACCTCGACCTGTCCACCCGGATCGACACGGGCCTCACTCCCCCACCGGCACCCGCGCTCTTCACCGACCGGTACGAGCTGACGATGGTCGCCGCGGCGCTGGCCGACGGCACGGCCGCGCGCGACTGCGTGTTCGAGGTGTTCGCCCGCCGGTTGCCGCACGGGCGCCGGTACGGCGTCCTCGCCGGCACGGGGCGACTGCTGGAGGCGCTGCCCTTCTTCCGCTTCGGCGACGGCGAGCTGGCCGCGCTGCGCGAGCAGGGACTGGTCGACGAGCGGCTGCTGGACTGGCTGGCCGACTTCCGCTTCTCCGGCGACATCGACGGCTACGCCGAGGGCGAGCTCTACTTCCCGGGCTCGCCGGTCCTCACCGTCCGGGCCCCGTTCGCCGAGGGTGTGCTGCTGGAGACCCTCGCCCTCTCGGTGCTCAACCACGACAGCGCCATCGCCTCGGCCGCCGCCCGCATGGTCGCCGCCGCCTGCGAGCGCCCGTGCATCGAGATGGGCTCGCGACGCACTCACGAGGAGGCCGCCGTCGCCGCGGCCCGGGCTGCTTACCTGGTCGGCTTCGCGACGACGTCCAACCTGGAGGCCGGGCGGCGCTACGGCGTCCCGACCAGTGGCACCAGCGCGCACGCGTTCACCCTGCTGCACGACGACGAGCGGTCGGCCTTCCAGGCGCAGGTCGACACCCTGGGCCCCGGGACGACGCTGCTGGTCGACACCTACGACGTCGACCAGGGGATCCGGACGGCCGTCGAGGTCGCGGGAACCGGGCTCGGCGGCATCCGCCTGGACTCCGGCGACCTGCCCACCCTGGCCACGCACGCTCGCGAGCTGCTCGACTCCCTCGGCGCGACGGGGACGCGCATCGTCGTCACCAGCGACCTCGACGAGTACGCGATCGCCGGGCTCGCGGCCGCTCCGGTCGACCGCTACGGAATCGGCACCTCGCTGGTGACCGGCTCAGGAGCCCCCACGGTCGGGATGGTCTACAAGCTCGTCGAGCGCGACGGCATCCCCGTCGCGAAGAGGTCGGAGGGCAAGCGGTCGGTGGGCGGGCGCAAGCACGCGGTGCGCCGGCACGACGCCGACGGCATCGCGACCGCCGAGGTGGTCAGCAGTGCGCCGATCACCCCGACGGACGGCGACCGCGACCTGGTGGTCCCGCTGGTGCGCGGCGGGGCGCTGTGCGAGCAGCTCCGCCCGGCGGCTGCCCTCATCCGGGCCCGGGAGCACCACGAGCGGGTCCGCCAGGCGCTGCCGCAGGAGGCCTGGGCGCTGTCCCGGGGCGAGCCCGTCCTCGAGACCGTGCCCCTGTGACCGGCGAGAGGACCGTGGTGATCCGATGACCCGCGCGCTGCTCGTGGTGGACGTGCAGAACGACTTCTGCGAGGGCGGCAGCCTCGCCGTCGCCGGTGGTGCCGCCGTCGCCGCGTCGATCACCGCGCACATCGCGTCCGCCGGCTACGACCACGTCGTGGCCACCCGGGACCACCACATCGACCCGGGACACCACTTCGCCGCCCGGCCGGACTTCCTCGACACCTGGCCGGCCCACTGCGTGGTCGGCACCGGCGGGGTCGAGCTGCACGAGGCGCTGGACCGAGAGCCGATCGAGGCGGTGTTCGACAAGGGCGAGTACGCCGCCGCCTACTCCGGCTTCGAGGGGAAGGCCGGCGACGTGCCGCTGGCCCGCTGGCTGCGCGAGCGGGGCGTGGACGCCGTGGACGTCGTCGGCATCGCGACCGACCACTGCGTGCGTGCCACAGCGTTGGACGCCGTCGCCGAGGGGTTCACCACCCGGGTGCTGCTGCCGCTGACCGCCGGCGTCGCCGAGGGATCGACGCAGGCGGCGCTGGAGCAGCTGCGCACCGCCGGCGTCCAGCTCGAGGGCAGCGTCCACCGCCTCTGATCCCCCGCCGACGGGTCGGTCACGGCACTGCGTCGAGGACCTCGTCACGGGTGAAGCCGAGCACCTGCAGGACGGCGTCGAGGTAGGGCTGGTTGAGCGCGGTGTGCGCCTGCTCGCGCACGAACGGCTTGGCGTTGAAGGCGATGCCGAGGCCCGCGGCGTTCAGCATGTCCAGGTCGTTGGCGCCGTCGCCGACGGCCACCGTCTGGTCCATCGGGATCCCGTACTGCTCCGCGAAGCGCGCCAGTGCCCGCGCCTTGCCGGGCCGGTCGACGATCTCGCCGATCAGTCCCCCGGTGAGCCGGCCGTCGACGACCTCGAGGGTGTTGGCGGCGGCGAAGTCCAGGCCGAGGGTCTCGGCCAGCGGATCGGTGATCTGGGTGAAGCCGCCGCTGACGATGCCGCAGCGGAAGCCCATCCGCTGCAGGGTGCGGATGAGGGTCCGCGCCCCGGGAGTGAGCACCAGGTGCTCGCGCACCTCGTCGAGCACCTCCACCGGCAGCCCGGCCAGGGCGGCGACCCGGGCACGGAGCGACTCGGCGAAGTCCAGCTCGCCGTTCATCGCCGCGGCGGTGATCCGGGCGACCTCGGCCGCCCGGCCCGCGCGCGCGGCCAGCTCGTCGATGACCTCCCCGCGGACCAGCGTGGAGTCGACGTCGAGCACGATCAGCCGCTTGCTCCGCCGGGCCAGCCCGACCTGCTCCACGGCGATGTCGGCGCCCGTCGTCGTGGCCACCGACGCCAGCGCCGTCCGCAGCGCGGTCGCCTCCGCACCGGAGACGGTGAGCTCGAAACTGGTGACCGGGTAGTCCGAGAGCCGGCGGATCGCGTCGATGTTGCCCCCGATCCCCGCGATCGCCCGTGCGGCCCCGGCGACGGTGCTCGGCGGGACGGGCCTGCCCAGCACGATGACGTGGTGCGGCCGGTCGGCGGGCCGCGCGGCAGGCTCATCCGAGGAGACGGGTTCGACGGTCACCTCCAGTCCGGTGTCGGCAGCCATCCCGGCGGCGAGCTCGTTGAGGTGCGCCAGCAAGGCCCCGTCGCCGGCGGACCGGGCAGCCACGACCACACCGAGCACGAGATGACCGTGGACGACCACCTGCTCCACGTCGAGCACCTCGACGGAGGGGGCGCCGCGCGCTGTGTCGGCGAGGGCTGTGTCGGCGAGGGCGGAGAAGAGCCGGGCGGTCACCCCGGGGCGGTCGTCGCCGGAGACGGTGAGCACGGCCTGCGCCGCCACGTCGGCCGGCACCGCGGGGCGTGGGGTGGGATCGATCGGCACGCGGTCATC
>CADCTN010000230.1 GCA_902805535.1 uncultured Blastococcus sp. | reverse complement strand
GACGGTCGGCGACATCGAGTCGCTGCCCTTCCTCGAGGCCGCCCGGCAGGTGCGCCACGAGATCGGCCGGGACAACTGCTTCTTCCTGCACATCTCGCTGGTGCCCTACATCGCCCCGTCCGGCGAGCTGAAGACCAAGCCGACGCAGCACTCCGTGGCCGCCCTGCGCAGCATCGGCATCCAGCCCGACGCCCTGGTCTGCCGCTCCGACCGGGACATCACCGCCGGGCTCAAGCGCAAGATCAGCCTGATGTGCGACGTCGACGCCGAGGGCGTCATCTCCACGCCCGACGCGCCGTCGATCTACGACATCCCCAAGGTGCTGCACCGCGAGGGCCTCGACGCCTACGTCGTCCGCCGGCTGGGCCTGCCCTTCCGGGACGTCGACTGGACGGTGTGGGGGGACCTGCTCGACCGGGTGCACGCGCCCAAGGAGACGGTCACCATCGCGCTGGTCGGCAAGTACATCGACCTGCCCGACGCCTACCTGTCGGTCACCGAGGCGCTGCGGGCCGGCGGCTTCGCCCACCGCAGCCGGGTGCAGATCCGCTGGGTGCCCTCCGACGACTGCGAGACCCCCGAGGGTGCGGAGCGGGCACTCGCGGGCGTCGACGGCGTCTGCATCCCCGGCGGCTTCGGCGTCCGGGGGATCGAGGGCAAGCTGGGGGCGCTCCGCTACACGCGGACCAACGGCATCCCGACGCTGGGCCTGTGCCTCGGGCTCCAGTGCATGGTCATCGAGTACGCGCGCAACGTCTCGGGCCTGGCCAAGGCCAACTCGGCGGAGTTCGACCCGGAGACCCCCGACCCGGTCATCGCGACCATGGCCAGCCAGCTCGACGTCATCGCCGGCGAGCGCGACCTCGGCGGCACCATGCGCCTGGGCAGCTACCCGGCCAGCCTGCAGAAGGGCTCGCTGGCCGCGGCCGCCTACGGGTCCACCGAGATCACCGAGCGGCACCGGCACCGCTACGAGGTCGCCAACGGCTACCGCGACCGGCTGAGCGAGGCCGGCCTGGTCTTCTCCGGCACGTCGCCGGACGGGCTGCTCGTCGAGTTCACCGAGCTGCCGCGCGAGGCGCACCCGTTCTACGTCGGCACCCAGGCCCATCCGGAGCTCAAGAGCCGGCCGACCCGCCCGCACCCGCTGTTCGCGGCCTTCGTGCAGGCGGCGATCGACTACCAGGAGGCCGCGCGCCTGCCCGTGTCCTTCGACGAGGCGGAGAAGGTCGGCATCTGATGTCGTCCCCGACGGGCGCCGGGGCGCCGCACGAGTTCCGGGTGCTCGACAGCGAGACCCTCTTCGAGGGCCACGTCATCTCGCTGCGCCGGGACACCGTGGCGATGCCCGGCGGCGGGGACAGCGTCCGGGAGGTCGTGACCCACCCGGGCGCCGTCGCGGTGGTCGCGCTCGACGACCAGGACCGCGTCGTCCTGCTGCGCCAGTACCGCCACCCGGTGGGCCGCCGGCTCTGGGAGCTGCCGGCCGGGCTGCGCGACGCCGACGGGGAGGCGCCGCTGCGGACGGCCCAGCGGGAACTCGCCGAGGAGGTGCAGCTGGCGGCGGCCCGCTGGTCCCCGCTGGTCAGCGTCTACAACTCGCCGGGCTTCAGCGACGAACTGGTGGAGGTCTACCTCGCGGAGGGGCTCTCGGACGTCGCCCGGCCCGACGGCTTCGTCGTCGAGCACGAGGAGGCGGACATGACCGTCGAGCGGGTGCCGCTGGCCGACGCCGTGCAGCGGGTGTTCGACGGCGAGATCCGCAACTCCTCGGCGGTGGCCGGCGTGCTCGCCGCCGCCCAGGTCCGCAGCGGTTCTCCGCGGCTGCGGGCGGCCGACGCCTCTGCGGCCGGTCAGCCGCACGCCGGGTAGCGCCCGGCGAGCTCGGCGCCGATCCGCGCCAGCTCCGCCCGCACCGGCTCCGGCCCGACCACCTCGACGCCGGAGCCCCAGCCGGCGAGCGTCCGGGCGATGTCGAGGGGCGTCGGGGCGGCCAGCCGCACGCGGGCCCGGCCGTCCTCGTGCTCGCCGTCGGGCTCGCAGTGCCGGCCGAACTGGTCCCGCAGGACGCCGACGTAGCGGGCGTCGACGAGCACGGTCGCCCAGGTGCGTGAGCGCCGCTGCTCGACCGCGCCGACCACCTCGCGCCAGGCTGCCGCGAGGGCGAAGTCGTCGGGTCGCCCGGCCGGCTCGTCGGTCGGCTCGGCGCGCTGGATGCGGTCGACGCGGAAGGTGCGCTGCCCCCGGTCGGTGCCCGCGACCAGGTACCAGATCTCGTCCTTGTCCACGAGACCCCACGGGTCCACCAACCGTTCGGAGCGCTGCCGGGCGCCGTTCAGGTAGGTGAGCCGGACCTTCCGCCGCCGGACGACGGCCGTCTGCAGCAGGTCGACGACGACGGGGCGGTCGCGATCCCGATCGCCCCACCGCGTGGGGTCGGTCATGGTCGCCCGCGCGGCGGCCTCCGCGTCGGCCCGGAAGGTCTGCGGCAGCGCCCGGACCAGCTTGCGCAGCGCCGTCGCGACCTCGGCGGAGACCGACGCGGCCGGACCGACGAGCAGGAACAGGGCCTGTGCCTCCCGCGCCGACAGCCCGGTGAGATCGGTCCGCGCCCCGCCCACCAGGGACCACCCCCCGCCGCGCCCGATCTGCGGGTACACCGGCACACCGGCGGCGGACAGCGCCGCCAGGTCCCGACGCGCGGTCGCGACGGAGATCTCGAGCTCCCGGGCGAGCTCTGCCGCGGTCATCCGTCCCCGGGCCTGCAGCAACAGCATCGCGGCGACCAGGCGATCGGCACGCATCGGCGGCTCCGAACCGGTCGGCAAAGCGCTCAGTAGGTGAGCACTTTAGAGCCGAGCATGGACCCATGACCACTTCTCGAAAGGACAGCCCGATGCTGCGAGGCCTCACCACCGTCACCTACTTCGCCGACGACGTCCCGGCCGCCGTCCGGTGGTACGCCGAGGTCGCCGGCGCCGAGCCCTACTTCGTCAGCCCGGCGGAGGGCCCACCGGCCTACGTCGAGTTCCGGCTCGGGGACCTGCAGGCTGAGCTCGGGATCCTGGACCGGCGGTACGCGCCGTCGGCGCCGGGCCCGGCCGGCTCCGGCGTCGTCACCTACTGGGCGGTGGACGACAGCCGGGCGAGCTTCGACCGGCTGCTGTCCCTGGGCGCGACCGTGCACCAGGAGCCGATCGAGCGCGGCCCCGGGTACGTCACCGCATCCGTCGTCGACCCCTTCGGCAACGTGCTCGGCGTGATGGCCAACCAGCACTACGTCGACATGGTCGAGGGCCGCCGGACGGACTGACCGGGGCGTGCGGCCGGCCGTGGCCGGCTCAGTCGGGCAGCCGCAGCCCCAGCCTGGCGAGTTCCAGGCCGGCGAGCGCGCGCACGGCGGCGGGGTCGCCGGCCTGCCAGGCGGCTCCCGTACCCGGTGGCAGCGCGGCCAGCCTGGGCAGCGGCGCGGTGGCGAGGGCCCGGGCGGCGAGCACGTGCAGGTCTGGCGTGCCGCTCAGCAGGCTGCGCGCCGCGCTCGCCTCGCGGGCCCAGCGCAGCCGCCACGGCAGCCAGCGCAGCAGCAGCCAGCCGACCGGCAGCACCACCAGGACGACGGCGAGCACCGTGGCCAGGGTGCCCACGGCGTCCTGGGTGGCCTGGCCGGCGCCGGAGACCGAGCCGCCCGCGTCGGACAGCGCGTCGAACGGGGCCGCCAGCTCGTCGCCCACGACGGGGACGTCCTCGGCGGCGCCGGCCGCCGACTCCATGCTCCCGGCCACCGACCGGCCCAGGTCCTCGACCGCCCGGCCGGGCTCGGCGAGCACGAGGACCGCCCCGTGCACAATCCGGGCCACCAGGACCCAGAGGACCAGCCAGGCGAGCATGCCGGCGTCGGCGGCCAGCTGGCGGGTGCGCTGGGTCGGGGAGTGGGCGTAGAGCTGCATCGCTGCATCCTCCGTTCAGCGGCCCGACTGCGCAGTTGTTGTCGCCGACGCGGCAGGCCACGCCGTGGCCGGGAACCCCAACTGCGCAGTCGGCGCGGCCGCAGCGGTGCCCCGCACGACCGGCAGGTGCAGCGGCCCGGGGAGCGCGGTTGCCTAGACTCCGGCCGGAGCGCGCCCCGACCGGGCCGCTGTCGACGCGGGACGCAACCCCGGTCATCCTCGGGAGCGGACCGCCACACGCCAGGGAGTCGAAGATGCGCGTCGGGGTCCCCCGAGAGGTCAAGAACCGCGAGTACCGGGTGGCGCTCACGCCGGCCGGCGTGACAGAGCTGGTCCGGGCCGGGCACGAGGTGCTCGTCGAGCAGGCGGCGGGGGAGGGCTCCTCGATCCCCGACGGCGACTACGCCGCCGCGGGAGCGCGGATCATCGCCGGCGCCGACGACGTCTGGGGCGCCGCCGACCTGGTGCTCAAGGTCAAGGAGCCCATCGCCGAGGAGTACGACCGGCTGCGCGCGGACCAGACGCTGTTCACCTACCTGCACCTGGCCGCGTCCAAGGAGTGCACCGACGCGCTCGTGGCCTCCGGGATCACCGCCATCGCCTACGAGACCGTGCAGACCGCCGACGGCGCGCTGCCGCTGCTGGCCCCCATGTCGGAGGTCGCCGGCCGCATGGCGCCCCAGGTCGGCGCCCACAGCCTGGAGCGGGCGCACGGCGGGCGCGGTGTGCTGCTCGGCGGGGTCTCCGGCGTCTACGCCGCCAAGGTCGTCGTCATCGGTGCCGGCGTCTCGGGGATGAACGCCGCCGCGATCGCGCTCGGGATGCAGGCCGAGGTCGTCGTCCTGGACCGCGACATCGACAAGCTGCGGGCCGCGGACCGGATCTACCAGGGGCACCTGCAGACGGTGGCCTCCAACTCCTACGAGGTCGAGCGGGCGGTCCTCGACGCCGACCTGGTCATCGGCGCGGTGCTCGTGCCCGGCGCCAAGGCGCCCACGCTGATCAGCAACGAGCTGGTGTCGCGGATGAAGTCCGGCTCGGTGCTGGTCGACATCGCCGTGGACCAGGGCGGCTGCTTCGAGGACACCCGGCCCACGACGCACGACGACCCGACGTTCCGCGTGCACGACTCGGTCTTCTACTGCGTGGCCAACATGCCCGGCGCCGTGCCGAACACCTCCACCCACGCGCTGACCAACGTGACGCTGCCCTACGTCATGGCGCTGGCCAACGAGGGCACCGCGGCGGCGGTCGCGGGCAACCGCGCACTGGCGCACGGGGTCAACGTCGTCGGGGGCAGCGTCGTGCTGCCCGAGGTCGCCGAGGCCCACGGGATGACCGCCGTGCCGCTCGGGGAGGTCCTCCTCTGACGCCGGCCACCGCTGTCGGTGCCGGTCCCGCGCTCGAGCGCGTCGTGACCGGCTACCTGGACCATCTCACCGTCGAGCGCGGCCTGGCCGCCAACACGATCGCCTCCTACCGCCGTGACCTGCGCCGGTACACCCGGTACCTGACCGCGGCCGGGGTCGACGGCCTGGGCGAGGTGGCCGGGTCCGACGTGTCCGGCTTCCTCTCCGCCCTGCGCCAGGGGGACGACGACCACCCGCCGCTGTCGGCCACGTCGGCGGCCCGCGCGGTCGTCGCCGTCCGTGGTCTGCACCGGTTCGCGCTGCTCGACGGGCTGGTCCCCGACGACGTCGCCCACCAGGTGCGCCCGCCCACGCCGGCCCGCCGGCTGCCCAAGGCGGTCCCGGTGGAGTCGGTGGTGGCCCTGATCGAGGCGGCCGGCTCCCTGGAGGGCCCGCGCGGGCTGCGCGACCGCGCGCTGCTGGAGGTGCTCTACGGCACCGGGGCCCGGATCTCGGAGGCGGTCGGGCTGGCCGTGGACGATCTGGACCGGGGCCAGGCGGTGGTCCGGCTGGCCGGCAAGGGCGGCAAGGAGCGCGTCGTCCCGGTGGGCAGCTACGCCCTGCGGGCGGTCGAGGAGTACCTGGTCCGTGCCCGTCCGGAGCTGGCGGCGGCGGGCCGGGGCGGGGTGCGGGGCGGCACGCTGTTCCTCAACGTGCGCGGCGGTCCGCTGTCGCGGCAGAGCGCGTGGGCCATCCTCCGGTCCGCCGCCGAGCGCGCCGGCGGGATCGACCCGTCCGCGGTGTCCCCGCACACGCTGCGGCACTCCTTCGCCACCCACCTGCTCGACGGCGGGGCCGACGTCCGGGTCGTGCAGGAGCTGCTCGGTCACGCGTCGGTGACCACCACGCAGGTGTACACGCTGGTGACCGTCGACCGCCTGCGCGAGGTGTACGCGACCAGCCATCCGAGGGCACTCACCTGACACCTACCCACCGCGCTTCTTGGCAGGTTCTGGAAGGCGTTCGGCTTGAGCAAACCCAGACGTTGTCAATTAGCGCCATGTCGACAAGTGGTCCGGCGTGCCTGCGAGTCAACGCCCACCACTCTTCGTAGCGTCCTCATCACCCGAGCGGGCAGGACGGCTGACCGCACCCGGACGACCGGGATCGGGCACGAGGTGGAGGCAACAAGACTCATGGCTACCCGAGCGGACGCGGCCTCTGCCGTCGCGCGCCCGCACGACAGCGGCCCCGAGATGGGGGCGATCTCACGTCAGGACCCGGCGAAGGCACGGCAGCGCCCCCTGTCCGACCCCAAGCCCCTGACCCAGCACGGGCCCGCTCGCATCATCGCGATGTGCAACCAGAAGGGCGGCGTCGGCAAGACGACGTCCACCATCAACCTGGGTGCGGCACTCACCGAGTACGGCCGGCGCGTGCTGCTCATCGACCTGGACCCGCAGGGCGCGCTGTCGGTCGGCCTGGGCATCCCCGCCCAGAACATGGACCGGACGATCTACAACGCCCTCATGGAGCGGAAGACCACGCTGGCCGACGTCCGCGTGCCCACCGACATCCCGGGCCTGGACCTCGTCCCCAGCAACATCGACCTCTCGGCCGCCGAGGTGCAGCTGGTCAGCGAGGTCGCCCGCGAGCAGACCCTGCTCCGGGTGCTCGCCGACGTGCGCGACGACTACGACTACATCCTCATCGACTGCCAGCCCTCGCTGGGCCTGCTGACGGTGAACGCGCTGACGGCGGCGCAGGGCGTCATCATCCCGCTGGAGTGCGAGTTCTTCTCGCTGCGCGGGGTGGCCCTGCTCGTCGACACGATCGACAAGGTCAAGGAGCGGCTCAACCCGTCGCTGGAGATCTCCGGGATCCTCGCGACGATGTACGACTCGCGGACGGTGCACTGCCGCGAGGTGTTCAGCCGGGTCGTCGAGGCCTTCGACGACGTCGTCTTCCAGACCGTCATCCAGCGCACCGTGCGGTTCCCGGAGACCACGGTCGCCGGCCAGCCGATCACCACGTGGGCGCCCACCTCGTCGGGCGCCTCGGCGTACCGCGACCTTGCCAAGGAGGTGCTGGCACTGTGACCGAGCGTACGAGGGCACACATCAGCAGAGCGACCGCCATGTCCCCGACCAGCGCCGGCGGGGACGCGTCATGACCCGCCGGCCGGTTCTGCCTGGTGCCTCGGAGCTCTTCCGGCGCACCGATTCGGCCCCCTCGACCCCCGAGGTGACCGAGCTGCCCAGCCTGAGCGCGACCACCGGCTCGCCCGCGCTGCGGGGTGCGCGGCAGTCGGAGGAGGTCACGACCACGCCCCTCACGCTGGTCCCCGGTGGTGCGACGTCGCTCGACGACGACCTCGCCGGGTTCCGCGGCGCTGGGCCGCAGGTGCCGACGCTGCAGCCCCACGTGCCCACCCGGGGACGGCCGGCGCGCCGGACCGACCGCGCCAAGCACGACGAGAAGATCACCGTCTACATCTCGGCGGACCAGCTGCTCGCCCTGGAGAGCGCGCGGCTGACCCTGCGCGGTCAGCACGGCGTCGCGGCCGACCGCGGCCGCATCGTCCGGGAGGCGATCTCGGTGCTGCTGGCCGACCTCGGCGAGCGCGGCGACGAGTCGATCCTGGTCCGGCGCCTGCACGGCAAGTAGTGGGTCTTCCTGCGGGGGCCCCCCGCAGGTGGGCCATAAGCTCGGCGTCCGTGAGCAGCGAGACCGGCGCGGCAGCGGAGGCACCTCGTGCCTCCGAGGCCGCGCCGTCGCGTTTCACGGTGAAGCTGACCAACTTCGAGGGCCCGTTCGACCTGCTCCTCCAGCTGATCGGCAAGCACAAGCTCGACATCACCGAGATCGCCCTGTCCACGGTCACCGACGAGTTCATCGCGCACCTGCGTGCCCTGGGCGACCAGCTCGACCTCGACCAGGCCAGCGAGTTCCTGGTCGTCGCCTCCACCCTGCTCGACCTCAAGGCCGCCCGGCTGCTCCCCGCCGCCGACGTCGAGGACGAGGACGACCTCGAGGTCCTCGAGGCGCGTGACCTGCTGTTCGCGCGGCTGCTCCAGTACAAGGCCTACAAGCAGGCGGCGAGGTTCCTGAGGGAACGCGAGGCGCAGGCCGCCTCTCGCTTTCCGCGGTCGGCGGCCCTCGAGCCGCGCTTCGCCGACCTGGTCCCCGAGGTCGTCCTGGACCTGAGCCCCGAGCAGTTCGCCCGGCTGGCCGCCCGGGTGCTGGCGCCCAGGGCGCCGGAGGTGGTGAGCGTGTCGCACCTGCACGCCGCGTCGGTGAGCGTCTCCGAGCAGCTGCTCGCCGTCCGCAACCACCTGCTGCGCTCCGGAACGGCGACCTTCCGGGCCCTGACCGCCGACTGCGGGCACACCATGGAGGTGGTGGCCCGCTTCCTGGCGCTGCTGGAGCTCTACCGGCAGCAGCGGGTGGTGTTCGAGCAGCTCACGCCGCTGGGGGAGCTGCACGTCCGGTGGACCGGCGGCTCCGCGCCGGACGGCGGGTACGGCGACGACGTCGACGGCGCGGTCGAGGATGCTGCCGGGGGAGAACCAGCCGTGGACGAGGAGTACGGGTGACCGACGAGCAGGCAGGTCCCGACGAGCAGGTCCCCATCTCCTGGGAGGCGCTCGCCGCCGAGCTGGCCGCCACCCGGGAGCTGGCCGAGCACCGCGGGCAGGAGTCGCCCGGCACCTGGGACGCCGTCGCGGCGGCGCTCGCCGCGCGCGTCGCCGACCAGCCGGTCGAGGCCCTGCCCGAGCCGGCGCCGGTCCCGCGGGAGCCGGATCCGGATCACCGGCCGGCGCCACCGCAGGACCCGTCCCCGGCCGACGTCGCCGCCGGGGACCCTCTGCCTGGGGACCCGGTGCCCGGGGAGCCGGCCGGCGGGCAGCCGGAGCCGATCGCCCCGGAGGAGCTGCACGGCGGCCTCGAGGCGCTGCTGTTCGTCATGGACGACCCGGTCGACGAGGAGACGCTGGCCGCCGCGCTGGGATGCCCGGTCGAGCAGGTGCGGTCCGGCCTGGCCGGGCTGGCCGACGGCTACGACCAGCGGCGGTCCGGCCTCACGCTGCGCAAGGTGGGGGAGGGCTGGCGGCTCTACACCCGCGAGGAGCACGCCCCGGTCGTGCAGCGCTACCTGGTCGACGGGCAGCGCAGCCGGCTGACCCAGGCCGCCCTGGAGACCCTCGCCGTCATCGCCTACCGCCAGCCGGTCACCCGGGCGCGGGTCTCGGCGATCCGCGGGGTCGGCGTGGACGGCGTGATGCGCACCCTGCTGACGCGGGGCCTGGTGCACGAGGTCGGCGCCGATCCCGACAGCGGCGGCGGGCTGTACGCGACGACGCCGCTGTTCCTGGAACGGCTCGGCCTGGCGAGCCTCGCGGACCTGCCCGAGCTGGCCCCCTTCCTCCCGGAGACCGCCGCGATGCTCGACGAGCACCCCGACAGCTGAGCGGGGACCTCCGCGGTCCCCACGCCGCGCCGGCTGGGGGCGGTGCCCGGACGGGGCCGGGGTCGACAGCGGCGGGGTGGGAGACTGGGCGGCGATGAACGCCGTACCGGACGACCTGGACCCCACCGATGACCCCGCCGACGACACCGCGACGGCAGCCGGTGACGGCTGGGCGGAGGACATGGAGCTCGCCCCGGTCCACCCCGGCGACCGGCCGGCGGGCGACGCCGACGACGACCGCGAGGGCGAGCGGCTGCAGAAGGTGCTCGCCCGGGCCGGGGTCGGCTCCCGGCGTGTCTCCGAGGACATGATCGAGGCCGGCCGGATCAGCGTGAACGGCGCGCAGGTCACCGTGCAGGGCATGCGGGTGCACCCGGGCCGCGACAAGATCGCCGTCGACGGCGTGCGGATCGAGATCCGCGAGGACCGGGTCAGCTACGCGATGAACAAGCCCCCGGGCGTCATCACCGCCATGAGCGACGACCGCAACCGGCCCACCGTGGGCGACATGGTGGGTGACCTGGCCAAGGGCCTGGTCCACGTCGGGCGCCTGGACCAGGACACCGAGGGGCTGCTGATCCTCACCACCGACGGCGAGCTGGCCCACCGCCTCGCCCACCCCTCCTACGAGGTGCGCAAGACCTACCTGGCCCAGGTGTCGGGCTCGGTGCCCCGCGACATGGCCCGCCGGCTGCGCAGCGGTGTGGAGCTGGACGACGGCCCGGTGAAGGCCGACTCGTTCCGCGTCGTGGACACCCACGCCGGGCAGTCGGTCGTCGAGGTGGTCCTCCACGAGGGTCGCAAGCACATCGTCCGCCGGCTGCTCGCCCACGTCGGGCTGCCGGTGTCCCGGCTGACCCGCACGGCGGTCGGGCCGATCGAGCTGCGCGCCATGCGCTCCGGCACGATCCGCAAGCTCAGCCGTGAAGAGGTCGGCGCCCTCCAGGAGCTCGTCGGCCTGTAGCCCGCCGAGCCGGAGCCGGCAGCGGAACGGTCCCCGTGCGGCTCCGGCCGGAGCCCGGTGGCGCGGCCTCCCTAGACTCGACGGGGCATCCGGCGATCCGGGTGCGGCAATCGAACGAGGAGTGGTACATGGCCGTCCGAGCCATCCGGGGCGCGACGCAGGTCGACGCCGACGACCGGGAGCAGGTGCTCGAGGCGACCCGGGAACTGGTCAGCACGGTGATGGAGCGCAACCGGCTCGAGCACGACGACGTCATCAGCATCCTGTTCACCGCCACCCCCGACCTCGTCTCGGAGTTCCCGGCGCTGGCCGCGCGCGAGCTGGGCTTCGGCGACGTCCCGCTGATGTGCGCCTCGGAGATCGACGTGGCCCACGCCCTGCCGCGGGTCCTGCGCCTGATGGCCCACGTGGAGACGACGTCGCCGCGGTCGGACATCCAGCACGTGTACCTGCGCGGTGCCGTGGCGCTCCGCAAGGACATCGCCCAGTGAGCGCCGCGTTCCGGGGGCAGATCACCCTCGACGGACCGTCGGGCACCGGGAAGTCCACCGTCGCCCGCGGGGTCGCGGCCCGCCTGCGCGCCGCCTACCTCGACACCGGCGCGATGTACCGCGCGGCCACCGTCGCCGTCCTCGACGCCGCCGTCGACCCGGAGGACGCCGACGCCGTCGCGCGCACGGTCGCCGCAGCCCGCATCGAGGTCGGCACCGGGTCCGCCGCCGAGGTCGTCCGCGTCGACGGCGTGGACGTGGCCGACCGCATCCGCGGCGCCGCGGTGACCCGCGCGGTCTCCGCCGTCTCCGCGGTGCCCGCGGTGCGGCGACAGCTGGTCGACCAGCAGCGCGACCTCGTCTCCGCGGCGGACGTCGTCGTCGTCGAGGGCCGCGACATCGGCACCGTCGTCCTGCCCGATGCCACGCTCAAGGTCTACCTGACCGCGGCGCCGGGCGTCCGGGCGCAGCGCCGGGCCGGCCAGCTCGGCATCACCGACCCGGCGGAGATCGCCGCGCTCGCCGACGACCTGCGACGGCGCGACGAGTACGACAGCAGCCGGGTCGACAGCCCGCTGCGCCCGGCGGACGACGCCGTCGTCGTGGACAGCACGGACCTGGACCAGCAGGGCGTGATCGAGGCGATCGTCGCGCTCGCCGCGTCGGCGGTCGGAGCGGGGGAGCGGGCATGACCGAGGAGCAGAGCGGGCCGCTGCCCGTCGTCGCGATCGTCGGACGGCCGAACGTCGGCAAGTCCACGCTGGTCAACCGGTTCCTGGGGCGCCGCGCCGCCGTCGTGCAGGACGTCCCGGGGGTCACCCGCGACCGGATCAGCTACGAGGCGCTGTGGAACGGCAAGCGCTTCACCGTCGTCGACACCGGCGGCTGGGACCCGAAGGCGGCCGGGCTGGGCGGGGCGATCAGCCGCCAGGCCGAGTACGCCATGAAGACCGCCGACGTCATCGTCTTCGTCGTCGACAGCCAGGTGGGGGCCACCGACACCGACCTCGCCGCGGCCCGCATCCTGCGGCGCAGCGACCGGCCGGTGATCCTGGTGGCCAACAAGGTCGACGACGAGCGCAGCGAGGCCAACGCCGCGGAGCTGTGGTCGCTGGGGATGGGCGAGCCCCAGGCGGTCAGCGCGCTGCACGGCCGTTCCAGCGGTGACCTGCTCGACCTGGTCCTGGAGGCGATGCCCGACGCGCCCCGCGAGCAGGAGGAGCAGGGCGGCCCGCGACGGGTGGCGCTGGTCGGCCGGCCGAACGTGGGCAAGTCCAGCCTGATCAACCGGCTGGCCAAGGAGGAGCGCTCGGTCGTCGACTCCGTCGCCGGCACGACCGTGGACCCGGTCGACTCGATCGTCACCCTGGGCGGTGAGGAGTGGCGGTTCGTCGACACGGCGGGCCTGCGCCGCCGGGTGAACACCGCCAGCGGCATGGAGTACTACGCGAGCCTGCGCACCGAGGCCGCCATCCAGGCCGCCGAGGTCGCCGTCGTGCTGCTGGCCGCCGACGAGGTGATCAGCGAGCAGGACCAGCGGGTGATCAGCCAGGTCGTCGACGCCGGCCGTGCCCTGGTCATCGCCATCAACAAGTGGGACACCCTCGACGAGGACCGGCACCTGCAGCTGGAGAAGGAGATCGAGCGGGAGCTGGCCCGCGTGAAGTGGGCGACCCGGGTCAACATCTCGGCGAGCACCGGCCGCGGCGTCAACCGGCTCGCCGACCACCTGCGCGCGGCGCTGGCGTCGTGGGAGTCGCGGGTGCCCACGGCCGAGCTGAACACCTTCGTCCGCGCCCTGGTCCAGGAGACCCCGCCGCCCGCCCGCGGTGGCCGGGCCCCGAAGATCAAGTACGTCACCCAGGCCGACATCCGCCCGCCACGCTTCGTCGTCTTCTCCACCGGCTTCCTCGAGGGTGGCTACCGCCGGTTCCTCGAGCGCAAGCTGCGCGAGCGCTGGGGGTTCGAAGGCACGCCGATCGAGGTGTCGGTCAAGGTCCGCGAGGGCCGGGGGAGCGAGCGCGGCAAGGGCTGATCCGGCCCGCCCTCAGGTCCCCGGCCGCACCTGCTGGCCGAGGTCCGTCGTCCCGCGCGGAGCGGGCACCCGGGCTGCGCCCTGCCCGCCCGCCGGGGGCTCCGGCTCGTCGCCGCGCCGGGCGAGCGTGCTCGGCCACCACATCCCCCCGCCGACGTCGAGGTTCAGCGCGGTGACGAGCACCGAGCGGACGACGATGGTGTCCAGGAGGACGCCGAGCGCGACCGCGATGCCCAGCTGGGTGAGGAAGGTGAGCGGCAGGGTGCCGAGCACCGCGAACGTCGCCGCGAGGACCAGTCCGGCCGACGTGATCACCCCACCGGTCGCCGCCAGCGCGATCAGGGCGGCCCGCCGGGTGCCGTGGTCGTGGGCCTCCTCCCGGACCCGGGTCATCAGGAAGATGTTGTAGTCGATGCCCAGCGCGACGAGGAACACGAAGACGAACAGCGGGAACGCGCTGTCGGTCGTGCTCACGTCGAGCGCCCAGTCGAAGATCAGCGCGCTGATGCCCAGGGCGGCCCCGTAGGACAGCACCACGGTCGCGACCAGGATCAGCGGTGCGACCAGTGCCCGCAGCAGGACGCCGAGCACGAGCAGGACCACGAGCATGACCAGCGGGATGATCACCCGGTTGTCCCGCTGGCTGGCGGTCTGCACGTCGAGGTTGATCGCGGTGTTGCCTCCCACCAGCGCCTCGCCGTCGCCCACGTCGTCGAGCTCGGCGCGCAGCGAGCGGATCGTGTCGTAGGCGGCGTCGCTGTCGCCGGCGTCGGCGAGGGACGCCTCGATCAGCGCGGCGTCCCCGGTCACCCGGGGCTCCCCGACCTCGCCGACGCCGTCGGCGGCGGCCACGGCGCGCGCGACCTCCTCGGCGGTGCCGGCGCCGGTGAGGACGTACACCGGGTTGCCGGCGGCGGCCGGGAAGTGCTCCAGCGCGACCTGCTCGCCGGCCACCGACTCCGGGGTCCCGCGGAAGGAGTCGGCCTGGGTGAGTCCCTTCGCGTTCAGGCCGAACAGGCCGAGGCAGGCCACCAGCAGCAGCCCGCTGGTGACCACCCAGACCGCCCGGGGCCGCGGCCTGATCAGGGTGCCGACCCGGGACCACACGCCGGTGGCGCTCGGCTCGGGGGTGCCCAGCACCGGGCGCACCGGCCAGAACACCCAGCGGCCGCAGATGACCAGCAGGGCCGGCAGCAGGGTCATGAGGACCACGAGGGTGACCGCGACGCCGATGGCGGCCACCGGTCCCAGGCCACGGGTGGAGTTCATGTCCGCCGCCAGCAGGCACAGCATCCCGAGGATGACGGTGCCGCCGCTGGCCAGGACCGCGGGGCCGGCGCGGTGCACCGCCTCGGTCATGGCCTCGTGCCGGTCTGCGTGCAGCCGCAGTTCCTCGCGGTAGCGGGCGACCAGCAGCAGGGCGTAGTCGGTGCCGGCGCCGACGACGAGGACGGTGAGGATGCTCGCGCTCTGGGCGTTGACGGTGAGGTCGGCGTAGCGGGCGAGCAGGTAGATGAGCGCCTGCGAGCAGTAGAGCGCGACCACCGCGGAGAGGATCGGCAGGATCCAGAGGACCGGGCTGCGGTAGGTGAACAGCAGGATCACGATGACGACGCCGAGCGCCGCGAACAGCAGCGCACCGTCGATGCCCTCGAAGGCCTCCGACGAGTCCGCCGCCTGGCCCGCCGGGCCGGCGACGTAGACGTCGAGCCCGTCCGGTGCGTCCGCGGCCTCGGCGCGCAGGTCCCCGGCGAGCGGCGCGATGGCCTCCCACCCGTCGGGCCCGCCGTTCAGCGGCACGATGAGCTGGGCCGCCTGCCCGTCCTCGGACGGGATCGGCCCGACGACGTCGCCGTCGAGGCCGTCGAGCCGGCCGAACGCCGCCGCGTCCTGCGCGATGGCGTCCTCATCAGCCGCGGTGAGGCCGCCGTCCCGCTCGTACACCACGACGGCGGGGACGACGTCGGGGTCCGAACCGAGCGTGATCTGCCGTTCCAGGGCGAGCGTGGACTCCGCGTCGCCGGGCAGCCAGGACGAGATCTCGTTGTCCTGCTGATCGGTGAGGCCCGCGGCCAGCGGAGCGGCAGCGGCCGCCAGAACCAGCCAGAGGACCAGGACGACCCACTTCAGCTTCGGGTGGCTGACCCGGGATGCGAACGACCTGCCCATGGTGGAGACCCCCGGCACCTGCGGTGCCCCGGCTCGACTGCTCGGAACGCGTGCGGGGGGACGCTAGCGAGGGTCGCCGCCGGCTGTCACCGCCTTTGCGTGCGGCCGGACGAGGCCTCCTCGCAGCCCTGGTCCATCCCGGCGCGACGGTCCTCCTCAGCGGCGCGACACGGCCGCGTGGAGGCGCCGGGCGTTGTCGGCGTACCAGGTGCGGGTGTCGGCCACCCGGTGCCGCGCGCGGCCCCAGTACTCCGCGAAGCCCTCGTGGCCGCGCTCGAGCGCGGCCCCGATGATGTCGTAGGACCAGTCGTGGTTCAGCCGCACCGCTCTGACCAGCGCCTCCCGGTCGGACTGGTCGAGCCCGTAGCTGTCGACGAACAGCCGCATCCGCTCGAGGGCCCGGCCGTGCCGGACGTCGTCGATGTGGCGATCGGGCCGCAGCGGAGCCCACAGGCGCGCGGCGGAGGCGACGTCCCAGATCCGGGAGCCGGGGCCGGCGAGGTCGAAGTCGATGAGGGCGACGGCCCGGTGCCCGCGGAAGACCACGTTGTCCAGGTTGACGTCGTTGTGACTGACGATCTCGCCGGCGAAGGGCGCGGGGGGCGGGTGCGGCCAGGTGTGCCGCGTCGCGTCGAAGGTGCTGACGGCCCGGTGGTAGTCGCGCAGCAGGTGAGCCACGCTGACGAGCGCGGCGTCGGTGAGCGCCCAGGCGGGATAGGGCGGTGTGATGGCCGTGCCGGGGACGAAGGAGAGGACCTCCCGGCCCTGGTCGTCGATGCCGAGGAACCGGGGGGCGCCGGTGAACCCGACGTCGTCCAGGTGGCGCAGCAGGGCGTGGGTGGCCGCGCTCGATGCCCGCTGGGGCCGCCGGACGGTGTCGCCCAGGCGCACCACGCGGCCCCGGTTGGTCGTGCCCCCGACGAGGACGACCTCAGGCTCGGTCTCGGTCTCCCGGGGCATCGGCCTCCTCCCGGTCCCGCCGCAGGCGACGGGGCTGCTCAGTCCTCGAGGACGGCTCGGGCGAGCGTCGTGTGGGTCACGATGCCACCCACGAGGCCGCTCCGGAGGGCGGCACGCACGGCGGGCTCCTTGGCCGTGCCGTACGGGATGACGATCACCTCCGGGATGCCCCGCATCTCCTCGGCGCTGATGGCGATCATCCGCTCGGCCAGCCGGGTCTGGACCACGTCGCCGTCGGCGGAGAGGAAGACCCCGGAGATGTCGGCGCACACCCCCTGCTTCCGCAGGGCCCTGCGGTCCTGCTCGGACGACGTGTCGTACAGGGTGGACTGGCCCGCTTCCCACAGGCCGACGCCACCCACCGCCTTGGTGACCGAGGGCAGCTGGGAGAAGGCGCGGGCGATCTCCGGCTGACGCCGGAGGGCGCTGGCCGTCGCGGCGTCGGGCACGACCAGCGGCGCGTAGAAGACGTTGGCCGCCCCGCCGGACCGGGCGGCCACGTCGCGGACGACGTCCACCGACGTGTCGGGGTCGCCGGGGAAGGAAAGCGCTCCGGAGAGCTGGATCACCGGGGTCCGGGGGAGTGCCGGGAGCTCGCGTGCCATCGCACCGACCGCCCGTGCCCACGCGAGACCCAGCACGTCCTCCGGCGTCAGGATCTCGGCGAGCAGCCGGGCCGCCGCCCGCCCCAGGTGGTCGCGCAGCGAGGCGGTGTCGTCCTCCGGCGTGTCGACGACGATGGCGTGCTGCAGCCCGAACCGGTCCCGGAAGCGGGCCGAGAGGTCGACGTCGATCTCGCCCTGGTGCCGGATCTCGATCCGCACCATGCCGCTCTCGCGGGCGGCGTCGAGCAGGCGGGCGACCTTGAACCGGCTCAGGCCGAACTCGTCGGCGATCTCCAGCTTGGACCGGCCGTCGAGGTAGAACCGGCGGGCGATGGACGCGGTGAGGACGACCTGTGCCGGGCCGCTCTGCTCCAGTGCCATGGCGTCTCCCTGCTCATCTGAGCGCACCGGGATCCACTATGGCACACCCCTTGACGAGTTCACCCATCCAGGTGAGACTCACGTCACTCGCATCTGAGGGGTCTTCCGCTCACATGAGCGCATGACGAGGTTGCCCGGGAGAGGATCGGCCGTGCACCGACGCGTACGCCCCACATCGACCGTCGCACTGGCGACCACACTGGCGCTCGGGCTCACCGGGTGCGCGGGCTGGGGCGGGGGACCCAGCGGTGGCGGGCCGGACACCATCAACGTGCTGATGGTCAACAACCCGCAGATGATCGACCTGCAACGGCTGACGAAGGAGAACTTCACCGCCGACACGGGCATCTCCGTCAACTTCACCGTGCTGCCCGAGAACGACGTCCGGGACAAGATCAGCCAGGAGTTCTCCAGCCAGGCGGGCCAGTACGACGTGGCGACGCTGAGCAATTTCGAGATCCCCATCTACGCCCGCAGCGAGTGGGTGGCCCCGCTGGACGAGTACGTGGAGGCCGACTCCGAGTTCGACCAGGACGACATCCTCGGCCCGCTGACCGAGTCGCTGTCCGGCGACGACGGCAAGCTCTACGGCGAGCCGTTCTACGGCGAGTCGTCGTTCCTGATGTACCGCCGGGACATCCTGGAGGCCGCCGGCGTGGAGATGCCGGAGGACCCGACCTGGCAGGAGGTCGCGGACATCGCGGCGCAGGTCGACGGCGCCGAGCCGGGGATGGCCGGCATCTGCCTGCGCGGCCAGCCCGGCTGGGGCCAGGTGTTCGCGCCCCTCACCACGGTGGTCAACACCTTCGGGGGCACCTGGTTCACCGAGGACTGGGATCCCCAGGTGAGCAGCCCGGAGTTCCGCGAGGCGGTCGGCTTCTACGTCGACCTGGTCCGGGAGTACGGCGAGACCGGCGCCCCCCAGGCGGGCTTCACCG
This sequence comes from uncultured Blastococcus sp., assembly GCA_902805535.1. GTDB lineage: Bacteria > Actinomycetota > Actinomycetes > Mycobacteriales > Geodermatophilaceae > Blastococcus_B. Next base: position 33,411 of record CADCTN010000230.1, on the reverse strand, counting down.
AGTGCCTGAACAACGTGATCCAGGGCAACGCGGCGATGTGGTACGACGCGACCTCGGCCGCGGGATCGCTCGAGGCCGAGGACTCACCGGTGCGCGGCCTGATGGGTTACGCCGCCGCACCCGTGGTGGAGACCGACAGCTCCGGCTGGCTGTACGCCTGGTCGTGGAGCATCCAGCAGGCGAGCGCGAAGAAGGACGCCGCGTGGGAGTTCATCTCCTGGGCCTCCGGCCGGGAGTACGAGGAACTGGTCGGCGAGGAGCTCGGCTGGTCGAAGGTGCCCGCCGGAAAGCGGGCGTCGACCTACTCGAACCCCGACTACCTCGCCGAGGCCGAGGCGTTCGCCGCGCCCACCCTCGCGGCCATCGAGAACGCCGACCCGAACGATCCGGGCGCCCAGCCCCGCCCGGCGCCGGGCATCCAGTTCATCGGCATCCCGGAGTTCCCCGACCTGGCCACGCAGGTCTCCCAGGACGTCAGCTCCGCGATCGCCGGCCGGATGACCGTGGAGGAAGCGCTCGACCGGGGCCAGGAACTGGCCGAGGACGTCGCCGAACGCTATCGGGAACGGGAGTCCGGATGATCGGGCCGGCAGGACCACACCAGGGGGAGGCAACGGGATGAGCACCACTCTCGAGACCAGCCGCGGGCGCGGCCAGCAGCCGCCGCCACCGCCGCCCCCGCCACCCGCGCCGCCGCCGGGCGGAGCGCTCCGCCGGTCCGCCGACTGGGCCCGGCGGGCACCGCTGCTGCCGGCGCTGATCTTCACGATCATCGTCACCCAGCTGCCGTTCCTGGTCACGCTGATCGTCTCGTTCATGGACTGGAACGCCTACTACCCCGACGAGCGCGGCTTCGCCGGGCTGGGCAACTACGCCAGCGTCCTGACCGACGTCAACATGCGGCAGGCCATCCTCACCACGGTCATCCTGACCGCGGTCGTCGTGGTGATCAGCCTGTTCCTGGGCATGGTGATCGCGCTGCTCCTGGACCGGAAGTTCCTGGGCCGGGGCGCGGTGCGGACCATGATGATCACGCCGTTCCTCGTCGTTCCCGTGGCGGCGGCGCTGCTCTGGAAGCACGCCCTGTTCAACCCCGAGTACGGCCTGCTCAACGGCTCGCTGACCTGGCTCTGGGGACTGTTCGGCTCCGACAACCCGCCCCAGCCGGACTGGATCACGACGGCGCCGCTGGTGTCCATCGAGGTCGCCCTGATCTGGCAGTGGACGCCGTTCATGATGCTGATCCTGCTCGCCGGCCTGCAGAGCCGGCCGCTGGACGTCATCGAGGCCGCGCGGATCGACGGCGCCAGCAGCTGGCAGATCTTCCGTTACATGACCTTCCCGCACCTGCGCCGCTACCTGGAGCTGGGCGCGCTGCTCGGCTCCATCTACATCGTGCAGAACTTCGACGCCGTCTTCACGATCACCTCGGGCGGCCTGGGCACGGCGAACCTGCCGTACGTGATCTACCAGACCTTCTACCAGGCCCACGACTACGGGCGGGCGTCGGCGGCCGGCGTCGTCGTCGTCATCGGCACGATCCTCATCGCCACTCTGGCGCTGCGTACGGTGTCCACCCTGTTCCAGGAGGAGAACGCACGATGAGCTCCGTCACCGATGTCGCACCGGTCGCCGCCACCCGCACGCCGGAGGGCCGGCCCCGCACGCCCCGCAAGCCGCGCAGCGGCGCGCTGCTGGGCGTGGCCGCCTGGCTGATCGGCATCCTGTTCGTCGTCCCCGTGCTGTGGATGGTGCTCACGTCCTTCCACAGCGAGGAGGACGCCGCGACCAACCCGCCGTCGATCTTCGCCCCGCTGACGACCGACGGGTACCGGGAGTTCTTCGGCGTCGGCACGGGCGCCAACCCCTGGCCGTCGCTGCTCAACTCGCTCACCGCCAGCGTGGTGTCCACGGTGATCGTGCTGCTGCTGGCCATCCCGGCCGCCTACGCGCTGTCGATCAAGCCGGTGCGCAAGTGGACCGACGTGATGTTCTTCTTCCTGTCCACCCGGATGCTGCCGATCGTGGCCGGACTGCTGCCCATCTACCTGTTCGCCCAGTTCAGCGGACTGCTGGACAACATCTGGCTGCTCATCGTCCTGTACACCGCGATGAACCTGCCGATCGCCGTGTGGATGATGCGCTCCTTCCTGGCCGAGGTGCCCGTCGAGATCCTCGAGGCGGCGTCGGTGGACGGCGCCGGGCTGCTGCTCACCCTCCGCCGGGTGGTGGCGCCCATCGTGCTGCCCGGCATCGCGGCGACCTCGCTGATCTGCTTCATCTTCAGCTGGAACGAGCTGCTGCTGGCCCGGACGCTGACCGGGACGGTCGCGCAGACCGCGCCGGTCTACCTGACCGGATTCGTGACCAGCCAGGGACTGTTCCTGGCCCAGGTCTGCGCCGCCGCCTTCGTGGTGTCGCTCCCGGTGCTCGTGGCCGGGTTCGCCGCCCAGGACAAGTTGGTGCAGGGCCTGTCGCTCGGGGCGGTCAAGTGAGCCCTCCCGCAGCGCTCGCGCCGGCGGTCCGGGACGGCCCACCGGGCCTGTCCTCGATGCGGGCCGCCGTGCTCCGCGGGGTCGGCGACGTGGTCGTCGAGGAGCGGGCGGCGCCGCAGGCCGGCCCCGGCGAGGTCGTCGTCCGGGTCACGTCGGTCGGCGTCTGCGGGTCCGACACCCACTACTACGAGCACGGGAGGATCGGGCGGTTCACCGTCGATTCCCCGCTCGTGCTGGGCCACGAGGCGGCGGGCGAGGTGGCCGCCCTCGGAGCGGGCGTCACGTCCCTGGCCGTGGGCCAGCGGGTGTCGATCGAACCGGGAATCCCGGACCGCACCTGCCCCCAGTGCCTGGCCGGCCGCTACAACCTCTGCCCGAACATGCGGTTCTTCGCGACCCCGCCCGTCGACGGTGCCCTGTCCGAGTACGTCGCCGTGCACGAAGCGTTCGCCCATCCGGTGCCCGACACCATCTCCGACGACGCCGCCGCGCTGCTGGAACCCCTGTCGGTCGGCATCTGGGCCTGTCGCCGGGGCAGGGTCGGGCCGGGCTCACGAGTGCTCGTCACCGGGGCCGGTCCGATCGGGCTGGTCAGCGTCCAGGCGGCGCTCGCCTTCGGCGCCACCGAGGTCGTGGTGTCCGACGTGAATCCCGCGCGGCTCGAGCTGGCCCGCGAACTCGGGGCCACCGACGTCGTCGACGCCCGGACGGCGCGCGTCGCGGACCTCCCGCGCCCGCCCGATGTGCTGCTGGAGTGCTCCGGCCACCCGGCGGCGACCGCCGAGGCCATCCGCGCGCTGGCGCCCGCGGCCCGCGCGGTGCTCGTCGGCATGGGCGGTGACGAGCTGCTCCTGCCGCTGTCGGTCGTCCAGGAGCGGGAGCTGGAGGTGACCGGCACCTTCCGCTACGCCGGCACCTGGCCCACCGCGATCGCGCTGGTCGCCGCCGGACGGGTCGACCTCGACCGCCTGGTCACCGGCACCTACACCTTGGACCAGGCCGAGGAGGCGCTGACGGCCGGCCGCCGCGACCCGACGTCCGTGAAGGTCGTCGTCCGCCCCGGCACCTGACGCCTCGTCACCCCGACCCGCCCCCCGCTTCCTAGACCAAGGAGAGAACACCGATGGCCACCGTCACCTATGAGCAGGCCAGCCGCATCTACCCGGGCTCCGACCGTCCCGCCGTCGACTCGCTGGACCTGCAGATCGCCGACGGGGAGTTCCTCGTCCTCGTCGGGCCGTCCGGCTCCGGCAAGTCCACCGGCCTGCGGATGCTCGCCGGGCTGGAGGACGTCGACAGCGGCGCGATCCACATCGGCGACCGCGACGTCACCCACCTCAAGCCCAAGGACCGCGACATCGCCATGGTGTTCCAGAGCTATGCGCTCTACCCGCACATGACGGTCGCGGACAACATGGGCTTCGCCCTGAAGATCGCCGGGAACAGCGCCGACGACATCAAGGCTCGGGTGGCCGACGCGGCCAAGATCCTCGATCTCGAGCCCTACCTCGACCGCAAGCCGAAGGCGCTGTCCGGTGGGCAGCGCCAGCGGGTCGCGATGGGGCGGGCCATCGTGCGCTCCCCGCAGGTCTTCCTCATGGACGAGCCGCTGTCCAACCTCGACGCCAAGCTCCGGGTGCAGACCCGCACCCAGATCGCGGCGCTGCAGCGCCGCCTGGGCACGACGACGGTCTACGTGACGCACGACCAGGTCGAGGCGATGACGATGGGGGACCGGGTGGCCGTCCTGCGCGACGGCCGCCTCGAGCAGTGCGACACCCCGCTGGGGCTCTACCAGCAGCCGGCCAACGTCTTCGTCGCCGGCTTCATCGGCTCGCCCGGGATGAACATCGCCGACTTCCACATCGAGGACGGGCACGCCGTGCTCGGCCGGGCGCGACTGCCGCTGTCCACCGCCACGCTGAGCGCGCTGTCGTCCGAGGGCGCCGACCGGGTGACCGTCGGCTTCCGCCCGGAGGTCCTCGACGTCGCCTCGGAGAACGACCCCGGGGCCTTCCCCGTGGACGTGGGGGTCGTCGAGGAACTGGGCTCGGACGCGTTCCTGCACGGGACGCTGCCCGAGCTCCACGAGGACGCCGGTCCGTTGAGCGAGAACATCGTCGCCCGGGTCGACCCGGTCCGGCCGCCGCAGAAGGGACAGCGGGTGCACCTGCGCATCCAGCAGGGCAAGGAGCACCTGTTCTCCCCGTCGACCGGCCGCCGGCTGTCGAGCTGAACGGCCGGGGGGAGAGGACGGCCGTGCTACCGCTGGGATCGAAGAATCTGGAAGGCCTGGCCGGCTCGGTGCCGGTTCCCGGCTACGACCGCTCCGAGGTGCGGACGGGCATCGTCCACCTGGGGGTCGGGGCCTTCCACCGGTCGCACCAGGCGATGTACGTCGACCGGCTCCTGCAGCAGGGGCAGGCGCAGGACTGGGGGATCTGCGGCGTCGGGGTGCTGCCGGGGGACCGCCGGATGGCGGAGGTGATGGCCGCCCAGGACTGCCTCTACACGCTGGTGGCCAAGCACGCGGACGGCAGCCTCGACGCCCGGGTCGTGGGCTCGATCGTGGAGTACCTGTTCGCGCCCGACGACCCCGACGCCGTCGTGGAGAAGATGGCCGCGGAGCAGACGCGGATCGTGTCGCTGACGGTCACCGAGGGCGGGTACAACTTCTCGCCCGTCACGGGGGACTTCGACGTGCACAACCTCGACGTCGTCAGCGACCTGCAGCCGGGGGCGGCCCTCCGGACGGCGTTCGGGCTCGTCACGGAGGCGCTGGTCCGCCGGCGGGACCGCGGGCTCGCCCCGTTCACCGTGGTGTCCTGCGACAACGTCGAGCACAACGGGGACGTCGCCCGGCGCAGTTTCGCCGCCTTCGCCACCCTGCGCGACCCCGAGCTGGGCGCCTGGGTCGAGCGGGAGGTGCGGTTCCCGAACTCCATGGTCGACCGGATCACCCCCGCGACCACGGACGACGACCGGGCCGAGATCGCCCGGCGGTTCGGTGTGGAGGACGGGTGGCCGGTGGTCTGCGAGCCCTTCACCCAGTGGGTCCTGGAGGACCGGTTCAGCCTCGGGCGCCCGCCGCTGGAGGATGTCGGCGTGCAGGTGGTCGACGACGTCGAGCCCTACGAGCGCATGAAGCTGCGGCTGCTCAACTCCGGCCACCAGGCACTGGCCTACCTGGGAACCCTCGCCGGGTACCGGCTCGTGCACGACGCGGCACAGGATCCGCTGTTCCAGGCGTTCGTGCTCGGCTACATGGAGGAGGAGGCGACGCCGACCCTGCTCCCTGTCCCGGGTATCGACCTCGACGAGTACCGGCGGGAGCTCATCGCCCGCTTCTCGAATCCGGCAGTGCGCGACACCCTGGCGCGGCTGGCGTTCGACGGCTCCGAGCGGCTGCCGAAGTGGCTCCTCCCGGTCGTCCGGGAGAACCTTGCCGCCGGCGGCGAGGTGCGCCGGTCCGCTGCGGTCGTCGCCGGCTGGGCGCGGTACTGCGAGGGCGTCGACGAGGACGGCAAGCCGATCGAGGTGGTGGACCGGCGCGCCGACGCGCTGACGGCCGGCGCCCGACGCCAGCGGGAGGAGCCGCTGGCCTTCATCGCCGATCGTGACCTGTTCGGGGACCTCGTCGACGACGAGCGGTTCACCGGGCCCTACCTCGCGTCGCTGGCGGCGTTGCACGAGCGGGGTGCGCGGGCCACGTTGGAGGAGCTGGTGGCAACCTCCCCGCCGGAACCGATCGCCGGGCTGGGCGCCGGCAGGCCCTGACGGCGGGGCGCATGCTGTGCCGGACCGCGCGGCTCCGGGGGGCACCGGCGGGTGGCAGGCGGTGCGGTAACCTGCTCAGGCGGTCGTCGCGCATCCCGGAGGCTCCGGGCGGGCGGACGGCGCGCGGGCTGTAGCGCAGCTTGGTAGCGCACTTTACTGGGGGTCAAGGGGTCGCAGGTTCAAATCCTGTCAGCCCGACAGAGCAAAACCGCAGGTCGGGGGCCGTTCCGGAGAGATTCGGAGCGGCCCCTGAGCCGCTTCCTGGGGGCCGTCGACCACCGTTCTGACCACCGTCAGCTCGAAGCAGGTCGGCGACCTGGGTGGATGTCAGGTGCGGCCTCCTTGGCCGGCACCCCGGGCCGCCGGACGACGGCCGCCGGGTTGGTCGCCGGCGCGCCGTCGCGCACGGCCGTATCCAGTACTGCCCGCAGGACCGTGTGGGCCGCTCCCCACTCCCGGTCAGCGACCGCGCCAGTGCGTCGGCTCAGGACCTCGTCGCTGGCTCAGCAGTTCGCCGAGCGATGAAGACGGAGCACGCCGCGGCTGCACAGGCGGCGAGGACCCAGCCGAAGCCGGCCAAGATGCTGCCACCCCCGCCGGTGGCGTCCGCTCGATCCATGTCACGCCAGAGTGCGACCATCCACAGCGCCAGGAATCCGAGGCTCAGCAGCCACATCGCGACCCCGCCGGCGCTCCAGCGGCGCCGACCTGCCATCACCGCCAGCGGCACGACGGAGATCGGCAGCAAGATGACCAACTCCATGGGGGCAGTCTCTCTCGCGCCTGTCGTCTCCGACGAGAGACGGACGCCTGATACCCCGGAAGAGGTGACGTCAGGAGGTTCGTGCGCCGTGGCAGGCCGGATCGCATGGCCCGGGCTGGGCCGGCAGCCCTTCGGTCAGCCGGACGACGTCGCCGACGACCCACACGGCGGGCGGGCGGACGTGTTCCTCGGCCATCGTCGTTCCGAGGTCGGCCAGCGTCGTCCGCACGGTGCGCTGCCTGCCCGTCGTTCCCTCGGTCACCACCGCCACCGGTGTATCCGGCTGCCGGCCGTGGTCGATCAGCGCGGCCGCGATCGCCGGCGCCGTCTCCACCCCCATGAGGACGACGACGGTGCCGCGCAGCCGGCCGATCGCGGACCAGTCGACGAGCGACTGCGGATGCCCGGGCGGGAGGTGCCCGGAGACGACGACGAACTCGTGGGTCAGCCCCCGGTGGGTGACGGGTATCCCGGCGACCGCTGGTACCGCTACCGCGCTGGTGACCCCGGGGACCACGTCGACCGGGACGTCGGCGGCCGCGCACGCGAGCAGCTCCTCCATGCCGCGGCCGAACACGAACGGGTCACCGCCCTTGAGCCGGACGACCCGTTTGCCGGCGCGCGCGTGGGAGACCAGCAGAGCGTTGATCTCCTCCTGGGCCATCGAGCGCCCGCGGGGCAGCTTGGAGGCGTCCACGACCTCGGCGCCCGGCCGCAGAACGCCCTGCAGCGGCCACGGAGCCAGGTGGTCGACGACGACCACGTCGGCCTGCGACAGGGCCTGCTGCCCGCGCACGGTGATCAGTCCGGGGTCGCCCGGACCACCACCGACCAGTACGACGCGGCCGGTACGGCCGTCCGCTGGAGCCCGCTCCCCGCCGAAGCCGTCCCGCTCGGCGGCCTGGACGAGGGCGCTGGACAGGTCGGGGGAAGAGGTGCGCGTGCAGAAGATGCGACCGGAGTCCGCCTCTGCCGCGACCGCCGCGTCGACGTCGGCGTCACCGGTGGCCGCTACGGCGTACCAGGCGCCGTCGAGGTCCCCCTCGGCGAAGACCCGACGGATCCACGACACGCCCCCGGACGTCGCCAGGGCGTCCAACGCGGGGGTGAGTGCGGGACTCACGACGGTGACGTCCGCGCCGACCGCCAGGAGTCCGGTGATCTCCTGGTGCGCAGTCGGTCCGCCGCCCACGACGACCACGCGCCTGGCGAGCAGCCGGAGCCCCACCGGGTGCACGGCCGGAGAGCTGCGTGGCTGCGGAGCGGTGCTCACGCGATCTCCTCCGACGACGTGGGGACGGGGTGCAGGACGTCGGTGAGGGCGGCGGCGAAAGCCCGCGAGACGGCGGGCTCACGCACGGCCACGCGCAGGTGGTCACCCGTCAGGCCGGGAAACGTGTCCCCGCGGCGCACCGCCCAGCCTCGTTCCCGGAGCTCGGCCCGCACCCGCGTGCCGTCGGGAACCCGGAGCAGGACGAACGACGAACGCGGCCGTCCCTCCACGGTCACGGAGGACGGCAGCCTCTCCACCAGGGCTTCCCGCCAGTGGTCGAGGAGGTGGGCAGCGTCGCCGGCCTCGGCGCGAGCGCTCTGCGTCGTGCACGCGACCAGCGCCGCGAGCGCCGGTGTCGACACCGGCCAGTGCGGTTGCTGGGCCGCGAGCCGCGCCATCAGCGGTGCGTGGCCGAGCGCGTAGCCCACCCGCAGGCCGGCCAGGCCCCAGGTCTTCGTGAGACTGCGGACGACGACCAGCCCCGGGAGGTCCCGCCGGGCAGCGAGGGACTCCGGCTCGCCGGGAACCGTGTCGGCGAAGGCCTCGTCGACGACGAGCACTCGACCGGGCCGGGCCAGGGCAGCGACGTCGGCCGCCCGGTGAAGGACCGACGTGGGGTTGGTCGGATTGCCGAGCACGACGAGGTCGGCCTCCTCGGGCACAGCGGACGGCTGCAGCCGCCAGCCGTCCCGGGCCTGGAGGACGACGCGGGTGACCGGGTGCCCGGCGGCCCGCAGTGCGGCCTCCGGCTCGGTGAAGGAGGGGTGCACGACGGCGGCGAGGCGCGGCCGCAGCGCGCGGGCGACGAGGACGAACGTCTCGGCCGCACCCGCGGTGAGCAGCACCTCGTCCGGGCAGCGACCGTGGGCGGCGGCGACCGCGGCGCGGGCCGGCGCCGGGTCCGGATAGGCGGCCGAGGCGTCGACGGCCGCGTGCAGCTCGGCGCGCAGCCAGGCCGGAGGGGCACCTGCGCGCACGTTGACGGCGAGATCGACCAGGCCCGGCGCCAGCTCCGCGTCGCCGTGGTGGTGGAGGTCGGTCACGGCGTCCACGGTTCGCTCCCGCGGTGCGCTCCGCTCGTCGCCCCGGGGTCGCGATGCCCATGCACCTGTCCGCTCACGGCCACCGCGACGGTCACCCGGCCGCGCACCGTCTTGGGCACGGCGAGGATGCCGCCGTGCAGCAGAGCCGCGGCCTCCGCCACGGAGGGGATGCCCACGGCCGCGGCCACCCGGTCCGACGGCGTCGGCACGCGGACCCCGGCCAGTGCGGTGGCCGGATGGCCGATCAGCGACCATCCCCGCGAGGCTGCCGCCGCGCGCAGCCCCGGCTCGCCCGCCCGTACGTCGAGGGTGGCCAGCCGGACCCGGGTCGCTGGGTCCGGTAGCACCGCGTCCACGGCGGCGAGCACCTCCTCCGCGCTCACTCCGGTCGACGTGCCGACTCCGACGGTGATCACGTGCGCACGGCCGGGGACTGCGGCAGCGCCGCCAGCAGGCGCTCGGCGTCGCGGGGGAGGGCGCCCCCGGGCAGCAGGCCGAGCTCCTGGAGGCGCGCGCCCAGGGTCATCGCCCACGGACGACCGAGCCGCGCCCGGACCAGCAGCGCGTCGTCCCCGAGCACCTCGTCCGGCGTTCCTTGCACCACCTGCCGGTCCACGACGACGGCGACCTCCTCGGCCCAGCTCAGGGCCAGGTCGACGTCGTGGGTGCTCATGACCACGGTGGAGTCGTTCTCCTGCAGCCGGGCCAGCGCCGCCATGGCCTCCGCGACCGCGGACGGGTCGAGCCCGGCGGTCGGCTCGTCGAGCAGCAGCACGCACGGGCGCATCGCGACGGCGCCGGCGATCGCGACCCGCTTGCGCTCGCCGTAGGAGAGCTGGTGGGTGGGCCGGCCGGCCAGGTGGTCGACGGACAGCAGGGTCAGCGCCTCGGCCACGCGCGTCCGGACGGCGTCCTCGGGCAGCCCCAGGTTGAGCGGCCCGAACGACACGTCCTGCGCGACCGACGCGCTGAACAACTGGTCGTCGGGGTCCTGCAGGACCAGCTGCACCTCCTGCCGGTGGGCGCGCAGCCCCCGCCGCGAGTGCTCCAGCGGCACGCCGTCCACGGCGACCCGGCCGGCCGCCGGCCGCAGCGTCCCGGACAGGCAACGGAGCAGGGTCGTCTTGCCCGAGCCGTTCGCACCCAGGATCGCCAGCCGGCCACCGGCGGGAACCGTGAGGGAGGCGCCGTCGAGCACCGGCCGCGCCCGCTCGAAGCCGACGACCAGCCGCTCGGCGGTCAGCGTCCGGTGGCTCATGCGATCACCTGCGACGCCGAGACGAGAGCGGCCAGGCCCAGCACGGTCGCGGCGCGGAACACCCGGGACGACGGCAGCACCTCGGGCAGCACCCGCAGGCCGGTGTCCATGCCGCGCCCGGCCAGGCCCTCCTGCAGGCGGTGGGCGCGGTCCCACGAGCGGGTCAGCACGGCGGCGGCCAGCGCCCCGGAGGACCGGTAGGACCGCCGCCACGTCGAGTAGCCCAGCCGCGCGGTCTGGGCCTCGCGGATCGTGCGGAGGCTCTCGAGCAGCACGAACAGCAACCGGTAGACGACCGAGGCGACCTCCACCACGGCGGCGGGCACCCGGAGTCGCTGCAGGGCCGGCAGCAGGTCCGACAAGGGGGTGGTGGTGGCCAGCAGCAGCACCGCCGCGCTGCCCGCGAGCGCGTGGCCGACCAGCGATCCGCCCCGCGCCGCGGCGTCCGGCGCCCAGCCGATCCCGTCGCCGCCCAGCTGGACGACGGCGGTCAGCGCGCCCACCGCGATGAACGCCAGGGGCCACCGGATCGCGCGGCCCAGGGTGCGGGCGGGCACCCGGGCGGGGCCCACGGCGAGCACCACCGCCGTGAGACCGACCAGCACGCTGCCCGGCCAGGCGGGGAGGGCCAGCGCGCAGCCGACCAGGCCGACGCAGAGCAGGAGCTTGTCGGCGGGGGAGCGGGTGCGCCATGCGCTCGCCCAGGCCGCGTCGTCGACGGCGAGACCGGTCACGGGGTGTCGTCCGGCGTCCTCGCCGCGCCGTCGTGGGCCGCGAGCCGCCGCCCGCGCAGCCGGCCCAGCACGTAGCCGAGGACGCCGCCACCGACGGCGGCCTGCAGGGCGAAGAGTCCGGACTCGACCGCCGGCGACGCCGGCGCGAACACCGACTCGAACCACGGCCGGTAACCGGGGTCGCTCTCCTGGATCGCCGTCACGGCCTGGGTGTCGGAGCCCACGTACGCCGACCGTCCGCCGTCGACCGCCAGCGGCAGCGCGAACAGCAGGACGACGCCGAGAGCCAGCAGCGCGGTGACCAGCCGCTGCCGGGTCACCGGGCCTCCTCCGGCTCGGCCGGCCGGACCGGGAGTACGCCGAGCCGCTCCAGGTCGGGGCGGGCGTTGGTCACCAGCACGCGGAACAGCAGCACGCCGAGGAGTCCCTCGCCGATCGCCAGCGGGATCTGGGTGACGGCGAAGACGCCGAGGAACTTGACCAGCGCCCCGGTGAACCCGCTCCCGGCGTCGGGGAAGGCCAGCGCCAGCTGTACGGACGTCGTCAGATAGGTCGCCAGGTCGGCCAGCGCCATCCCGGCGAAGACGCCGGGCAGCAGGTCCCCGCCCAGCGCGCGGGTGAGCCGGTAGGCGCCGTATCCGACCCAGGGGCCGACGATCGCCAGCGAGAACGCGTTGGCGCCCAGGGTGGTCAGCCCGCCGTGGGCCAGGAGCAGGGCCTGGAACAGCAGGACGACGGTGCCGAGCAGCGCCATCACCGGTGGCCGGAAGAGGATCGCGCCGACGCCGGTGCCGGTCGGGTGGCTGGAGCTGCCGGTGATCGACGGCAGTTTGATGGCGCTCAGCACGAACGTGAACGCGCCGGCCGCGCCGAGCAACAGCGTTGCCTCGGGGTGCTCGCGGACCTCCTTCACCACCGCCCGGGCGCCGTGCACGACGAAGGGGGCGGCGGCGAGCGTCCAGCCGATCGCGTGCGCCGGCGGCAGGAACCCCTCAGCGATGTGCATGCAGGGGCTCCGATCGCTCGGTCCGCAGCCCGGCCGCGCACGAGCCGACGAAGCGCTCTGCCAGCTCCGGGTTGCCCGCCCAGTTCAGGTGCAGGTAGGACGCGTGGACGCCGCCGCGCACGAAGCCCTCCGGCGCTCCGGCCGTCCACTGCCACGCCGGCTGGTGCCCGGCGGCGGGATCGGCGGAGGTGCGGTGGAACTCGTGCCCGCGCACGCGCATGCCGGCCGGGGCCAGCACCGAGTCGACGGGGGCGACGGCGGCGCGGTAGCCGAGGGTCAGCCGCGGGGTCATCCGCGTGGTCACGTCGAGGACACCGCACATCGGGACGCCGTCCAGCTCGCGGGCCAGGTAGAGCAGGCCGGCGCACTCGGCGGCGACCGGGGCGCCGCGGGCGGCCAGCGCGGCGACGTCGGCGCGCAGCGACTCGTTGGCCGACAGCTCGGCCGCGTAGACCTCGGGGAACCCACCGCCGATCACCAGCCCGGCCGTGCCCTCGGGCAGCGCCTCGTCGCGCAACGGGTCGACGGGCACGACCTCGGCGCCCGCGGCGGCCAGCAGCTCGGCGTTCTCGGCGTACCCGAAGGTGAAGGCCGGACCGGCGGCGACGGCGATCCGCGGCCGGCCGGGCGCCGTCCTCACCTCGGCGACCGGGTCCCAGGGGGCGGCCTCGAGCGGTGGCGCGGACCGGGCCAGCGCGAGGACGGCGTCGAGGTCGACGCCCGCGGCGACCACCTCGCCCAGCCGGCGGACCGTGGTCAGCGCCTCGGTCGAGCGCTCGGCGGCCGGGACGAGGCCGAGGTGGCGGGACGGCGTGTGCAGCCGGTCGAGCCGGCGGACCGCACCGAGGACCGGCACGCCCGCGGCGTCGAGCGCCTCCCGGAGGATCTCCTCGTGCCGGTCGCTGCCGACCCGGTTGAGGATGACCCCGCCGATCCGCACCGACGGGTCGAAGGTGCTGAAGCCGTGCACCAGCGCGGCCACGCTGCGGGCCTGGGCGGCGGCGTCCACCACCAGGACCACCGGCGCCCGCAGGGTCCGCGCCACGTGTGCGGTCGAGGCGAACCCCGGCTCCACCGAGGGGTGCGTGGCGCCGTCGAACAGGCCCATGACCCCCTCGACGACGGCGAGCTCGGCCCCGCGGGCGCCGTGCAGGAACAGCGGGGCGATGCGCTCCTCGCCGACCAGCCACGGGTCGAGGTTGCGCCCGGGCCGGCCGGCTGCGAGCCCGTGGTAGCCCGGGTCGATGTAGTCGGGCCCCACCTTGTGCGGGGACACCGCGAGCCCGCGTGCCGTGAGCGCCGCGAGCAGTCCGGTGGCGATCGAGGTCTTCCCCGCGTTGCTCGAGGGTGCGGCGAGCACGATCCGTGGGATCCGCCGGACCCCGGTCACCATTCGATCCCCCGCTGGCCCTTCTGCCCGGCGTCCATCGGGTGCTTGACCTTGGTCATCTCGACCACCAGGTCCGCGGCCTCGGCCAGTGCGGGGTGCGCGTTCCGGCCGGTGATCACCACGTGCTGGGTCCCCGGACGGTCGCGCAGGGTCGCCACCACGTCGTCCACGTCGACCCAGCCCCACGTCATCGGGTAGGTGAACTCGTCGAGCACGTAGAAGCGGTGGGCCTCGGCGGCGAGGTCGCGCTTGATCTGCGCCCACCCCTCGGCGGCGTCGGCGGCGTGATCGGTCTCGGTGCCCTGGCGGCGCGACCAGCTCCAGCCGCTGCCCATCTTGTGCCAGACCACCGGTCCGCCCTCGCCGGTCTGCTCGTGCCACCGGCCCAGTGCGGTGAGCGCGCTCTCCTCGCCGACCTTCCACTTGGCGCTCTTGACGAACTGGTAGACCGCGACCGACCAGCCCTGGTTCCAGGCCCGCATCGCCATGCCGAAGGCGGCGGTGGACTTCCCCTTCATCTCCCCGGTGTGCACGACCAGCAGGGGACGGTTGCGGCGCTGCCTCGTGGTCAGTCCGTCGGCGGGAACGGCGTCGACCTGCCCCTTCGGCATGTCAGGCCACCTTCCGGGCGCTGCGGACCGTCGCGGCGAGGCTCTCGGCGGCCAGGTCCGCCATGCCGAGCGTCGGACCGCCGAGGAGGGCGCCCAGCGTGCCGGCGAGTCCGAGCCGGACGGGGCCGGTCTCGCAGTCGACGACGACACTCGCCACCCCGGCCGAGGCCACCAGGCCCGCGGCGGCGTGGGCATCGGCCAGCGGGGTGCCGCCCCTGGTCCCGGTGGCCCGGCCGTCGGTGACGACGACGAGCAGTGGCCGCCGCTGCGGGTCGCGTATGCGCTCCACCCGCAGCACCTCATGGGCGCGCAGCAGCCCGGCGGCCAGCGGGGTGCGGCCGCCTGTGGTCAGCCCGGTGAGCCGGGCGGCAGCTGTCTCCACGGACCAGGTGGGCGGCAGTGCCAGGTCGGCGCCCGCTCCGCGGAAGGTCACGAGTCCGACCTTGTCCCGCCGCTGGTAGGCGTCGAGCAGCAGGGAGAGGACGGCGCCCTTCACCGCACCCATCCGCGCCCGGGCGCCCATCGAGCCGCTGGCGTCGACGGCGAAGAGGACGAGATTGCCCTCGCGTCCCTCCAGCGTGGCCTGGCGGAAGTCCTCCCGCCGGACCCGCAGCCGCGGCCCCGTCCGTCCGCGGGCCCGCTGGTGCGGTGCGGCGGCGAGCACGGTGTCGGTCAGGTGCAGTCTCGTGACGGTGCCGGAGGGACGGGTCGAGCCCACCACCCGGCCGCGCTCGGAGCGGGCGCGCGAGCGGCGGCCCGCCGCGCCCCCACCGATGCCGGGTACCTCCAGCCGCCGGGTGCGGAACGGATCCGACGGCGCGACCGCGGCCCGCTCGGGCGCGGCGCCGGCTTCGGTGGAACCGGCTCCCGCACCGCGGGGCGCGCTCGAGGGAGACGGCGCCTCGGTACCGGCGTCGGCGCCCGGGGTCTCCTGGGTACTGCCGTCTGCCGACGGGCCGGAGCCTGGAGGTGGGTCCCCGCCGTCCGGGCCGTCCGGGCCGTCCGGGCCGTCACCGGGGTCGCCGTCAGCGGGGTCGCCGCCGTCCGGCCGCGCGTCGGACAGGGCCTGCTCGAGCGTGTCCTCGTCAAGGCCCGGTGCATCGAAGGGGTTCCTGCGCCGGCGGTGGGGCAGCGCCAGCCGGGCGGCGACCCGGACGTCGTCCTCGGTGACGGCATCGCGGCCGTTCCACGCGGCGTGCGCGATCGCCGCGCGTGCGGTGACGATGTCGGCGCGCAGGCCGTCCACGTCGAACGCTGCGCAGACCGACGTCACCTGGCGCAGCGCGCCGTCGGAGAGCACGACGTGCGGCAGGCGCGCGCGGGCGTCGGCGATGCGCGCGGCCAGCTCCGCCTCCTGCATCGCCCAGCTGTCCGCGAACCCGGAGGGGTCGGCGTCGTAGGCGAACCGCCGGCGCACGACCTCGGCCCGCTGTACGGGATCCCGCGGTGCGCTCACCTCGACCGTGAGACCGAACCGGTCCAGCAGCTGGGGACGGAGCTCGCCCTCCTCGGGGTTCATCGTCCCGACGAGCAGGAACCGGGCAGCGTGCCGCACCGAGACGCCCTCGCGCTCGACGTAGGCCCGGCCCAGTGCGGCCGCGTCCAGGAGGAGGTCGACCAGGTGGTCGTGGAGCAGGTTGACCTCGTCCACGTAGAGGACGCCGCGGTGGGCGGCGGCGAGCAGGCCGGGCTCGAAAGCCTTGACGCCCTCCGTGAGCGCCCGTTCGAGGTCGAGGGCCCCGACGACCCGGTCCTCGGTGGCCCCGACCGGCAGCTCCACCAACCGGGCCGGACGCGTCCGTCCCGCCGCGTCGGCATCGTGTGGTCCGTCCGGGCAGTCGGGGTCCGGCGCCGCCGGGTCGCAGGCGAACCGGCAACCGGGTACGACGGCGACCGCCGGCAGGACCGCGGCCAGAGCCCGCACCGTGGTCGATTTCGCCGTGCCCTTCTCGCCGCGCACCAGCACGCCCCCGACGGCGGGGGAGACCGCATTGAGCAGCAGGGCCAGTCGCATGTCGTCCATGCCGACGACGGCCCCGAAGGGATAGGTCACGCGGGGGATCCGTGCATAACACGCGTCCTCTCCCCGGGTGTCCACGCCCGGAGGTGGCAGGGACGACGGCTGGAGTTCCTGACTCACCGGCAGAGCCGGCTCACAGTGGCGGGACCGCGCCGGAATCTCACCGGGCTTCCTCCACTGCCGTCGCGTGTGGCGCGGCTATGACATCACGCCGGCCCGCCCGCCGTCACCCCGACCCCGGTGGCAGCAGGGGCAGGCCCGCCGGCGGGCCCGCCTCGATCAGCCGCCAGAGCGCGTCGGTGTCGGCGTGCTCGGCGACGAGGTCGCCGAGGCGGTCCAACCGTGTCTCCCGGACGGCGGCGAAGTCGGTGTCCGGGGCGGCGAGGAACCTGCGTCCGGCGAGCCCGGCCACCTCGGCGAGGAAGGCGCGGCGGAACGCGTCGTTCTCCAGGGCCCCGTGCCACGTGGTGCCGAAGACCGACCCGGCCCGGGCGCCGTCGAGGAACGGCTCGGCCGAGTCGTCGACGGCGACGACGCCGTGGTGGATCTCGTACCCGCGCACCGGGTGCCCCAGGGCGGTGCCGAGCGGACGGCCGAGGGTCTTCTCGCGGGCGAACCGGACGTCGGTGGGCAGCAGGCCGAGCCCGGGGACGGTGCCGGCTCCCGACTCCACGTCGTCGGTGATGGTGCGAGCCAGCATCTGGTGCCCGCCGCAGACGCCGAGCACCGGCCGGCCGGCCGCGGCGTGCCGGCCGACGGCCTCGGCGAGGCCGGTCTCCCGGAGCCAGGCCAGGTCCGCCACCGTGGCCCGTGTGCCGGGGAGGACGACCAGGTCGGCGTCGGCCAGTTCCTCCGCGCGGGTGGCGTACCGGACGAGCACACCGGGCTCGGCGGCCAGCGCGTCGACGTCGGTGAAGTTCGACAGGCGGGGCAACCGTGCGACCGTGACCCGCAGGACGTCCTCGCCGTGCGGTGCCGCCGCGCTGCCGTCCCGCGCGGGAACGCCGAGGGAGTCCTCGACGTCCAGCGCGAGGCCGCCGAGCCACGGCAGCACGCCGAGCGTCGGGCGGCCGGTGAGCCGGGCCAGCTCGACCAGGCCCGGCTCCAGCAGGCGCACGTCGCCGCGGAACTTGTTGACCAGGAAGCCGGCGACCAGCCGCTGGTCGGCGGGCGGCATGAGCGCGACCGTGCCGTAGAGCGCGGGGAAGAGCCCGCCCCGGTCGATGTCACCGACCACCAGCACGGGCAGGTCCGCCGACGTCGCCAGCCCCATGTTGGCGATGTCGTCGGCGCGCAGGTTGATCTCGGTGGGCGAGCCGGCGCCTTCGCAGATGACGACGTCGAAGCGGGACCGCAGATCGGCCAGGCAGGCCAGGACCTGCTCGAGCAGCGCGGCCTTCATGGGCCGGTAGGACAGCGCGGTCACCTCCGCCACCGGCCGGCCCAGGACGACGACCTGGCTGGAGTTCTCCCCGCCGGGCTTGAGCAGGACCGGGTTCATCGCCGCCTCGGGTTCGACCCGCGCGGCGGCGGCCTGCATCACCTGCGCCCGGCCGATCTCGGCGCCGTCGACGGTGACCATGGAGTTGTTGCTCATGTTCTGCGCCTTGAAGGGGGCGACCGAGACGCCCTCCCGGGCCAGCCACCGGCAGATGCCGGCGGTGACGATCGACTTCCCGGCGTCCGAGGTGGTGCCCGCGACCAGCAGCGCCCCGCTCATGACCGCCCGCCGGGCCGGGCCAGCCGGGTGGCCGCCAGCAGGAGCGCGGCGGCTCCCCAGACCGCGCGCGACAGGCGCACGGCCGAACGGATGTCCGCGGTCGCCGGTGGCCGGCCGTCGCCGAGGATCGGGCGGATCTCCACGCGGGAGCCGTAGACGTTGCGCCCGCCCAGCCGGATCCCGAGCGCACCGGCCATGGCGGCTTCGCACCTGCCCGCGTTGGGACTGGGGTGGGCGGCGCCGTCCCGCAGCCAGGTCCGCAGCGCCCCGGCCGCGGAGCCGCCGACGGGTCGCGCGCAGGCGACGGTCAGTGCGGCGGTGAGCCGGGCGGGCAGCCAGTTGGCGAGGTCGTCCAGCCGCGCCGCGGCCCAGCCGAAGCGCTCGTAGCGGGGGGAGCGGTGGCCGACCATCGCGTCCAGCGTGTTCACCGCGCGGTAGCCCAGCAGCCCCGGCAGTCCGGCGACCGCCCCCCAGAACAGCGGTGCGACGGCCGCGTCGGACGTGTTCTCCGCGACCGACTCGACCGCGGCCCTTGCCAGCTCCTCCGGCCCGAGGGTGCTGGGGTCGCGACCGGCCAGCGCCGGCAGGGCCGCCCGGCCGGCAGGGACGTCGCCGGTGGCCAGCGCGGCGTGCATGCGGTCGGCGGCCCGGCCCAGGGAGGTGCCGCCGATGACCGTCCAGGTCGTCGCCGCGGTCGTGAGCAGTCGCACAGCAGGGCGTCGCCGGGTACCGCGGTCCAGCAGCACGCCCAGCCCCGACGCGGCGCCGACCAGCCCTGCCGCGTAGGAGGCACCGGCGGCCCGTGAGTCCCTCCACACCCGCCGCTCGACTGCGGCGGCCACGGCGCCGAAACCGGCCACGGGATGGCCGCGACGCGGATCGGCCAGCAGCAGGTCGGCGGCGGCGCCGAGGACGAGGCCGGCCGCGAAAGGGGTGTCCATCGCCGCTCATCGTGTCAAGCGGTGCGCGGGGCCGGGTGCCTAGGATCGCCCGACGTGCGTGCAGACGAGCGGGACGACCGGGCACCCGTGACGGTCGTGGGCGTCGGGGCCGACGGCTGGAACGGCCTGTCACCCGCCGCGCAGGGCGCGATCAGGCTGTCGGAGGTGCTGCGCGGAAGTGCCCGCCAACTGGCCCTGGTTCCCGACGACGTCGGGGGCGAGCGGGTTCCCTGGCCGTCGCCCATGGGCCCCGCGCTGGCGATGCTGGGCGACGCGCATCCCGGTCGCCGGGTCGTGGTGCTGGCCAGCGGTGACCCCATGCTGTCCGGGGTCGGGTCCTCTCTGGTGCGGCTGCACGGACCGGGCTCGGTCGACGTCATCCCGCATCCCTCCTCGGTCTCCCTGGCCTGCGCGCGGCTGGGCTGGGCGGTCGAGGAGACCACCGTCGTCTCCGTCGTCGGCCGGTCGCTGGACCTGCTCACGCCGCACGTGACACCGGGGCGGAGGCTGCTCGTGCTGGGTTCCGACGGCGCCGCGCCGGCCGAGGTCGCGGAACTGCTGACCCGCCACGGCTACGGCTCGAGCAGGGTGACCGCACTCGCCCAGCTGGGCGGACCGGCGGAGCGGGCGGTCACCGGACCGGCCGCGGACTGGCCGCACGGGGTGGTCGATCCGCTGGTCGTGACCGCCGTGGAGGCCGTGGCCGATCCCGGCACCGTGCCGTTCCCGACCGTGCCGGGGCTGCCCGACGCCGCGTTCGACGACGACGGCCAGCTGACCAAGCGCGAGGTCCGTGCCGTCACGCTGGCCCGTCTGGTGCCCCTGCCCGGGCAGCTGCTGTGGGACGTCGGCGCGGGCGCCGGTTCGATCGGCATCGAATGGATGCGGGCCCACCCGTCGTGCCGGGCGATCGCGGTCGAGTCGCAGCCTGATCGCGCCCGCCGCATCGAGCAGAACGCCGCCCGTCTCGGGGTGCCGGGCCTTCGGGTCGTCGAGGGACGAGCCCCCGGCGCGCTGACCGGCCTGCCCGCCCCCGACGCGATCTTCGTCGGGGGCGGGGCCACCACGCCGTCGCTGCTCGAGGTCTGCTGGGCGGCGCTACCGGTCGGGAGTCGCCTCGTGGTCAACGCGGTCACCGTCGAGAGCGAGGCGGTCCTCGCCGGCTGGCACTCCCGGGTCGGTGGCGACCTCGTGCGTCTCGGTGTCCAGCGAGCGGAACCCGTGGGGGGCTTCACCGGCTGGAAGCCGTCGATGCCGGTCACGATCTGGTCCGTGGTTCGGTGACGCCATGACCGTGCACTTCATCGGAGCCGGCCCCGGCGCCCCGGATCTCGTCACCATCCGGGCTGCCCGCATCATCGCCACCGCGCCGGTCTGCCTCTACGCCGGCGCCCTGGTGCCTCGCGAGCTGCTGGAGACCGCGCCGGCGGGTGCCCGGCTGGTCGACACCGCCGACCTCGACCTCGACCAGATCACCGCCGAACTCGTCGGTGCCCACCGGGCGGGGCTCGACGTCGCCCGGCTGCACTCCGGTGACCCGTCGGTCTACAGCGCGATGGCCGAGCAGATGCGCCGGCTGGACGCCCTCGACGTGCCCTACGAGGTCGTCCCGGGCGTGCCCGCGTTCGCCGCGGCCGCAGCCTCGCTCAAGCGCGAGCTGACCGTTCCCGGGGTGGGGCAGACGGTGATCCTGACCCGCACCTCGGCCCGGTCCACACCGATGCCGCCGGGGGAGGACCTGGCCACCCTCGGAGCGTCGAAGGCGACGCTCGTGCTGCACCTGGCCGTGCAGCGGATCGCCGAGCTCGTGCCCGAGCTGGTGCCGAACTACGGCGCGGACTGCCCGGTGGCCGTCGTCGCCCGTGCCAGCCGGGAGGACGAACTGGTCCTGCGCGGCACGCTGGCCGACATCGCCGGGCAGGTGGAAGCTGCCGGGGTGCGGCGGACGGCGATCGTCATCGTCGGCGCGGTCCTGACGGCCGGGCAGTTCCCCGACAGCCACCTGTACTCGACGTCGCGATGCCGCTCCTAGCTGCGGCCCACGATCGTGCCCCCGCGGTCGATCACCACGACGTCCACCTCGACCTGGGAGTCACGGAGCACGCCCAGGGCGGTGTGCCGGGCGCCGGTGGCGACGAGGTCACCGAGTGGGAGCCCGGCCGCCTGGCACTGCTGGAGAGCATCGAGGGCGGTGTTGGCCGCGCGCACCCCCTCGACCAGTTCCGGCGGACCGCCGGCCTGGCGCACCAGCGCGGCCAGGGCGTCGGGGGACACCCGGGAGCGGGCCGAGTGCAGATCCAGGTGGCCGTCGGCGAGCTTCGCCAGCTTCCCGATGCCGCCGGCGATCGTCAGTCGCGGCACCGGGTGGCGGCGGAGGTACTTGAGGACCGCCCCGGCGAAATCGCCCATGTCCAGCAGCGCATCCTCCGGCAGGCCGTACAGCTCGGCCGCCACCCGCTCGCTGGTCGAGCCGGTGCATCCGGCGACGTGCCGGTGACCCGCCGCGCGCGCGACGTCGATCCCGCGGCGGATGGAGTCGATCCAGGACGAGCACGAGTACGGGACGACGACGCCCGTCGTGCCGAGGATCGACAGCCCGCCGAGGATGCCCAGCCGCGGGTTCCAGGTCTTCCGGGCGAGCTCCTCGCCGTGCTCCACCGAGATCTCGACGACGACGTCGCCGGTTCCACCGTGCCGGGCGGCGACGGCGGCGACGTGCTCCCGCACGAACTGCCGCGGCATCGGGTTGATCGCGGGCTCGCCGACCGGCAGGGGCAGGCCCGGCTTGGTGACCGTGCCGACCCCAGGGCCGGCTCGGAACATGACGCCGCTGCCGGGCTCGCCGTGCGTCACACGGGCCGAGACCAGCGCGCCGTGCGTGACGTCGGGATCGTCGCCGGCGTCCTTGACCAGGCCCGCGCTCGCGGCGCCGTCCTCGAGGAGCTCGGTCGCCAGGGCGAACGACGGGTGCTTGTCGTTCGGCAGGTCGATCGCGACCGGGTCGGGGAACTCGCCGGTCAGCAGCGCGGTGTAGGCGGCGGTGGTGGCCGCGGTCGCGCAGGCGCCCGTCGTCCAGCCGTAGCGCAGCCCGGTGCCGCGCTCCCTGCTCGCTGTGGTCACCTCCTCAGCATGCCTGGGGGTGACGGGTGACCGGAAAGGTGCTGATCCTCGGTGGGACGGGGGAGGCGCGGCGACTGGCCGAGGCCCTGGTGGCCGAGGACGTCGAGGTGCTGAGCACGCTGGCCGGCCGGATCG
Source organism: uncultured Blastococcus sp. (assembly GCA_902805535.1). Taxonomy (GTDB): domain Bacteria; phylum Actinomycetota; class Actinomycetes; order Mycobacteriales; family Geodermatophilaceae; genus Blastococcus_B. The sequence continues at coordinate 11,125 of CADCTN010000230.1, read as the reverse complement.
CCGATCCGGTGCTGCCGCCGGGCGAGGTGCGCGTCGGCGGCTTCGGGGGCGCCGCGGGCCTGGCCGCCTGGCTCGGGGCGACCCCGGTCGCCGCCGCCGTCGACGCCACCCATCCGTTCGCGGCCACGATGACGGCTTCCGCGGCGGCCGCCGCCGAGCACACCGGCACGCCGCTGCTTCGCCTCCAGCGGCCCGGGTGGGCACCCGGCCCGGGGGACGACTGGCGCTGGGTCGACTCCCTCGCCGGGGCCGCGGACGCCGTCGCCGGCTTCGGCTCGGTCTTCCTGACCACCGGGCGGCAGGGGCTCGCGGCGTTCGCCGGGCTGACCGCCCGGTGCCTGGTCCGGTCGGTGGACCCACCGGCCCCGCCGCTGCCCGGGCGGACCACGGTGGTGCTGGCGCGCGGACCTTTCACCGTAGAGGAGGAGCTGGCGGTGATGCGGCAGCACGGGGTGGAGGTCCTCGTCACCAAGGACAGCGGCGGAGCCATGACGGCCGCCAAGCTCACCGCCGCCCGGGAGCTCGGCCTTCCGGTCGTGCTGGTCCGACGCCCTCCGCTGCCGGCCGGGCTGGCCGTGGTCGGCACCGTCGACGAGGCGCTGGCCTGGGTGCGGGCTCAGCCGGGGTAGGTGCGCGGGGTCCACACCGCGCCGGCCGGGCCGACCCGGGTCTGCGACGAGCCGACGAGCAGCAGGCAGCGCATGTCGACGGTCGTCGGGTCCAGCTCGCCCAGCGTGGTGACCGTGAGGCGCTCCTCGGGGCCCCCGACGTCCCGGCCGACGACGACGACCGTGTCCGGGGAGCGGTTCTCGAGCAGCACCTTCCGCGCCTCGCCCAGCTGGTGCGGGCGGTGCTTCGAGCGGGGGTTGTAGATCGCGATGACCAGGTCGGCGGCGCAGGCGTGCCGGAGCCGGTCGACGACGACGTCCCACGGCTTGAGGACGTCGGACAGCGACAGCACGCAGAAGTCGTGGCCGAGGGGGGCCCCGACGCGGGCGGCCACGGCCTGGGCGGCGGTCAGGCCCGGTACGACGCGGACGCGGACGTGGGCGAACTCCGGCCGGGCGGCGACCTCCAGCACCGCGGCGGCCATCGCGAAGACGCCCGGATCACCGCTGGAGACCACCGCGACGCGCCGTCCGGACCCCGCCAGCCGCAGGGCGTGCGCGGCGCGCTCGGCCTCGACCCGGTTGTCGCTGGGATGGCGCTCCTGCCGGGGGTTCGGCGGCACCCGGTCCAGGTAGGGCCCGTAGCCGACGAGCACGTCGGCCGCGGCGAGGGCGTCGGCCGCCTCCGGCGTGGTCCAGCTGCGCGAGCCGGGGCCGAGCCCGACGACGGCGACCTCGCCGCCGTGGCCGTCGCCGGCCGCCGGGCGGTGGACGGGCGCAGCGGGGGAGGTCAGCGGGCTGGGCAGCAGCGCGAGGGAGAAGTACGGAACGCTCGCCGGGTCGACGTCGGCCAGCGGCATCGTGCGCTGCCGGTCGGTCGTGGCCCGCTCGACGTAGAGGGCGCGGTCGAGCACCCCTGCGCGGTCGAAGGCGTCGCGGACCTCCGGGAAGGTGCGGCCCAGCTTCAGCACCGCGGCGGAGTCGGTGGCCGACAGCCGCCGGGCCAGCGCGTCGGCACCGAGGGTGCCGGGGAGGATCGTGAGCACCTCGTCCCGCTCGACCAGTGGCCGGCCGACCGCCGCCGCGGCGCCGCTCACGCTGGTCACACCGGGCACGACCTCGGTGGGGTAGCGGTGCGCGAGCCGCTTGTGCATGTGCATGTAGGAGCCGTAGAAGAACGGGTCGCCCTCGGCCAGCACGACGACGTCGCGGCCGGCGTCCAGGTGGGCGGCGAGCCGCGCGGCCGCGGATTCGTAGAACTCGTCGATGGCGCCCTGGTAGCCGCCCGGGTGGTCGGTGGCCTCGGTGGTGACCGGGTAGACGAGCAGCTCCTCGATCTGGCCCTCGCGGAGGTAGGGCTCGGCCACTCCGCGCGCGACCGACCGTCCGTGCCGCGCGGCGTGGAACGCGACCACGTCGGCCGCGCCGATCAACCGGGCGGCCTTGACCGTGACCAGTTCCGGGTCGCCGGGGCCGAGCCCGACCCCGTACAGGCGCCCGCTCACTCCTCGGTGCTCGCGATCGCGTTCACCGCGGCGGCGGTCATGGCGCTGCCGCCGCGGCGGCCCCGGACGACGAGGAAGTCCAGGTCGGAGGCGGCGAGGGCGTCCTTGGACTCTGCGGCGCCGATGAAACCGACCGGGATGCCGAGGACAGCGGCCGGCCGGGGCGCGCCCGCGGCCACCATCTCCAGCAGGTGGAACAACGCGGTGGGCGCGTTGCCGATGGCGACGACCGCCCCCCCGAGCCGCTCACCCCACAGCTCCAGGGCCGCCGCCGTGCGGGTCGTGCCGAGCTCGGCGGCCAGGCGGGGGGTGCGTGGGTGGTTCAAGGTGCAGATCACGTCGTTGTCCCTCGGGAGCCGGCGGCGGGTGATACCGGAGGCGACCATCTGCGCGTCGCAGAACACCGGCGCTCCGGCGTCCAGTGCCTGCCGCGCCCGTTCCACGACGGCGGGGGAGTGGGCGAGGTCCTGCACCAGGTCCACCTGACCGCAGGCGTGGATCATCCGCACCGCCACCTGGGCGACGTCATCGGGCAGCCCCGCGAGGTCGGCCTCGGCGCGGATGGTGGCGAACGACTGCCGGTAGATCGTGGCGCCGTCCCGCTCGTACTCGTACATCTGGTGCGCGGTCTCCGTCGGGTCGGTGGTGGCGCCGCGGAGCGCCGTTCGGGGCGAGGCTACGTCGCGGCGATCCGGTACCCGGAACGCGTCGCGACGACGTCCCCGACGTCCCCGTGCGGTCGCCCGCAGCGCCGTTCGCACCCCGACCAGTGCTGGCGTGCCCCCTGCAGTGGCAGCGTGCCGGTCGCGACGGCCCGCGCCGCGTCGCCGCGGACGTCGGCCAGCGACTTCGCGCATCCGGGTCGCCCGGCGCACGCGGTCACCGTGAGCCACGGACTTCCCGGGTCGAGGACCAGACCGGTGGCCGACAGCGCGGCGGCCGCTGTGGCATCGGTCAGGTCCGGGAGGACGACGCTGCGCCACGGCGTCACCTGCACGTCCGTGGCCGCCGTGTCGGCGAGCAGGTCCGCCTGGTCCGCGGTCAACCGGCCGAGCGGGACGACGGCGACGAGCGCGGTCCGCCCGTCGACCTGGGGAACGGCGCCGGCCGGGCCGGTCAGGGGCGCCGGCGGGACCGTCACCGGAGCGCTCGTCGACCCGCCGAGGGCGGCCGCGACCCGCGCCGGTCCCGCGGCCAGTTCGGCCAGGCGCCAGGCGGTGCCGCCCTGGGCGGCGCGTTCGCGCTGGAAGGCACGGGTGGCGGCCAGCGCGATCGCCACGGCACCGTCCGGGGTCGTGCGCACCCCGCTGTCGGCGCCGGCCAGGAGCAGCGCCACGGTCCGGTCGTCCAGAGCCAGGAGGCCGACGTCGGCACCGAGCCCGGCGACGTCCCCGCGGCCGTCGTCGAAGGCCGCCAGGTACCGGCCGGGCAGGTCCGCGAGGCCGGCGTCGGCGCACAGCGCGGCATCGAACTCCGGGACCCACGGGCGGACGTCGAGCAGGCCACCGGTGCGGCCGCTCAGGGCGCTGGCGAGCACGTTGCGCACCCGCTCGTGCGTCTCGCTGGGAAGCAGGCCGGCGTCGGCGAGCCGGGCACCCAGCTCGCCGTCCGCGCCTGGCGGCAGCCCGCGCAGCTGCAGATTTCCCCGGCTGGTCAGTTCCAGGGCGCCGTCGCCGAGGTCCCGGGCAGCGGCGCCGAGCACCCGCAGCTGCGCCGCGGTCAGTGCGCCGCCCGGGATGCGGACCCGCGCCAGGCCACCGTCGGCCGCCTGGTGCAGCTGCAGCGCGCCGGGACATGCGTCGACGCGAGCGTGGAGGCGGCGATCCTCGGTCGGTCCGGATGTCATCGCGCCGGTGAGGCTACTGCCTCGCCGCCGGGGGCGCCGCGGCCCCGGCTCCCGTGACACCGCTCGCCGGGTACGGTCCCCTCATCACGTCAGTCAGCGAGGAAGCCGGTGCGAGTCCGGCGCGGTCCCGCCACTGTGAGCCCGGGTGACCGGGCGAGCCAGACACTCCGGCTGCCGTGCCCGTCGACCCGGGGCGCGGACCCCGAGTGAGGTAGCGCTGTGAGCGACCAGCCCGTCTTCTCCCTGTTGTCCACCAGCGACACCGACCTGCTGTCGGCCCGCGCCAGCGGCGCGGCCTGGCGGCTCGGCAACCCCGCCCGTCTCGACGACGCCGGCGTCGCGACGCTCGTCGAGGGCAGCGCGTTGGTCGTCGTGCGGATCCTGGGCGTGCGTCGCCAGTACGAGGAGCTGCTCGCGCCGCTGCTGGCCGGTCCTGCACCGGTCGTGGTCCTGGGTGGAGAGCAGCTCCCCGACGCCGAGCTGATGGAGCTCTCCACGGTCCCGATGGGCGTCGCCACCGAGGCGCACGGCTACCTCGCCCAGGGTGGGCCCGACAACCCCGTCCAGCTGCACCGTTTCCTGTCCGACACGACGCTGCTCACCGGCGAGGGTTTCCAGCCGCCCTCGGTGGCCCCCGACTGGGGAGTGCTGTCCCGCCGTTCCCGCACCACGGAGGGCCCGACGGTCGCTGTCCTCTACTACCGGGCGCACCACCTGGCCGGGAACACCGCCTTCGTCGAGGCGCTCTGCACCGCGATCGAGGAGGCCGGCGGGCAGGCGCTGCCGGTGTTCACCGCCAGCCTGCGCACCGTGGACCCGGGTCTGCTGGAGACGCTGCGCACGGCCGACGCCATGGTCGTCACCGTGCTGGCGGCCGGTGGTTCCCGTCCGGCCACCGCCCAGGCAGGTGGGGACGACGGGGCCTGGGACGTCGGCGAGCTGGCCGCCCTCGACATCCCGGTCATCCAGGGCCTGTGCCTCACCAGCAGCCGCGAGGTGTGGGCGGCGAACGACGACGGGCTGTCGCCGCTCGACGTCGGCAACCAGGTCGCGATTCCCGAGTTCGACGGCCGGCTGATCAGCGTGCCGTTCTCCTTCAAGGAGATCGACGCCGACGGTCTCACCTCCTACGTCGCCGATCCCGAGCGCGCCGCCCGCGTGGCCGGCACCGCGGTGGCGCACGCCCGGCTGCGGCACACGCCACCTGCCCAGCGGCGGATCGTGGTGATGCTGTCGGCGTACCCGACCAAGCACGCCCGCATCGGCAACGCGGTCGGCCTGGACACGCCGGCCTCCGTCGTCCGGTTGCTGGCAGCGATGGCCGGCCAGGGCTACGACATCGGCCCGTTCGACGGGCCGGGCGCGCTGCCCGGTGTGGCCGGGCTCGACGGGGACGCGCTCGTGCACGCCCTGATCGCGGCCGGCGGACAGGACGCCGACTGGCTGACCTCCGAGCAGCTCGAGGGCAATCCGGTCCGCATCGGTCCCTCGGAGTACCGGGCCTTCTTCGCGACGCTGCCCGCCGACCTCCGCGAGGCGGTGGAGGAGCACTGGGGCCCGGCGCCGGGCTCGTTGTTCGTCGACGAGAGCGACGGCGCGATCGTCTTCGCGGCGCTGCGGGCGGGAAACGTCGTCGTGATGGTGCAGCCGCCGCGCGGATTCGGGGAGAACCCGATCGCGATCTACCACGACCCCGACCTGCCACCGTCCCACCACTACCTGGCCGCCTACTGGTGGCTGCGGTCGGTGTTCGGCGCCCACGCCATGGTGCACGTCGGCAAGCACGGCAACCTGGAGTGGCTGCCCGGCAAGACCGTCGGCATGTCGGCGTCCTGCGGACCCGACGCCGCGCTGGGTGACCTGCCGCTGGTCTATCCGTTCCTGGTCAACGACCCGGGGGAGGGCAGCCAGGCCAAGCGCCGCGCGCACGCCACCCTGGTCGACCACATGGTGCCGCCGATGGCGCGCGCCGACTCCTACGGCGACATCGCCCGGCTGGAGCAACTGCTCGACGAGCACGCCAACGTCGCCGCGATGGACCCGGCGAAGCTGCCCGCCGTCCGCGCGCAGATCTGGACGCTGCTGCAGGCCGCGAAGCTCGACCACGATCTAGGCCTCGCGGACCGGCCCGAGGACGACCACTTCGACGAGATGATCCTGCACGTCGACGGCTGGCTCTGCGAGATCAAGGACTCCCAGATCCGCGACGGGCTGCACGTCCTCGGGTCCCCGCCGAGCGGCCGGAACCGCGTCGACCTGGTGCTCGCCATCCTGCGGGCCCGGCAGATCTGGGGCGGCTCGGTCGCCCTGCCGGGCCTGCGCGAGGCACTCGGCCTGACCGAGGACGGCACCGCCGGGCGGCAGGCCACGGACGACGTCGAGGCCCGGGCCGAGACGCTGGTCGAGGGCATGGAGGCACGGGGGTGGACCGCCGATGCGGTGCCCGAGGTCGTCTCCGAGGTGCTCGGCCGGTCGGACGAGGCGGTGGAAGCGGTCCTCCGGTTCGCCGTCGACGAGGTCGTGCCGCGCCTCGACCGCACCACCGACGAGCTGGACGCGACGCTGCACGCCCTCGAGGGTGGCTACGTTCCCGCCGGACCGTCGGGCTCACCGCTGCGCGGGCTGGTCAACGTGCTGCCGACCGGGCGCAACTTCTACTCCGTCGACCCGCGGGCAGTGCCGTCGCGGCTGGCGTGGGAGACCGGCCAGGCGATGGCCGAGTCGCTGCTCGACCGCTACCGGGCCGACACCGGCGGGTACCCCCGTTCCGTCGGCCTGTCGGTGTGGGGGACGTCGGCGATGCGCACCTCGGGCGACGACGTCGCCGAGGTGCTCGCGCTGCTGGGCGTCCGTCCCGTGTGGGACGACGCCTCGCGCCGGATCACCGGCCTGGAGCCGATCCCACCGGCCGAGCTCGGGCGGCCGCGGATCGACGTCACCGTGCGGATCAGCGGCTTCTTCCGGGACGCCTTCCCGCACGTGGTCACGATGCTGGACGACGCCGTGACGATGGTCGCCGGGCTGGCGGAGCCGGACGAGCAGAACTACGTGAAGGCCCACGTGGACGCCGACGAGGCCACGCACGGCGACCGCCGACGGGCCACGACGCGGGTCTTCGGGTCCAAGCCGGGCGCCTACGGGGCCGGTCTGCTGTCGCTGATCGACTCCCGGAACTGGCGTGGGGATGCCGACCTCGCCGAGGTGTACGCGGTCTGGGGCGGCTACGCCTACGGTCGCGACCTGGACGGAGTGCAGGCCCGCCCGGACATGGAAGCCGCCTACAAGCGGATCGCCGTCGCGGCCAAGAACGTCGACACCCGCGAGCACGACATCGCCGACTCCGACGACTACTTCCAGTACCACGGCGGGATGGTCGCGAGCGTCCGCGCCCTGACCGGTCGCGCCCCGGCGGCCTACATCGGCGACTCGACCCGGCCCGAGTCCGTGCGGACCCGCTCGCTGAGCGAGGAGACCGCTCGGGTGTTCCGCGCGCGAGTGGTCAACCCCAAGTGGTTGGCGGCGATGCGCAGGCACGGCTACAAGGGCGCCTTCGAGCTCGCCGCGACCGTCGACTACCTGTTCGGCTACGACGCCACCACCGGCGTGGTCGCCGACTGGATGTACGAGAAGCTCGCGCAGACCTACGTGCTGGACGCGGAGAACCGCGAGTTCATGGAGAAGTCCAACCCGTGGGCGCTCCACGGCATCGCGGAGCGGCTGCTGGAGGCGGTGGACCGGAAGATGTGGGCGGAGCCGGATCCGGCGCTGCTGGCCGAGCTCCAGCAGGCGTACCTGGATACCGAGGGCGAGCTGGAAGGCAGCGGGACGACCGTCTAGCCGGGCACGGCACGGACCGCGAGCAGGGCGATGTCGTCGCCGGGGAGGCCGTCGGCGAAGCGCTGGACGGCCTCGCTCACGGTGGCCACGAGCCGCGCGGCGCTCGTGCCGGACGCGGCGGCGGCCGCCTCGAGCAGGCGGTTCTCGTCGAACTGATCGAGGCCGCGCCGGGACTCGGTGATGCCGTCGGTGTAGAGCAGCAGCGTCTCTCCTGCGGCCAGCAGGTGCTGCGTGCAGTGCAGGTCGACGGTCTCGACCAGACCGAGTGCGGTGCCGAACCGGCCGATCAGTTCGGCGGTGCCGTCGGCGCGGACCACGACCGGTTGGGCGTGCCCGGCCAGCACCAGCTCCACCGCGAGCGCCGATCGCCCGTCGTGCCCGTCCCGGCTCACCATCGCCGCCGCGAGGGTGCAGAACTGCTGCGGGTCGCCCGCCTGCACCATGACGTCGTTGAGCATCTCGATCGCCTGCACCAGCGGGCGGCCCTCCCGCACGAGCGCCCGGAGCACGTCGCGGACCAGACCGGTACGGGCCGCGGCCCCTGCGCCCTTGCCGCACACGTCGCCGATGGTGACCAGCCACTGCTCGGGGCCGACCTCGACCACGTCGTAGAAGTCGCCGCCCACGTCTGCCCCGCTGCTCGCGGGCAGGTACTCCGCGGCGAAGTCGATCTGCGGCACCTGCGGCAGCGCGCGCGGCAGCAGCGCAGCCTGGAGCGCCTGCGACACCCGCACGTGCTCGCCGGCGGTCCGGGCGTTGTGCATCGCCAGCGCGGCGCGACGGGCGATGTCCTCGATCAGCAGCAGGTCCTCGGGGGTGTGCAGGCCCCCGGCCGGGCGCCCCACCAGCAACACCCCCGTCGAGGCCCCGGCGGCCCGCAGCGCGACCGCGACACCGTCCTCGGGGTCGGAGAACCAGGACGGCGCGCCACCTCGATGGGCCGACGCGAGCCGGGCGCGCAGCTGTGGTGGGGGACCCGGCACGGCGTCGGGGTCGAGCACCGCGCGTAGCTCCGGCAGCCGGTCCTCGTCGGCGTGCGCAATCGCGGCCAGGCGCAGTCGCCTCGACGGCTCCGGCAGCAGCACCGCGCACCACGCACCCAGCCGCGGCACCACCAGTTGCGGCACGAGCGCGACCGTCAGGTCCAGGTCGAGGGACTGGCCGAGCAGTTCGCTGGCCTCCACCAGGTAGGCCGTCCACGCCCGGCGGCGCTGGTCGACCTCTCGCAGCCACTGCGACTCGGCGGTGATGGCGACACGCCCGGCGATCAGCTCGGTCAGCTCGCGGGCGCGGACGGCGTCGGCTTGATCGCGCAGGACGAGCCGGATGGTGCCGTGCAGGCCGGTCGTGGTCGGCAGCGGGACGTCGAGGACCCTCCCTGGCGCCGCGGCCCCTTCGGGCGGGAGGGCGCCGGCGCGCACCAGCTCCTGGGCCCCGGTGCCGTCGCCGCGGTCGACCTCGACGACGACGGCCGCGGCGTCGGCCATGTCGCGCAGGCGGGCGGCCAGCTCCCGGATCAGGTCGACGGGATCGAGGCGGCGCGCCAGGGACGCCGGCACGTGCAGCAGCCAGCGGGCTTCCTCGGCCGCGGACCAGCCGCGTTCGTGCTCGGGTGCCGGGGCTGCGGCCGGCTCCGCGACGGTTCCCTGTCGCCGGGCGATGCTGAACCACACCGTGTGCTGGCCGTCGGCCTCGTGCCGGGTGCCCCAGCTCGTCGCCAGACGCGCGATCAGGGTCAGGCCGCGGCCGTGGGTGGCGGCCCTCCCGTAGCGCCGGCGCGGCTCGGCCAGCTGCAGCTCCAGGGCGCCCGGGCCGCGGTCGGTGACGGCGACGGTGACCTCGTCGTCGTCGGCCACCACCGCCAGGTCGAACGCGGTGCCGGCGTGCAGCACGGCGTTCTCGCAGAGCTCGCTGGCCAGCAGGACCACGTCGTCGACGAACTCCGGCACGTCGCCGGCAGTGCCGTGGTCCGCGGTCTCGGCCAGCAGGTCGTGGATAATCCGTCGGACGCGACTGATCGACTGCATGTCGGACGGAAAGCGCATCCGCCGCTCGAGTCGATGGGGCACGGGTGCAGTCTGCTGGAGTCGTTTCGGTGATGCCCAGGCAGGCCGGTCCTTCCGGGCGTCGGCTCCGATTTCCCGGCAGGTGGAGGCACTCATGACGGCGACACGGCAGACACGCGCGGTGGTCCCCGCCGATTCCGAACCACCGGCGGTGGTGCCCGACGACGGTTCCGGCATCGAGGCTCCCGTCGAGGGGGCTCCCGTGGAGGACGGGGCGCTGCTGGTCGAGCTGGCCCAGGCCCTGGCGCTGGTGCGGCGCGGCCGATTCGACGTCCGGCTGGCCCGCCGCGAGGGGCCGGCGAGCGAGGTGGTCGAGCAGTTCAACGAGCTGGTGGCGTTGCAGGAGCGGCACAGCCGCGACCTGCTGCGGATCAGCCGGGTCGTGGGCCGCGACGGGCGCATGTCGGAGCGGCTCGACGAGGAGTCCTACGACGGCGCGTGGGCGGCCGGGGTGCAGGCCGTGAACGCTCTCATCGACGATCTCGCCGCGCCGACCGCCGAGATCGCCCGGGTGCTCGACGCGGTCGCGGAGGGCGACCTGTCCCAGCACATGGCCCTGGAGATCGAGGGCCGCAGGCTCCGCGGCGAGTTCCGCCGCATCGGCAGCACGGTGAACAGGATGGTCGACCAGCTGTCCTCGTTCGCCGACGAGGTGACCCGGGTGGCCCGGGAGGTCGGCACCGAGGGCAAGCTCGGCGGCCAGGCCGACGTGCGCGGCGTGGCGGGCACCTGGCGGGCGCTCACCGACTCGGTCAACACCATGGCGAGCAACCTCACCAACCAGGTGCGCTCCATCTCGTCGGCCGCCACCGCCATCGCCGAGGGCGACCTCTCGCGCAAGATCACCGTGTCGGCCCGCGGCGAGGTCGCCGAACTGGCCGAGACGATCAACTCCCTGACCGACACCCTGCGGCTGTTCGCCGACGAGGTCACCCGGGTGGCACGCGAGGTGGGCACCGAGGGCCGGCTCGGCGGGCAGGCCGTGGTCCCGGACGTGGCCGGCACCTGGAAGAACCTCACCGACGCGGTGAACCTCATGGCCGCCAACCTCACCGGGCAGGTGCGCGGCATCGCCCAGGTGGCCACCGCGGTGGCCCGGGGTGACCTGAGCCAGAAGATCACCGTGGACGCGCGCGGGGAGATCCTGGAACTGAAGTCGACGGTGAACACGATGGTCGACCAGTTGTCCTCCTTCGCCGACGAGGTGACCCGGGTCGCCCGCGAGGTCGGCACCGAGGGCAAGCTCGGCGGGCAGGCCCAGGT
>CADCTN010000229.1 GCA_902805535.1 uncultured Blastococcus sp. | reverse complement strand
CGCGGCCGTGCCCGCCGCGGCCGCCGGGGGACCGTGGCTGGTGCCGGCCGGCGTGCTCGTCGGGCTCTCCGGGCTGCTCGACTCCCTCGACGGCGCGCTGGCCATCGGCACCGGCCGCGCCTCCCGCCGGGGCTTCGTCCTCGACTCCGTCGTCGACCGGCTGACCGAGGCGGCGTACGCCGGCGCGCTGTGGGTGGCCGGCGCCCCGGGCTGGCTGGCGGTCCTCTTCGGCGCGCTCTGCTGGCTGCCCGACTACCTCCGGGCCCGGGCCGGCCAGGCCGGCGTGGCCGAGACCGGCGCGTTGTCGGTGTGGGAACGGCCGACCCGGGTGGCCATGGCCGGGTTCACCCTCGGCGGCGCCGGGGTGGTGGCCGGCCTGGATGCCGGCGGCCTGGACCTCGGTGATCTGGTGGTCACCAGCGGAACGGCGGTCGGCGCGGCGCTCGGGGCCGTCGGGGTCGCCCAGCTCGGTGTCTCCCTGCGACGGATGCTCGCCGACTGACCGATCCCGGGGGACGCACCGGAGGGCCGGGTCACGTCGAGGCTTCTATTGTGTACCGGTGCTCTGCTCGGCAGGCACATCGTGCGGCCGCCCGCCGATCCAGCGCCTCAGGGAGCCTTCCGTGCCCGTCGCCGTCACCGGCTCCATCGCCACCGACCACCTGATGACCTTCCCCGGGAAGTTCGTCGACCAGTTCGTCGAGGGCCAGATGGAGAACGTCTCCCTCTCCTTCCTCGTCGACGACCTCGTGCAGCACCGGGGCGGTGCCGGGGCCAACATGGCCTACGGGCTGGGGCTCCTGGGTCTGCAGCCCGTACTCGTCGGCGCGGTGGGGAACGACTTCGCCGAGTACGAGGCGTGGCTGACCCGGCACGGGGTGGACACCGGCAGCGTGCACTGGTCGGAGACCAAGCACACCGCCCGCTTCGTCTGCACCACCGACGCCGCGAACAACCAGATCGCGTCGTTCTACTCGGGCGCGATGTCGGAGGCCGGCGGGATCGAGCTCGGTCCCGTGGCCCGGCGCGTCGGGGAGTTCGACCTGGTCGTGATCGGGCCCAACGACCCGAAGGCCATGGTCCGGCACACCGAGGAGTGCCGGCAGCGGGGCTACCGGTTCGCCGCCGACCCCAGCCAGCAGCTCGCGTGGGCGGACGGTGAGATGATCCGCGGCCTGGCCGACGGCGCCGACCTGCTGTTCACCAACGAGTACGAGTCCCACCTGCTCCAGCAGAAGACCGGCTGGACCGAGGACCAGGTGCTCGCCCGCGTCGGCACCTGGATCACCACCCGGGCCGCCGACGGCATCCTGGTCCGCCAGGCCGGCGCGGAGCCCATCTCGGTGATCGCCGTCCCGGAGACCAAGCCGGTGGAGCCCACCGGCGGTGGCGACGCCCTGCGCGCCGGGTTCATCGCCGGCCGCATGTGGGGGCTGAGCCTCGAGCGGGCCACCCAGCTCGGCTCCGCCGTCGCCACGGCGGCCGTCGAGGTGATCGGCACCCAGGAGTACGACCTGCCGCGCGAGAGCTTCCTCAGCCGGTTCGCCGAGGCGTTCGGCGCCGACGCCGCCGACGAGATCGGCGTCCACCTGCCCCGCTGAGCCGTTCGGTCAGCCGCCTCTGACCTGCTCGCCGATCGAGGGATCCTCCGACCACGTCGCGTAGGGGATCCGCGGGATCTCGCGGACCTCGCCGATCGTCGACCACTCGTTGCCGCCCAGCCGCGCCAGCGGCCTGAGGTGCTCGATCCGGGGCCGCCCGTCGCGCACGGCGCCCGCCCGGACGCTGATCAGCTGCACCCGGCCGAACACCACGGTGCTGTCGCCCAGGCGCACGGTGGAGTGCAGCGTGCACTCCACCGACACCGGTGACTCGGCCACCCGGGGCACCGCCACGCGCTCGCTGGGCTCCAGCGCGATCCCGCACTCCTGCGCCTCGCTGGTGCCCGCGGGGAAGTCCGTGCCGGTGGCGTTGACCTGCTCGAACAGCGCCTCCGGGGTCAGGCTGACGGTGAACTCGCCGGTCGCCTCCACGTTGCGCAGCGAGTCCTTGCGGCCCACCGAGGTGAACTGGACGACCGGCGGGTCCACGCACGCCACGGTGTAGAAGGAGTGCGGCGCGAGGTTGAGCACGCCGTCGGCGGACCGGCTGCAGACCCAGGCGATCGGCCGGGGGACGACGACGGAGTTGAGCACGCGGTAGAACGCGCCGGTCCCCATCTCGGTGGGGTCGAAGAGCACACGTTCGGCGAGGTCGGTCACGGGCCCATCGTCGCCGCCGCCCCGCGGGCCGGCGCGGTCGGGGCGGTCGGGTGGCCTACGGTGACCGCGACATGAGCAGCCTGCAGATGACGATGGTGGCGGCGTTCGTGCGTCTGGCCTACCGGCCGCGGATGGCGACGGCCGAGCGAGGGCGGGCCCGCGTCGCGGCAGCGAAGGGTCCGTCGGCGCCGCCGGCTCGGCTGCGCAGGCGGCACGCCGTGGCCACCCGGCAGGTCGCCGGCTTCGACTGCCACACCGTGACGCCGCGCGGCCGGCCGGCGCAGCGGGCGGCGGTCTACCTGCACGGCGGCGCGTACATCAGCGAGATCTCGGCCCAGCACTGGGCACTGGTCTCGCGCCTGGCGGACGCCGGTGTCCGTGTCGAGGTGCCCAGCTACGGCCTGGCACCGCAGCACACCCACCGCGACGCCTATCCGTTCCTGACCGAGGTCTACCGGCAGCTCCTGACCGCGGTCGACGCCGACACGGTGACCGTGCTGGGCGACTCCGCCGGTGGTGGGCTGGCGCTGGGCCTGGCCCGGACACTGGCCGGCGCGGACCTGCCGCAGCCCCGGCGCCTGGTCCTGATCGCACCGTGGCTGGATCTCACGATGAGCAATCCCGGCATCCCTGCCGTGGAGGCCCGCGACCCGTGGCTGCGCCGGGCGGGCCTGCACGAGGCGGCCGCGGCGTGGGCCGGCGGGGACGACCGGACCGATCCGCGGCTCAGCCCGCTCAACGGACCGCTCACCGGGCTGGCGCCGATCGACCTCTACGTCGGCAGCCGAGACATCTGCCTGCCGGACGCGCTCCTCCTGCGGGACCGGGCCGACGCCGAGGGGACGCCGGTGCGGCTCACCGTCTGCGAGGGCGCCGTCCACGTCTACCCGCTGGTGCCCGCGCCGGAGGGCCGGGCCGCGGCCCGCGCGATCGTCGCGACGGTGGCCGGCCGGACGGTCCGGACTACAGGCGCCGATCCCGCCAGGTGAGGGTGCCGCGCTGGTGGCCCACGACCGACCGGGCCACCAGGACGTCGAACAGCACGATCGAGACCGGGTGGGCCAGCGGGTCGGGCCACACCCGGCTGCCGGTGGCGGCGGCGGCGACCGCGCGCCCGGCAGCACCGGCCAGCCAGCCGACGAGCCCGGCG
>CADCTN010000228.1 GCA_902805535.1 uncultured Blastococcus sp. | reverse complement strand
CCCCCACGCCCCGGGCTGCTCGACCAGCAGCCAGCGCTGCACGGGGGAGGCCGTGGCGACGGCCGAGTCCCCGCGGGCCAGTGCCTGCACCGAGCAGCGCGCGGCATCCAGCCGCCCGGCCGGGCGGACCGGCAGGTCGGTGCGGTAGAAGTCGTCCGCGGGTGGGAGATCCGCGGTGGTCACGGCCCGGGGGTCGTGGCGTCGGGGGTCGGGGCGTCGGGGAGGATCGCGACGGACTCGGTGACCAGCCGCCGGGCCAGGGTCAGCCGGTCGTCGGGTTCCAGGCCGGGCAGGTCGCCGACCTTCAGCTCGCCCACGTCGAGGAGCTCGGTCAGCGCCGGGCGCGCCGTCCCCGGGAACGAGTGCGTCCGGCGGCCACCGATGAGGGTCACCCGCCCATCGTCCTCGTCGCGCAGCAGGCACCGCAGGCGCGGGCGCAGGCGGAGCACGGAGTCGGGGGAGAGGGCCGCGGCAGCGGTCGCCTGGGCCAGCGGCGCGACCGGCTCGGGGCGGACCTGGGCCCACGTTCGGGCTCGGAGCCGCTCGGCCACCTCGGCGGGGTCCACCCGGGCCAGCCACTCCCGCAGCCCCTCGACGACGGCGGTGACGTCGTCGCGCAGGCCGTCGGGGTCGGCGAGGTCGACACCGAGGGGCAGGGAGCCGCGCAGGTCGGGGTCCTCGGCGGCCAGGGTGCGCACCAGGTCGAGGGCGGCCTCGGCCGCGCCCCACCGGGTGACCGAGTGGATGCCGATGGTCAGGTGGGCGCTGATCTCGCCGAGCGCGGTGGCCGAGTGCAGGAAGCCGCGGGGGAGGTAGAGGACGTCGCCGGGCTCGAGGACGGCGTCGATCACCGGCTCGCGTGTCGCGGCGGCGGCCACCTCCTCGCGGCGGTCGGTCCACACCTGGGTGCGCAGCGGGTCGCGCAGCACCGGCTCGTGGATGGTCCAGTGCTTCTGGCCGGCGACCTGGAGCACGAACACGTCGTGCACGTCGTAGTGGGCGTCGAACCCGCGCGAGGACGGCGGGGTGACGTAGGCGTTGACCTGCGTGGGATGGCCGAGGTCGGCGGCCAGCTGGTCGGCGAACTCGATCAGCGGCGGCCACAGCCGGTGCAGACCCTGCAGGACCACCGTGCTGCCGTCGGCGAACAGCCGGAGCACCGCGTCGGAGCTGACCTGGTCGGCGATCTCGGCACCCGCGCCACCGGAGGTCGTGAAGCGCGAGGGGTCGACGACCTGGCCGTCCTTGGCGACGCGCAGGAACGGCGTGCGCAGTCCCCGGCGGGAGAGCAGCTCGTCGACCGCGGCGAGGTCGAGCAGGTCGGTGAAGGTGTTGCCGGTGTCCGCGGCGCGGGTCAGCAGCGGGTGCCGGCCCCAGTGGCTCCGTGCGAAGACCTCCGGGTCGGTGTTCGTGCACCGGCGCAGGGCCGGGCGGAGCAGCTGCTCCGCCCGGCCCTGCGGGGCAGGGTTCTCGGTCAGGCCGAACCGTCCGCGCCGCCGTCGGCACCACCATCGGCGCCACCGTCAGCGCCACCGTCGGCACCGCCGTCGGATCCGCCGTCGGCACCACCATCGGCGCCACCATCGGCACCGCCGTCGGATCCGCCGTCAGCAGGACCGCCGGCGCCACCGTCGGCACCGCCGTCCGCGCCACCGTCGTGCGTGCCCGGGGTGCCCGAGGCGCCGCCGTCGGCCGGACCCTCCGTGCTGGTCATGTCGTCGTCGTCGAGAGCCATGGCATCTCCGTCCAGGTCGATCCGGGGCTGCCGGGCGGCAGTCCCCGTCGCTTACCTCGGTCATCTTCGTCCGACACCCCCTGTCCCCACCAGTCCGTCCCCACCAGCCCGGACCTGCCGGCACCGGCAGGTCACGAGCGGGACACGGCGCCGCGCCGCCGCGCATGTGCCGGACCCCGGTCGGTAGTGTCCGGCTCGGAGATCGAACACCTGTTCGACGGAAGGGGGTGCGGTGGGGTCGGGCCGGGCGGAGGGCTGCAGCGTCCTGCACGTCGACATGGACGCGTTCTTCGCCAGCGTCGAGGTGCGCAAGCGCCCCGAGCTGGCCGGCACCCCGGTCATCGTCGGCGGCGCCGGCAACCGGGGCGTGGTGACGTCTGCGACCTACGAGGCCCGCCGCTACGGCGTGCACGCGGCCATGCCCACCGCCCGAGCCCTGCGGCTGTGCCCGACGGCGACCGTGCTGCCGGGGGACCTGGCGCTCTACGCCGAGGTCTCCCGCTCGGTGATGGCGCTGTTCCGCTCGATCACCCCGCTGGTCGAGCCCCTCTCGCTCGACGAGGCGTTCCTCGACGTCTCGGGGGCGGGGCGCCGGCTGGGGAACGCCGCGGAGATCGGCGAGTACATCCGCGCCCGGGTCTTCGACGAGCAGGGGATCACCTGCTCGGTCGGGGTGGCCGGCAGCAAGTTCGTCGCCAAGCTCGCCTCGACCCACGCCAAGCCCGACGGGCTGCTGGTCGTCCGCCCGCCGGAGGTCATGGACTTCCTGCACCCGCTGCCGGTCGGCGCCCTCTGGGGCGTGGGCCCCAAGACCGAGGAGCAGCTGCTGCGCCTCGGGCTGCGCACGGTCGGTGACCTCGCGCACGTGCCGGCGAAGACGCTGCAGCGCGCGCTGGGCGCGGCGGCCGGGGCCCACCTGCACGCGCTGGCCTGGGGCCGGGACCCCCGGCGGGTGGTCCCGGACGAGCCCGAGAAGTCCACCGGGCACGAGGAGACCTTCGGCACCGACGTCGACGACCCGGCGGTGATCCACCGGGAGCTCCTCCTGCTGGCCGAGCGGACGGCGGGGCGGCTGCGGGCCGGGGGATGGCTGACCCGCACGGTCAGCATCAAGGTCCGCTTCGCCGACTTCGCCACGATCACCCGCAGTCGCACCCTCGACGTCCCCACCGACGTCGGGCAGGAGCTCTACGACACCGCGCGGGCCCTCTACGACGCGCTCGGGCTCGACCGGGCGCGCATCCGCCTGGTGGGTGTCCGCGCGGAGCGGCTGGTGGACGCGGACTCCGTCCCGCAGCAGCTGGAGCTGGGCGCGCGGGAGCACGGTCGGCGGGAGGTCGAGCTCGCCGCGGACCAGGCCGCCCGCCGGTTCGGCGCCGGTGCGGTGCGGCCGGCCACGCTGCTGCACCGCACGGGCCGGCCCGGGAGCACGCCGCCGACCAGCGCAGATCCGCGCTCCCGGACGGCGCGGAACCGAGGGGGCCGACCGTCCGTTGACCCCTCGGAGGAGTGATCGAAGCATGATCACGGCGGGTCGCCGCACCGTCGCCTTTCGCGCGTTGCGTCGGGCTCGTATCCTCGGTAGCACCGTCGGCGGAAGGCCTTCGACGGCAATCGCTCCGCCCACCTGGAGGTCGACGTGCCGCTCTCAGAGCACGAGCAGCGTCTGCTGGAGCAGATCGAGCGCGCCCTCGTCGATGACGATCCGAAGTTCGCGTCGTCGGTACGCACCGGCGACCGCCGCCTGAAGGCCCGCCGCATGCTGCAGCTCGGCGCCGGCCTCGTCGTCATCGGCCTGGCGGTCCTCGTCGGCGGCGCGGTGGCACGGTCGGTGCCGCTGGGCGTCTTCGGCTTCCTGATCGCCTTCGCCGGCGTCACCCTCGGCGTCCTGAACTACAAGGCGGCCACGGGCGCGGTCGAGGCCGGGAGCCCCCCGGCCGGGAGCCGTGGCACTGCCGGCGCCGGCCGATCCGGTCGGGGCAACCGCACCGGGCGTCAGCCGCTGAAGAGCCGGCTCGAGGAGCGTTTCCGCCGCCGCTACGACCAGTAGCCCGCACTCTCACCACCCGCGTAGAGAGCCGCCGTCCGTACGGACGGCGGCTCTCCGCGTTCCCAGGGAGGGGAGCGGTCAGACCGGCCGGGTCCGCCTGAGGGTCCGCGGCACCCGGTCGGTGATCGCGGCCGCCAGCCGGCCACCGGCCTGCACCAGGGAGGCCGGCCAGAACCAGGCCCGCAGCCGGGCGCTGCGCGGCACGGCGGCCAGCAGGTCCCGGCGGGCGGTGGCCAGCGCGGCGACCAGGTCGGGATGGGCGTGCTGCCCGGCCGCCGGCCCGTAGCTCGCGGCCTCCTCGGCGAGGGCCAGCCGGAGGACGGCGTCGGCCCCGGGGGAGTCCGGCCGCAGCAGGCCCCCGAGCTCGCGTCCGGTCCGGCGCGGCGTCCAGGCCGGGTCCGACCGCAGCCCGGCGTCCAGAGCGGTCGCGGTCAGCTCGTCCCAGAGGGCCCCCGCCGTCCCGACCGCGACCCGGCGCCGGCGCTGCAGGACCCGGAGCCCCGCCGGGGCGTCGACGACGGCGGCGGCGAGCAGGGCGAGTGCCAGCCCACCCGCGACCGGCCACAGCAGGTCCTCGCCGCCCGCGCCGGACTGCGCGTCGGGTACACCGCCGCCGCCACGCTCCTGGGGCGCTGTGGGCAGCGACTGGGACGGGGCGGTCGGGACCGGCACCTGCGCCTGGCTGTCGGGGGTGTCCGCCTCGCCGGCGCGCGGCGCCCAGGGGAGCTCGACGGCGCGGTCGCGGGCGATCGGTGTCGGGTCGAAGGGCACCCAGCCGAGGTCCTCGAAGTAGACCTCCACCCAGGCGTGCGCGTCGTCGCTGGTGATCAGCCGGCCACCGTCGCGCTGCTCGGTGCCCGGCGTGTAGCCCAGCGCCACCCGTGCCGGCACGCCGGCCGCGCGCACCATGACCGCCATGGCCCCGGCGTACTGCTCGCAGTAGCCGCGTCGCAGGGTCAGGAAGTCCACCAGGTCGTCCCCGCTGGTGCCCGGCTGGGTGGACAGGCTGTAGATGAACCCGTTGGACCGGTCGGTCAGGAAGTCCTGGATGCTGCGCACCCGCTGGTAGGGCGTCGCGCTGTCCGCGGTCACCTGGGACACCAGGTCGGTCACCCGCGGGTCCAGCATGGGCAGCGCCGTGAAGAACTGCTGCACGGGGTCCTCGGGCTCCAGGAACTGCGCCCCGGACAGCTGGGCGACCGTCGGCCGGGGCTCGGAGGCGTCGATCGTGTAGGTCAGGCCGCCGCTGGTCACCTCGCGGCCGTAGATGGTGCCCGTGTCGGAATCGAAGCGCCAGTCGTCGGCGTCGTCGCCGTCCAGGCGGACCGACCGCGGCGCGAAGAGCGTGGGCAGGAAGCGGTCGTCGTGCTCCAGCACCTCCACGGTGGCCGTCACCGAGCGGTAGGACTGGCGGCCCGACAGCGGGGCCAGCTCGTCGTCGTCGGCGATGGAGTCCTCGCCGCGCATGTTGCTCAGCGTCCAGCCGGACTCGTTGTCGTACTCGTCGATGGCCACGGAGCGCAGGTAGCCCGGGTCGGCGACCGAGGCGTCCAGCTGCAGCAGGTCGATCGGCTCGGGCAGCGTGAGCTGGCCCTGCATCGTGGCCACCGGGTCCAGCGAGGTGCCGGTGGCCCCACCACCGGACCCGCCGCCCAGTCCGGTGGCCAGCGAGCCCTCGGTCAGGATGGGGACGAACGACCCGATCACCAGCCCGGCCGCCACGGCCACGGTCCCGGTGCGCAGGGCGGCCACTCCGCCGGCGACGCCGCTGCGCCGGGTGGTGCGGCCCGTCGCCGCCAACCACCGGCGCTGGTCGGTCCACATCAGCAGCGCCAGGCCCGCGGCCGGCCCGGCGAAGGCGACCAGCCCGATGGTGCCGGTGACCGTGGCCACGGGGACGCAGAAGAGGACCAGCAGCGCCAGCCCGGCGAGGGTCGCCTGCCGTCCGCTCACGGTGACCAGGTCCACCAGGACGGCCAGCGCGCCCACGAAGACGGCGGTGAGCGCGAGCAGGCCGGTCAGCGGCAGTGCCGGGGTCGCCTGCTCCTGCAGCTCCGCGGAGCCGTCGGCCAGCACCGCGCCCAGCTGCTGGAGGCTGCCCGGCGTGGGGACGATCCCGGCGATGGCCTCGGCGGGGGCGAACAGCGCGGTGAGGACGGCGAGCAGCAGCAGCAGCTGACCGAACGGCACCAGCGCGGTGCCGAGGGCCGCCACCCGGCCCGCCGGAGCGCGGCCACGGGTGAGCGAGGACCACAGCGCCGGGCCGCCACCGCGCAGCAGCAGCCCACCCGCGAGGACGGTGAGGACGGCGGCCGCCACCGGCGCGAGCCAGGCGCCGGAGGTGTAGACGGGGCTGAGCGCCGCCGACCCCAGCAGCGTGGCGGTCGCCGCGGACACGGCCGAGCGCAGGTCCAGGTCGGTCATGCCGGTGTCCCGTGCAGCCCGCCGACGGTCACCGGCCGGGCCGGCGTCGGGGTGCCCAGCTCCGCCCAGACCTCGCCGACCGAGAGGTCGGCACGGGCCACGGCCACCCGCCAGCCCGCGGCGCGCAGCAACCGCGCGGCGTCCTCCCGCTGCCCGGACAGGGCGCCCCGTGAGGCCGCCGACAGCCCCCGCCGTCCGCGCCCGGGACCCGGGTCCGCCCAGCTCTCGATGTCGGTGAGGACGGCCAGGTCGGTGGTCGGGCCGGAGCGGCCGCGGATCAGGTCGACGACGTCGTCCGGGCCCACCGCGCCGAGCAGGCAGACCACCGGGCCCTCACCCGCGGCGCGGCACAGCTGCTCGACGCCCACCCCGAGCCCGGACATCCGCGACGGGCCGACGCCGGCCAGCCGGTCGAGCAGGTCCTCCGCGCTCAGCCGCCCGTGGCCGGAGGTGGGCACGAGCTCGCCGGTGTCGGTGACCGCGCGCAGCACCGCGCCCCGGCGGGCCAGCTCGCTGCCGATGCTCGCCGCGGCCTCCACGAGCCACTCCAGGCTGTCCGCGGG
This sequence comes from uncultured Blastococcus sp., assembly GCA_902805535.1. Taxonomy (GTDB): domain Bacteria; phylum Actinomycetota; class Actinomycetes; order Mycobacteriales; family Geodermatophilaceae; genus Blastococcus_B. The sequence continues at coordinate 4,146 of CADCTN010000228.1, read as the reverse complement.
CGGCGCGTCGTCACCGGCCGGTCCGGGGCCCGCCGCGGCGTTCTCCGGCCGGACCCGGTGCGGCGCGATCAGGTGCGCCCGTGCTCGCGTGTCGACCAGCAGGGTGGCCTGGGCTCGCCACGGCCGCTCCTCGAGCCGCACCATCAGCTCCCCGGTCCGCGCGGTCGCCCGCCAGTGGACCTTGCGCAGGTCGTCGCCGTGCCGGTACTCCCGCGTGCTGACGTCGTCCTCGCCGTGGACGGCGATGGTGCGCCGGGAGCCCTCGCCGCCGCCGCCCTGACCGCCGGCCGGTCCACCGGCGCCCAGCGGCCGGACCCGGGGCAGGACGAGCAGCGGTGCGCTGTCCGCGCCGACGGCGGTGCGCTCGACGAGCCCGAAGGGATCGACCAGGCGGAGCCGGAGGGGGCCCAGCACGTGGCGCCCCCGGCGGTGTCCGTGCACCCGGTAGCGCAGCGCGGCGCGATCGCCCGGGCCGAGCCGTTCCACGACGAACTGCGGCGCCGTGCCCAGGTCGCCGGGCAGCTGCTCGGTGAGCACCCACAGCCCCCCGGAGCGCGTGTCGGCGTTGGCCAGCTCGAGCACGATCTCCGCACTCTCCCCGCGCGAGAGGCGAGCCGGCGTGACGGTGCGCCGGGTGCTCACCCGGAACCGCTGCCGGGCGACCACCAGGGCCGACAGCAGCGGCAGCGCGAGCGTGAACACCGCCAGCTGGACCAGCGGCCGCTCGCCCAGCAGGACGCCGACGAGCAGCAGCGTCGCGGCCGCCGCGACCACGCAGCGCCCGCGGAGGGTCAGCGACGACAGCACCCGCCCGGCCGACGACGGCACGGCGGTCAGCGCCCGCGCGGGACCGGCACGGTGGACAGCAGCTCGGCGACGACCTGCTCGGCACTGCGCCGGCCCAGCGCGGCGTCCGCGGTCAGCAGCAGGCGGTGGGCCAGCACCGGCGCGGCGAGCTGCTGGACGTCGTCGGGCAGCACGTGGTCGCGGCCCGAGAGGGCGGCCGAGGCCCGCGCGGCCCGCAGCAGCTGGAGCCCGGCCCTCGGGGAGGCCCCCAGCCGCAGGTGCGGGGACCTGCGGGAGGCCTCGACCAGGCCGACGACGTAGCGGCGCACCGCGTCGGCGACGTGCAGCGTCCCCACGGCGCGCACCAGCTCGCGCACCGCCGCCGCGTCGGCGACGGGGGAGAGGGTGGACAGCGGGTCGGCGGTCGACCGCTCGTCGAGCATCGCCAGCTCGGCGTCCCGCCCCGGGTAGCCCATCGACACGCGCGCGGTGAACCGGTCGCGCTGGGCCTCGGGAAGGGGGTAGGTCCCCTCCATCTCCAGCGGGTTCTGCGTGGCCATCACCAGGAACGGCCGGGCCAGCTCGTAGCTGACGCCGTCCACGGTGACCTGCCGCTCCTCCATGCACTCCAGGAGCGCGGACTGCGTCTTGGGAGAGGCGCGGTTGATCTCGTCGGCGACGACGATGTTGGCGAAGATCGCGCCGGGCTTGAACTCGAACGCCCGCGTCTCCTGGTCGTAGACCGCGACGCCGGTGACGTCGCTGGGCAGCAGGTCGGGCGTGAACTGGATCCGGCGGACCGTGGCGTCGACCGAGGCGGCCAGCGCCTTGGCCAGGGTCGTCTTGCCGACGCCGGGCACGTCCTCGATGAGCAGGTGCCCCTCGGCCAGCAGCACCACCAGCGCCAGCCGCACCACGTCGTCCTTGCCCTGGACCACCCGGCCGACGTTCGCCGCGATCCGTGCGCCCGCGGCGGCGACGTCGGTCTCCGGGCTTCCGCCCAGGGGGCCGTCCGCTCCGTCGGCGGTGCGTGTCGCCTCCGTCACCCCCCCACCGTACGTGGGGAATCGGTTCCGCGACCGGCGCCGGCCTGCCCGTCCTCCCGCGCCGCACCGGAGGGGTGCGTTCCGGCCCCTGACCTGCGGGGGAGCCCAAGTGCCCCGGCAGGCGGCCACCCGTGGGGAGAGCAGGCCACGACATGGTGTCGAGTGGTGTCTGGTGGGGGCTGGTGGGTTACTGTGTCGCCCGGTGGGGAGGCAGGGACCGAGCAGGGGTCGCTGCGGAGCCAGTGGAGGTCAGATGCGGGAGGTGGTCCGGTGTTCGTCGGCAGCTACCCCCTGCGTCTCGACGAGAAGGGCCGGCTCGCCCTCCCCGTCCGCTTCCGCGACCAGGTGGCCGACGGCATGGTGATCAAGAAAGGGCAGGAGCGCTGCCTCTACGGCCTCACCATGGCCCGGGTCTCCGAGCAGAGCGCCGCCATGGCCGCCATGGCCCCCTCCGACACCGCGCGGGCACGCATGGCCGCCCGGATGAGCTTCGGGTCGATGGTCGAGATCGAGCCGGACAAGACCGGGCGCATCACCATTCCCGCGAGCCTGCGCGAATACGCCGGGCTGGACCGCGACGTCGTCATCGTCGGCGTGGACACCCGCTTCGAGATCTGGGACGCGACCAACTGGGAGGCCTACGTGGCCGAACTGGAGGCCGCCTACGCCGACCTGGAGAGCGAGGGGATGCCGACGCTGTCGTGATCCCGGGATCGCTTGCATCTCTCGGTGCCCCGCATCGCTGAGTGCATCGCCCGTGACGCCCGGCCTGCCGAGGACGCCCGTTCGAGCCGCCTTCCCCGCGACTCGACCGATCCGGGCCCCAGCCGCCTTCCCCGCGGCTCGGTCCCCCCGTCCTCTCCGGTTCCGCGCACGCGGGTGGGCGGCCCATCCCGCCCCCGCGGGACGCCACCTGACGCTCTTCCCCGACGCCAGGCGGTCCCCGCGGGGGGCGGGCTCCCGCCCGAGCGGATCCCGGTCCCCACTCCGCCCCACTCGCCCCACCCGGCCCCACCGGAACCGCTGCGTCCCACTCCTCGGTCCACCCACGCGGCACCATCTCGGGAAGGAATCCCGGAATCCTCGGAAGGCAGGAACGATGAGCAGCACGGATGCTGCGGCGCCGGAGCCCGCGCGCAGTCCCGTGCACGTGCCCGTCCTGCTCGAGCGGGTGACCCAGCTGCTCGGCCCCGCCTGCGCCGCCGACGGCGCCGTCCTCGTCGACGCGACCCTCGGCCTGGCCGGCCACTCGCTGGCGATGCTCGACGCCCACCCCGGGCTGCGGCTGGTCGGGCTGGACCGCGACCCCGAGGCCCGGGCCGAGGCGGTCCGCCGGATCCAGGCGGCCGGTCACGGCGATCGGGCCACCCTGGTCCCCGCCGTCTTCGACGAGCTGCCCGACGTGCTCACCCGCCTGGGGATCGGCGAGGTCCAGGGCGTCCTGTTCGACCTCGGCGTCTCCTCGCTCCAGCTCGACCGGCCCGACCGCGGGTTCAGCTACTCCGCCGACGCCCCGCTGGACATGCGGATGAACCCCGAGACCGGGCGCACCGCCGCCGAGATCGTCAACGGCTACCCGCCGAAGGACCTCGCCCGCGTCCTGCGGGTGTACGGCGAGGAGCGCTTCGCCTCCCGCATCGCCGCGGCGATCGACCGGGAGCGGGCCCGCGAGCCGTTCACCCACACGGGCCGACTCGCCGACCTGGTCCGGGAGGCGATCCCGGCCGCGACCCGACGCACCGGGGGTCACCCCGCCAAGCGCACGTTCCAGGCGCTGCGCATCGAGGTCAACGACGAGCTGGGGGCGCTCGAGCGCGCTCTGCCGGCGGCGGTCGACGCGCTGGCGGTCGGCGGCCGCGTCGTCGTCATCACCTTCCACTCCCTCGAGGACCGGATCGTCAAGCAGACCCTCGCCGCGGACGCCGTCGACCGGACCCCGCCCGAGTTCCCGCTGCCGGTCCCCGAGCTGGGCCCCGTCCTGCGCCTGCTGACCCGAGGGGGCGAGGCGGCCTCCGACGACGAGCTGGCCGCCAACCCCCGGGCCGCCTCCGCCCGTGTCCGCGCCGCCGAACGCATCCGGAGGGCCGCATGACCCGCGCCACCCGCACCGCGCCCCGGTCCACCGCGCCCAGGGTCACCGTGCCCAGGTCTCCCCAGCGGCCGGAGCTGCGCCTGGTCCCCGGCGTCCCGGCCACCCGCAGCCGCCGGCGGGCGCCGCGCGCGCTGCGCCACCCGCGCGCGCCGTTCGTGCTGCTGGTCGTCGCGATGCTCGTCGGCACCACGCTCGGGCTCCTGATCCTCAACACCGCCATCG